>NZ_JAIUHE010000050.1:0-6357 GCF_020164995.1 Mesorhizobium sp. CO1-1-11
AAGCTCGACGGAGTGGGGGTCGACCTTCGCCGCCCGCCTGAGGTTACTTCGCCAGATTGTGCCTGTCCCGCAGCGACTGCGCGTTTAGCGACCGCCTTCCCCCACTCCGTCGCCGCTTCGCGGCGCCACCTCTCCCCCCTCCGGAGGGAGAGGAAAGGAGCCAAGGCAGGGCAATGAGGAGTGGCGTCGTCATGGCCTTCGCTTGCGCGCCTCTACTTCACCGCCGAATCGAACAGGTGCGCCTTGATCTTCTCGACATCGAGCGCGGCAAAGCCCTCCGACAATTTGACCCCGTCGGCGTCGGCCTTGACCTTGGCCTTGTCGAAGTCGTTGGCGGCCGGGATCAGGTCGTTGCTGCAGACATCCTCGGCCTTAACCGGGTTGGTGATCTGGCCGATCTTGTGGATCTCGTCGAAGAAGCCCTGCCAGCTCGCCATGTCGTGCGAACCCCAGCCGCCGCGCTTGTCCATGTCGCCGCGGAAGACGTTGATCTGCTGCAGGATCGAGGTGGTGCCGAGCTCCGGTCCGAGGTTCTTGGCCAGGGTCGGGAACTGCTCGAACACCGCTTCGACCGCCGCGCGCGGATTTTGATAGCCGAACTCAAGGCCCATCGCCCAGCCGCGCAGGTATCTTTCCAGGAACGCCTTCTTGTCGGGATCCTCGAGATCGGCGGCGCGCACGACGAAGGTATTGGCCGGCAGTTTCGAGTTCTTCACGCCGAGCCAGTATTCGAAATCGAGACCCTTGGCGATCCATTCGGCGCGCAGCCCTTCCCATGACAGCGCCGCATCGCCCTGGCCGCCGGCAAGCGCGGTGCCCCAGGTCGGCCAGCCGGCCTCGACATACTTGACCTTCTTGATGTCGACGCCTTGCGCCGCAAGCAGCGGATCGGTGATCGACTGCCAGGCTGCGGAACCAAGCAGGATGGTCTTGCCTTCGAGCTTCTTCAGGTCGTTCGAGCCCTCGCCCTTGCGGAAGGCGATGCTGAACGTGTCGCGCGCGCCCATGTGGAACACCGACTTCAGCTTCATCCCGTTCTGGATGGCGAAGGAGAACACGCCGGGCGATGGAAAGCCCATATCGGCCTGGCCGACATCGACGAACTTCACCGTCGCCGTGCCGTCGGACGGTCCCGGCTGCATGTCGGTGTCCAGCCCGTCGAAATAGCCGGCCTTCTTGGCCGCCCAGTAGGGATAGTCGTCGAGCACTTCGAGCGTGCCGCGCGGCGAGATCCAGGTGAATTTTCCATAGGCCTCGGCCCTCGCCCTGAGGCCGGTGGCGCCGAGCGCGGTCGCCGTCACCAGCCCGGCGCCGGTCACCTGCAGGAAGGTGCGGCGGCTCATTCCCGCCTGCTGGATGAAATTGTCTTTGGTCATGGCATTCCCCTTTTTTGTTTGATGTCAGTCTGCCTTGCCGCCCGCCTCCCGGGCGTGGTCATTGCTTCTGCGTCAAGCCTCCCAGCTCGCCCATTTCTTGCCGATGAGGAAGAACAGCACGTAGATCAGGATGCCGAGCATCGACAGGATCAGCACCACGGCGAAGAATTGCGGCATCTGGATCATCGACGAGTAGGTGGTGAGCCGGTTGCCGAGGCCGAAGCCACCGCCGACCATCTCGGCGCCGACGGCGGTGAGCAGGCCGAAGATGGCGCCGATCATCAGCCCGACCAGGATCATCGGCAGCGCCATCGGCGCGCGGATCTTCCAGAAGATCTGCAAGGTGCTAGCGCCATAGGACCGCGCCAGCGCGATCTTGGCGCTGTCGACGCGACGAAAGCCGGTGGCGGCATTGATCATCACCATCGGCCCGGCGGCCAGGGCCACCGCAATGATACGGGGCGTGTAGCCGAAACCAAAGCGCAAGATGAGCAGCGGCACCAGCGCCAGCATCGGCGTGGTGACCAGCAGCAATATATACGGCGCGACGATCTTTTCCGCGAACGGGAACTGGGTGATGACGGCGGCCAGCACCAGACCGACGGCGGCGCCGATGGCAAAGCCGGACACCAGCTCGACCAGCGTATAGCCGAGATGCGGCACGATCAGCGGAAACTCGTCGAACAGCGCATAGGCGATCGAGCTCGGCGGCGGCATGATATAGAGCGGCACATGGAACAGCCGCAGCGCCAGTTCGATGCCGCCGATGATGATGACGGCGACGGCGAGGATGGCCGCTACCTCCTTGCCCGACTTGATGCCGGGGCCGCTGGCGAAGGCCGAGAGGTTGGTCAGGCTGACGTCTTGCCCATCGCCTGACTTCGACTTCGAAAATTCGGGAATGGCGTCGCTCACGGCCTGATCCTCACGATCTCGGCGCTCGGGCGCTCCGGCGCCTTCGGTCTGGTGCGCTCTCCGACAATGTCCATCTTGATCCGGTTGGTGAGGTCGAACACCTCCTTCGTCGCCATGATCTCCAGCGAGCGCGGCCGCGGGAACGGCACGCGGTATTCCTTGGCGACGCGGCCCGGCCGCGCGCTCAGCACCACGACGCGGTCGGAGAGGAAAATCGCTTCCTCGATCGAGTGGGTGATGAAGACGATGGTGGTCTTGGTGTCGAGCCAGATCTCCTCGACCAGCCGGTTCATCTCCTCGCGGGTAAAACTGTCGAGCGCGCCGAACGGCTCGTCCATCAAAAGCACCGAGGGTTTCAGCGCCAGCGCCCGCACGATCGCCGCGCGCTGCTGCATGCCGCCCGAAAGCTCGCGCGGGAATTTGCCGCCGAAACCGTCGAGGCCGACGCGGTTAAGCAGATGCGCGATCCAGGCGCGGTCCGGTTTTTCGCCCTTGATCTCGAAGGGGAAGCGGATGTTGGCGTCGAGATTGCGCCAGGGCAGGAGGTTGGCTTCCTGGAAGACGATGCCGATATCGGGATGCGGCCCGGAAATCTCTTTGCCGTCGAGCTTGATCGCGCCGCTTGTCAGGCCGTGCAGCCCCGACATCGACCACAAAAGCGTGGTCTTGCCGCAACCGGACGGGCCGACGATCGAGACGATTTCATTGGCTCTGACGTCGAGGCTGCAGCGGTCCAGCGCCAAGAGGTCGCCGGACGCCGTGTGATAGATCTTGGTCGCTGCCTGCACGCCAAGCTTCGGCGTTGTTATCTCGCCCGCGTTCATCCGCCCCTCGGAGATTGCGTGATGATCCAAAGGTCATCAGACTGTCAAAAATCAGTGTGTAACTATCCTACTTTGCTGTCAAGCGTCGACGACGGCAAGCGTAGGACGAGAATTGCCTACCGGACATAACTATCTGTTTTGGCGTGCTATTCTTTACCTTGAAATCTGTGTTGCTTTCCTACATGATTTGGCAGGCGCACACGCGAATGCCCTCGCGGCACGCATCGGTTGCAGCGCCGTCCTGCGCATGGAACGACAGCGTGCAAACATGATAAGAGGTCAGGTCGAAAACGGGCTAGGGAACACCGCCTTCATGACCGAAGCTGCCAGCCATCCGATCGCGGACGAAGAGGGAACCGGGGGCGAACCCGTCCGGCGCATTCCCGACATCATCTCGCTGGTCAAGGATTCCTACGGCGAATTGCGCCCGGCCGAACGCCGCGTCGCCGATGTCGTGCTCGAGAATGTCAAATATGCCGTCGACGCCTCCAACGCGGCGCTGGCCCAGCGCGCCGGCGTCAGCGAACCGACGGTGACCCGGTTCTGCCGCGCCATCGGCTGCGAGGGCGTGCGCGACTTCAAGCTGAAGCTGGCGCAGAGCCTCGTCGTCGGCGCACTCTACCTGGACACGTCGCCGGCCAGGGAGGGCGACGCCGCCATGCCGTTCTGGAACGCGGTGTTCGGCGAAGCGCGCCGGGCGCTGCAGGAAGCCGAGCGGCAGCTCGATCCGGGTGAGTTGGAAAAGGCCGCCGAGCTGATCGCCCGGGCCCGCCAGGTCACCGTGTTCGGGCTCGGCGGCAGCTCTTCGGCGCTGGCGCAGGAAACTCAGTACCGGCTGTTTCGCTATGGCATCTCGATCAGCGCCCAGTGCGACCCCTATTTGATGCGCATGACCGCCTCGACGCTGAAGCCCGGCGACCTGGTGGTCGCCATCTCGGCGACCGGGCGCACGCGCGAGGTGATCGAGGCCGTCGAACTCGCCAAGCACTACCGTGCCAACGCGATCGCCGTGACGGCGCCCGATACCGAGCTCGCCCGCGCCTGCGACGTCAGGCTGACGGTTGCCGTGCCCGAATATCCCGACACGCTGAAGCCGACGGCCTCGCGCTTCGCCTTCCTGGCGATGATCGACCTCCTGGCGGTGGCGTCGGCCTACAAGCTCGACGGCCCGGCCCGCGAGACCGTGCGCCGCATCAAATACAACGCCCAGATCCACCGCACGGGCAAGGAAATGGAGCCGCTGGGAGACTAGTCCCTTCTCCCCGTCACTATACGAGGAGCCCGTCATTATGCGAGGAGCCCCACTATACGAGGAGAAGGTGCCGGCAGGCGGATGAGGGGCAGCGCCGACTTCGACGGTTACCGTCCCAATACACGGATCGGACGTATGCAAGAGGGAAGAAATGCTCGAAATGTCACCATCCAAACAGGCGGCCGCATGGCTTGGCTCGTTTTCGCAGGCGCTTGAATCCGGCGACGTGTCAGCCGCAAGCAACCTGTTCGTCGACGATTGCTATTGGCGCGACCTGCTGGCCTTCACCTGGAACGTCACGACGATGGAAGGCCGCGAGGCCATCGCCGACATGCTGAAGTCGATGCTGGCGACGACGAAGCCTGCCGCGTGGCAGCTCACCGGCGAGGCGACCTCGGATGAAGGCACGATCGAGGCCTGGTTCACCTTCGAGACAGCGGCGGCCACGGGCCAAGGCATCATGCGGCTGCGCGACGGCCGCTGCCGTACCCTGTTCACTGCGATGACCGACTTGAAGGGATACGAGGAGCGCAAGGGCGCGGCGCGGCCGCTGGGCGTGCGCCACAAGGCGGACCCGGAACGCGAGACCTGGTCGGAAGCGCGGGCGCGTGAGGCGCGCGAGCTCGGCGTAACGGAGCAACCCTATTGCCTGGTCATCGGCGGCGGCCAGGGCGGCATCATGCTCGGCGCACGGCTGCGTCAGCTCGGCGTGCCAACCATCGTCATCGAGAAGAACGCACGGCCGGGCGATTCCTGGCGCAACCGCTACCGCACGCTCGTGCTGCACGATCCGGTCTGGTACGACCATCTGCCCTACATACCGTTCCCCGACAACTGGCCCGTCTTCACGCCCAAGGACAAGATGGGCGACTGGCTGGAAATGTACACGCGCGTCATGGAGCTGAATTACTGGGTCGCCACCAGGTGCCTCAGCGCCAGCTACGACGAGGCGGAGAAAGAATGGACCGTGGTGGTCGACCGCGTCGGGCAGCGCATCACGCTGAAGCCGAAGCACATCGTCTTCGCCACCGGCGCCTACGGTCCGCCGCGCAAGATCGATCTGCCGGGTTCCGACCAGTTCAAGGGCGAGCTGCTGCACTCCAGCCAGTATGCCAGCGGCGAGAAATTCCGCGGCAAGAAGGTCGCCGTCATCGGCGCGGCCAGTTCCGGCCACGACGTCTGCGTCGATCTCTGGGAGAGCGGCGCCGACGTCACCATGATCCAGCGCTCGCCGACCACGGTGGTCAAGTCGGACACGCTGATGCAGGTCGGCTTCGAGATATTCTCCGAGGACGCGCTGGCACGCGGCATCACCACCGAGAAGGCCGACATGATCGTCGCCTCGACGCCGTTCGCGCTGGTGCCCAAGGGCCAGCGCGCGCTCTACGACGTCATTCGCGCGCGCGACGCCGATTTCTACGAGCGTCTCGCCGCCTCCGGCTTCGCGCTCGATTTCGGCGACGACGAAACCGGCCTTTTGATGAAGGCCTATCGCACCGGCTCCGGCTATTACATCGACGTCGGCGCCTCGGACCTGATCATCGACGGCAAGGTCGGCATCCGCAGCGGCGTCGCGATAAAATCGCTGACGGCGAAAGGCATCCTGTTCGAGGACGGCAGCGAGCTCGAGGCCGACGCCATCGTCGCCTGCACCGGCTATCAGTCGATGAACGAGAATGTGGCGGCGCTCGTCTCGCGCGAGGTAGCCGACAAGGTCGGCCCCTGCTGGGGCCTCGGCTCCGGCGTCAAGGGCGACCCCGGCCCCTGGCAAGGCGAATTGCGCAATATGTGGAAGCCGACGGCGCAGGAAGCACTGTGGTTCCACGGCGGCAATCTCGCGCTGTCGCGCTTCTATTCGAAATATGTCGCGCTGCAGATCAAGGCACGGATGGAAGGGATCGAGACGCCGGTTTATGGGGCGCCGAGCAATTCGCGGCGGTGAGGCGGAAGCATGCTTCGGTGAGAGGTCGACCCCCACTCCGTCGAGCTT
>NZ_JAIUHE010000051.1:0-6331 GCF_020164995.1 Mesorhizobium sp. CO1-1-11
GCCATTTGACGGTGCGCTCGGTCAGACCAAGGATTTGGGATGTTTCCGACGAGGTCTTGCCCGCCGCCGCCCACAAACGTCCGTCCCCAAAGCAGATTTGGTCAGATTGGGCAATTCTTTACCGACAGCACAAGCTCGCAGCTATAGTAACACTTACTCATTCACGAAAGACCAAGTAGCCGGTCGGCCTCAGGTGTCGCATTCGAAAATGAAGTGCCTTCAATTGGCGACACCCATGAGCGGCTGCGTGGGGACGATAATCTTGTGGTTCTCGCGCTCGCTCTCGTCGGTGGCAAGTACCCGAAACTGCCAAAGCTTCAGGACAGTCTCTACTGCGGCGCGCTCTCCCATGTACGGAACGAGGCGCGCTGCGATTTGATAGGCTCGCCCCGGCTCCAGGAGGTGCTCAGCTACCTGTCGTACAGGCACACCACCAAGAAAGGCGATTGAGCGATCCCCTACCCGACAAAAGATGACAAGAGCCTCCTCAATCCTATCTTTGATTAGTATACCAGCAATGGTGAACTGGGCATTGGTTGACCAAAAGAGCCGCGTGTCAGGATCCAAGTCCTTAGTCGTTGTCGCCGCTCTAGGTGGATTTCCTATTGATGGAAACCCGTGCGCTCGCGTTGTCCAGAAGGTCGACGGGTCGACTTCAGCGCGTTCTGCGTAAAATTCGGCAGATATGGCTGAAAAGTGTTGGGCCCACCGGGCAACCTGGTTTCGATAGAACTGCTCCGCAATTTCCCGGCAAGTTGGTGTCGATAGGACCGTGTTTGTGACGGCCGCAGCCTGCAGTCCCATCATGATAGCCAAATGTGTGCCTTGACCAGCGAGTGGATCTATACACATGGCTGCATCGCCCAAACGGACATAGCCCTCACCGATCGGTTCCTGGGCCATGTTTGCGGCCGCATCGCATCCGATGACGGGGGAAACCATACATCCTTCCAAACACCGCCGTAGCAGTAATGATCTCGACAGCAGCGCACGGTAGGGTCGTTCTAAGTCCCCTTGGGTGAGAGTTCTGCCCTTTGGGTCGATAAAAACAGCTATATTAGCTTGGTCATTCGAAAGAGGGGCAGCCCAGAACCAACCGTCCGAAAAGGCTTCGACGCGGGTTTCCGAGCTGTGCAGATTATGGTCGGTCCAATAGGCGAACAAAGCAAGAGTCGACGGCATCAATCGGGTCCGACGAGCATGTTTCAAGAACCCGCGTCGCCCTGCGCCGTCCAAAAGGTAGCGACAAGTAATCTCGATATTTCCCTCTTGAGTGCTCGCGCTAACAGTCCAGCATTTGTCATACCGCGCCGATACCGCGAGGGCCGGCATCAAGACTCTAGCTCCCTTCTGGAATGCAAAATTGAGGAGAATGTGGTCGAACACAGCGCGGTCTGCTTGAAGGCCACCTTCCCCATGATGGGAAGCACGCGATATGAACCTAACGTCACCGTGCCAGCGGACGGTCGCCCCAACCGGGCGCGGGAATCCAGCACTCTCAACCTGCTCGCGGACGCCCAGAACGTCGAGCAAGGGCAAGATGGATGGCGCCAGCGACTCGCCAATTTTGCGGCGCGGAAACTGCGCTCGCTCAATGACCACGACCTCAAGGCCAATCTGTCTTAAGCGAATCGCCGCCGAACTTCCGGCCGGGCCTCCGCCTACGATACAAGCATCACACCACAGGCGCCGCATTAAATAACCCGCCACGGGGGCCGAAATATTCCGGATGCGTTGCAATGAGCCGAACATAGGTCTCTAACGCATAGTGCAGCCAGCCACGGATATAGTCGCACCCTACTCGGCCGCGGTGGATGACTTCGTGATGACAACCACCTCCGCACATGTATCTGGCCCAGCACTGATTGCAGGGCGTCTGGTGGTGAACGTGCCTATCGGCCAACCATTTGGATTGCTTGGCGACATCAACCCCGGTGTCAATATGACCCATCTGACCAGTCTCGCTTTCAACAAACCGGTGACATGCCGATATTCCCCCTTCCGCCGAGACCCCGAAATAGGCCCCGCCAGCTCCGCAGCTGTAGGGCCGGTGGGTGCCCCGATGAATTTCGGAAAGGGCGGAAACAATGTTGCTGAACGGATAGTGCTGGCCATTGGTGATACGATGTTCAAATTCCGTGCCGCACGCAATCATCTGGTCGAGCAAGGTAGCAAAATCCGATACAGCCATCTGATCTCGACCCGTCGGAGAACTTACCATTGGCGAGAATCCAACGCTGTGAAAGCCCATCGATACGAGATGATCCAGCGTGCTTCGAAGGTTTAAGTTGCGCGGGGTAACCGTCACCCGAGCCGAAACTTGCATACCACGTTGCATTTCCAAAAGCGGCTGTAACCGCGCCACAATGTGGTCGAATGATCCACGACCTGACTTGAACGGCCGAAGTAAATCGTGGTCCGAGCCTACGCCATCAAGACTAACCGTGACCGCGAACTTATGCCGCTCAAAGAACGCACCGTCGTCTGGGGTTATCAACGTGCCATTCGTCGTTATCGAAAAGCCAATTTTTATGCCACGCCGTATTGCTTGCTCGGCCGCATACTCAGTCGCAGCAATTAGGACCGACCGGTTTACCAGCGGCTCTCCGCCAAGAAACGCCAAGTTCACGCGTTCACCGGGGCAGACCCCGTCCATTAACCGGTCAACGGACCGCACTGCCACCTCGTAAGCCATTTTCTTGGCGACGCTGCCGAAGTCGCCCCCGCTTGCGTAGCAATAGGTGCAGCCGAGATTGCATTTCTGTGCGACTGCAAGCGAAAAAGCGCGGGGTGGCGGGACGCCCACCAAACAATCGTCTACCAGCGGTTCAAGATAAAAACCAAGGCTCACGAAGATGTCGCGCAAATCTTCGCGCCTACCTTGCGTGGATGCGCACTCCAGCTGGGAGGCAAGAGCCTCATCTATTAAGTGGACACGCGTTCCGTCCACTAGAACCAACCCGATTCCCAGTTTCGTGCGAAAAAGATAGAAGTCTTGATCCGAGAAAAAATCATCTCTGTAGTTTCCGTTTGACCCGAGCGCGTTATACCGAGATAGATGATCCGGTGTGTTGGATAAAATTATCCCTTCGTTGCCAATTCCTTCTGACATGCCGCATCCCCCAGTTCACAATTCCAATCTAACTAAATCATCATGCAATCAATGGATCTATATCGTTTCGTCGTTCCGTCTCGGCATGCTTGCTCGGATCGCCAGGCGCCTTCTTTATAATCCCCAGCTCATCTACATGTTCAATGAAATCGGGATTGGTTTCCAGCAAACCGCTAGGCGGAGAATTTCCGCTCTCGGCTGCTATCCTCCGGCGCCAATTACCTTCAACGCCGTTGCCGTCATCCTTAAAGGCTACATCGGGTCGGTGATTGGGCCACCAGGAACATGTACAAGCGCGGAAATCATATTGCCACGGGCTGCATAGGCTGTCTGTTAACGATCCTGGTGCAACACCACCTCCAGCCCGGCTCGGCATAAAGCGTATCTCGTCGAGATCATTTGTGACAGATTCTGGATAGAATTGTGCTGGCGTGAAAGATCCATCAAGCTCTATGCCAGGACTAAAAACAGCTGTACCCCGCTCTAACGTTTGACGGTCCAAGGCTCTAGCTTGAATATTGATTGGGTTTGTCAATGGGGCGTTGGGTGTATGCAACTTGTCTTGCAGTAGTGAAAGCAGGTTGTGATTCACACCTTGATCATTCCAGGATGGAGCAAAATCTTGTGGACATATGGAAATCCACGCTGGTAGTATTGCTATTCCGATTGCGTTACCAGTGGCAACTTCTTGGAGCCTCGCGCTAACCGAGCCATCAGACGTATTGTCAGATATGTCCCGGTCGTACATCCCCATTTGCTGAGTTGGTGTCGTCAAGGTACGCCTTATGACTGCGGCAACTGGGGGGACAAAAAGACCGTCCACTTTGATCTCGCCCATTGCGATAGAACTTCCTTCTGCAAAAGTGCTGAGATTGCCTACGAGCTGCAGATCGCCGGCTCCCGTGTCGCCGCGCGCATGGAAGCGGTCGGAGGGATTCTGCGTGAGACTCTCAATCTTTCCGTTGGCCAGCTCAACGGACCAGATCGCCCGAAGTCCCATCTCGTGCAGCCTCTCCTCTGTTAGCTCATAGAGCCCGTCGTTGTTGTCTCCATATGCGAACAAACGGAACTGGACTGCTTGGCGCATTATTTTGACGCCCGACTTATAGACCCCGCGGACCGGGCTCATAGGGTCGAAGACGTAGTAGTCCGGGCTTGTTGAGAGACGCGCGAACCCAATGGCGGGATGCACCTTTATCTGGTTTATGTTTGGGTCGAGTGCCATGGTTTCCTCCGCTAAACCTTCAGATATAAGTAGACACAAACTTAGCTGTTCGTCATTAGTTGTTGTCTTCGACAATCTTACGGGCCGAAGGCACGACGATTGCACTCCGGCGCAGACTCCATTGCACCGCGCGCTCCACAAGCAAGGATCTGATCGATCGATTGACCATATAGGCGCTCAAATATTTGTTCCGGCATCTCCTGTGCTTGGGCTGGAGGCATCCAATGGCTGTTGGGGTAATGTGTATAACCTTCGGTGATCGAGTTGGGCGCCGCCCTGCCAACGGCGAACCGAGTAAAGTTATCGCTTGAAGCGTTAATCCCGAATACATGGCATTCCGCGCATTTGTTACCTTGTGGAACGATCATCTGAGGAATCCCCCAAGTTTGAAATGGTTGGCCGACATAGCGGTAGTTGGTCGGCTCGTTGTTCCGCACGTCAGGGAACGGAAAAACTATAGTCTCGGTTGGCGTACTGGGAACCCTCACCTGGTCAATATAGGGCGAGTGGATGAACGGCCCCGCGTCGTGGCAACTATTGCAATTGATATTTGCCGTTTGCTGTGGGGGTAGCCAGAATTGCTCTGCTGTGGGGCTTCCCGCGGGCGTTTGGGAAGCAGCTTCGGTTGGTGGCGGGACGCGAGTTGCGTCGAGGTAATCCGCAAGATGCTGAAAGAAGCACGTATCGCCCGTTGACTTTCGGTGCTGGACAATCGCAACGTCTTTAAATTTTGGATCGTTCGGATCCGTTACATCGTTATATCGTCGACAAATGAATATGACTTGCACATCGTCGTCTTCAACGCCATTCGGCCCCACGCTCGGTAGTCGGCCAACTCTAGAGAGAGGCTTGCAAAATGCAGGAGCCAAGAAGCTTGGTTTGTCGCAAACCGAGGGAGCGGACTCTCCCGGATTGACCAACCGGCCGTTTGTCGTGATGGGGATCAGTTCACCATTTAGACAATTGAACGGTTCGATTACACCTATCTTTTCGGTGCATTCGCGACCCATCGCACCGATGTCGTAATCCGCGGCACCTGCTAGTTCCACGGGGGCAGTCGCCTGTAACAGACCAAGCAACAAAAAAAAGATAATTTCTCGTTTTATACGAGTTGTATGTCTGATCATAGAAATTCCTCTTAATAGACGCCGATTGAAACGGAAGATAAGAATCGCGAACGAACTTATGTCCAAAAGGCGTTTACCAGCATTTCACTGAATCGATTGCACAACTATGTTTGCAATCGAGTCAGATCCTGAGAATACCTCTACGTCTGTATAATTGGGTCCGTCCGGGCGAATTACGGAATCGTACCTTGCTTGCACCCAAGTCATCCTCTGGGGCCACATTCCCGGTCGTTGCACAAGGTGTAAGTCGAGCAATAGAATATTGCCGTTTATTCCCTGAGGCTCCCTGACCGCAAGGAAGGACTCCACACCCGGATTTCCAACGAATACTTCGCCTATGACGTGAAAATCGTCTGGTTCTGGCGGCATTTTGTTGATCCATGCATACCAACTACGTGTTTCCATTGCTTTTCTCCATTAGATAGTGATGGTGATAGACTGAGAGAACGACTGGAAATTACTTAGCAAAGTTGAGTGGTCAACCTTTGTATTGTAAGTTTGCCTGCGAGGCACGGCCATGAATGGCACTTGGGTTCCGCGACGAATGAGTAGCGAGTGCCCTATGCCAAGGATTTTTCGGACGCTTGCTAGCGCCCGCTCACTCACGTCAATGTAGGCAACGATGTACCACTCCCCGTTTTCTTCTCTGGCCATGCCCAAAGGCTCGGCTCGCCACTTGAGTGCCCCGTGGTGGGGCATGAAGTAAGTTTCCTGGACACCGCCCACCGCGCTAAGGCCTTCGTCGAGTGCGTACTCCATCACCGCGCAGCACAGTTGCGTCAGCGTGCCCCGCAAACCGGCCGAGCGTTTGTCGGGGACAACGAAAGTGCGTGTCCATTCCGCCCAATCCGGGCGCCTCGGAACCCC
>NZ_JAIUHE010000052.1:2500-6178 GCF_020164995.1 Mesorhizobium sp. CO1-1-11
GAGAAGATTTGTTCGAACTTCATGAGCCGCAAGGGTCATGATTTGTCGCAAGGGACGCTCAATCCCTTGCATATGATGGGCTTGCCTAACCGCACCCTCGAACCGATCTCGAGAAGCTGGTCTTTTTGTGCCAATGACATCAAGCCGGGTCCTGCACAGGATTTGGCTGACGCGACGATCTCTTCGAGATCGCGTGGCGACAATCCCTTCGGGATTGCGCGGATGCCGGTCCCGCAAGGGGGAGGCTGAAGCGATAATCCTTGGGATTGCGCGATGGGTATTGGCAATGAGAACGATCAAGTGTCTTAAGGGCAATTGGTGGATGCCTTGGCATGCACAGGCGATGAAGGACGTGATACGCTGCGATAAGCTACGGGGAGGTGCGAATACCCTTTGATCCGTAGATTTCCGAATGGGGAAACCCACCTAAGGTGCTTGGAAAATCAGAGTAGCATGAGCGACAATCTCTTCGAGATTGCGCTGGTGCTGCTGTGGTTTCCAAGTATCAGATATAGGTAACTTATCCTGAATACATAGGGATAAAGTGGCGAACGCGGGGAACTGAAACATCTAAGTACCCGTAGGAAAGGACATCAACCGAGACTCCGGAAGTAGTGGCGAGCGAACCCGGACCAGGCCAGTGGCGATTGAGAGACAAGCGGAACCTTCTGGAAAGTAGGGCCATAGTGGGTGACAGCCCCGTACGCGTAATGCAATCAATCGTCCTCGAGTAAGGCGGGACACGTGAAATCCTGTCTGAAATTGGGGGGACCACCCTCCAAGCCTAAGTACTCGTGCATGACCGATAGCGAACTAGTACCGTGAGGGAAAGGTGAAAAGCACCCCGACAAGGGGAGTGAAAGAGTACCTGAAACCGGTTGCCTACAAACAGTGGAAGCCCAAGGTTCGTCCTGGGTGACCACGTACCTTTTGTATAATGGGTCAGCGACTTAGTGTGACGAGCAAGCTTAAACCGCTAGGTGTAGGCGCAGCGAAAGCGAGTCTGAACAGGGCGTTCAGTTCGTCGCATTAGACCCGAAACCGAGTGATCTAGCCATGAGCAGGTTGAAGGTAAGGTAACACTTACTGGAGGACCGAACCCATAACTGTTGCAATAGTTCGGGATGACTTGTGGCTAGGGGTGAAAGGCCAATCAAACTCGGAAATAGCTGGTTCTCCGCGAAATCTATTTAGGTAGAGCGTCGACCGAATACCCCAGGGGGTAGAGCACTGGATGGGCTAGGGGTCCTCACCGGATTACCAAACCTAACCAAACTCCGAATACCTGGGAGTACTAGTCGGCAGACACACGGCGGGTGCTAACGTCCGTCGTGAAAAGGGAAACAACCCTGACCTACAGCTAAGGTCCCCAAGTTATGGCTAAGTGGGAAAGGATGTGAGGATCCCAAAACAACCAGGATGTTGGCTTAGAAGCAGCCATCATTTAAAGAAAGCGTAACAGCTCACTGGTCTAAATAAGGGTCTTTGCGCCGAAAATGTAACGGGGCTAAAGCCATACACCGAAGCTTAGGGTTTGGTCCGCAAGGGCCAAGCGGTAGCGGAGCGTTCTGTAAGCTGACGAAGCCATACCCGTGAGGGGTGGTGGAGGTATCAGAAGTGCGAATGCTGACATGAGTAACGTAAGGGGAGTGAGAGACTCCCCCGCCGAAAGACCAAGGGTTCCTGCTTAAAGCTAATCTGAGCAGGGTTAGCCGGCCCCTAAGACGAGGCGGAAACGCGTAGTCGATGGGAACCACGTTAATATTCGTGGGCTTGGAGGTAGTGACGGATCATTGAGGTAGTCCAATCTTATCGGATTGAACGGGCTGCTGCGTGGTTCCAGGAAATAGCTCCTCCTTATAAACCGTACCCGAAACCGACACTGGTGGTCTGGTAGAGTATACCAAGGCGCTTGAGAGAACTATGCTGAAGGAACTCGGCAAATTGCACGCGTAACTTCGGAAGAAGCGTGACCCTTTTCCACGCAAGTGGAGGAGGGTGGCACAGACCAGGGGGTAGCGACTGTTTATCAAAAACACAGGGCTCTGCGAAGTCGCAAGACGACGTATAGGGTCTGACGCCTGCCCGGTGCTGGAAGGTTAAGAGGAGGGGTGCAAGCTCTGAATCGAAGCCCCAGTAAACGGCGGCCGTAACTATAACGGTCCTAAGGTAGCGAAATTCCTTGTCGGGTAAGTTCCGACCTGCACGAATGGCGTAACGACTTCCCCGCTGTCTCCAGCATAGACTCAGTGAAATTGAATTCCCCGTGAAGATGCGGGGTTCCTGCGGTTAGACGGAAAGACCCCGTGCACCTTTACTATAGCTTTACATTGGCATTCGTAGTGGCATGTGTAGGATAGGTGGTAGGCTTTGAAACCTGGGCGCCAGCTCAGGTGGAGCCACCCTTGAAATACCACCCTTATCACTATGGATGTCTAACCGCGGCCCGTTATCCGGGTCCGGGACAATGTATGGTGGGTAGTTTGACTGGGGCGGTCGCCTCCTAAAGAGTAACGGAGGCGCGCGATGGTGGGCTCAGAACGGTCGGAAATCGTTCGCTGAGTGCAATGGCATAAGCCTGCCTGACTGCGAGACTGACAAGTCGAGCAGAGACGAAAGTCGGTCATAGTGATCCGGTGGTCCCGCGTGGAAGGGCCATCGCTCAACGGATAAAAGGTACGCCGGGGATAACAGGCTGATGACCCCCAAGAGTCCATATCGACGGGGTTGTTTGGCACCTCGATGTCGACTCATCGCATCCTGGGGCTGGAGCAGGTCCCAAGGGTATGGCTGTTCGCCATTTAAAGCGGTACGTGAGTTGGGTTCAGAACGTCGTGAGACAGTTCGGTCCCTATCTGCCGTGGGTGTAGGAATATTGAAAGGATCTGTCCCTAGTACGAGAGGACCGGGATGGACGGATCTCTGGTGGACCTGTTGTGGCGCCAGCCGCATAGCAGGGTAGCTATATCCGGACGGGATAACCGCTGAAGGCATCTAAGCGGGAAACCCACCTTAAAACGAGTATTCCCTGAGAACCGTGGAAGACGACCACGTTGATAGGCCGGGTGTGGAAGAGCGGCAACGCTTGAAGCTTACCGGTACTAATAGTTCGATCGGCTTGATCGTTCTCATTCCTAATACCCATTTGATGAAGTCAAATGGTCTGACCAGCGCTCACGCATGAGCGGCCCTTACGGGCCTATGCTCCGCGAGGGCGCCGGACGACCGGCGACGCGCAGTCGCGCTTGCGGGCTTTGCCCGGAAGCAAACTGCAAAGCATCGCCTTGGCGCGGAAAGACGGGCAACGGCACGGCCGGATGGCGAGCAGGTATCCCCTACTCACCATTCCCTACTGCCTAATCCCTAACCCAGCTTCTCGAATAACGTGCGTTTTGCCGACCTGGTGGTTATGGCGGAGCGGCTGCACCCGATCCCATTCCGAACTCGGCCGTGAAACGCTCCAGCGCTGATGGTACTTCGTCTCAAGACGCGGGAGAGTAGGTCGCTGCCAGGTCTGCAAAACGCACGTTCAAACTCTCATCCAATCGGATGACAGTGAAATCTTCTCTGCACTTCGTTCGATGCACGTCGTTGCCCCAAACCGCTAACACTTTTGGGCAACATGCATAAAGGCCCACCAAGGGATCCCGGGCCGCTCTAAGCGGCCCTTTCATTTGG
>NZ_JAIUHE010000053.1:0-4554 GCF_020164995.1 Mesorhizobium sp. CO1-1-11
TGAAAACTATCTTGCCGCTCTCAAACTCGTCGCAGTCCGCCTCTGGTTACGCGATAATGAGTCTACGGCCTAGGCCTGGCACAAGCGAGGTGTACAGCCTCACGGATGCTGCCTGAAAGCCGAGCGGATCCCGGCCCGCTGAGAAGCTCCCCGGCTTCGTCCAGTCTGTTATGTTTGTCATATCCCCCCTATCGCCTCGGCTTACGGCGTCAAACGTCTGCGAGTGGCAGCTGTACCACCGTCGCCTTCAGGAAGCTGCCCGGCCGGAAAGGCGCCATTGATACGTTTGTCGGACCAACCAAAAAAGCTAATCCAAGCATCGAAGTCGCAGATTATCACTATGGACCGGTGCTCCTGGCGCGAAGCTCAAGCTCTGTTCGCGCCAAGACCCTGTCAGATGGTTCGCCGGAAGCCCCCAGCGGCGAGGTTACTCGGGCCACAGCATCCCGACATTGCCTGCTCCCCGAAAGGTCAGCTCGGATCACCTTTGGCGAGGTCCTCCCAATACATACGTCGTGCTTCCGACTCCAAAATCGAGCCAAAGTCGAGAGCCTTGCCGTTGCCTCTCATTTTCAAGATCGAACCGCGGTAGCTATACCAAAATTGGATTATATCCTTTCTGAAGGACTCGTAGTCGCTGACCCGACAGAATAGTGACTGCTGGCAGGAAATAATTCTCTCGACAAGCCGCACAGATGGCTCAATAGATCCTTTCAAGTTCTTTTCAGACAGGTAATTGTCAAATTCCTCTGCGACAATCATCGCCCGATCCTCAGGAGTTTTATCTTTTGCGGCCTCTAAACGTGCCTTATAGCTGGCCGCCTCGTTAAGCTCATATGAACCTTGAACTAGAGGAGCGACAAGCTGATCGTATTGCTTGCGATACTGTTCAGTAGGGTTTTGGAAAAGTGACAACCCAAACACGCCATTAAAGAAAGCCACCCCAAAGCCCAGCAAAGTCACAGCGGCAACTGCAATGGCCAGCTGTTGGCTAAACAATGACGAATCGGACTTTTCAGGCGTTCCGGTGTTACGGCCCTTTGCCATATTACCCTCATGTGCAGCAGTTGCAGCCACCGCATGTCCCACCGTTCGTTTCACCTCCTGGCTTAGCGAGCGAAGGCGAGCAGCTGAAGATAGCCAGAAAAGCCGCGACAGCGACGAAGCACACAAGACGAACCATGTTGTTCTCCTAAGATCAGCTCTCCTAAAACTTCAAATTATCGATGACATTTTTATCTATTCCTTGAATATTTGTTTTTTGCTGGTCCATCTTTCTAAGATCATCCTTATCAGTATTCTTTATGGCATCACTAATGCCATCCGTACCCGAGGATGGCTTCCATGGAAAGGTGCCTATGCACTTCGCTGGAGTTATCTTGCAGTCAACAGTTGGCTTTCTTTCGCCGACCTCTGGCTGCTGTGCCAAAGCGGGTGGGCCGAAGAGTAAGGCTACAATGATCGGAACCGTCCTTTTCACTGCGCGTCTCCTTCGGATACCATAGGCTTAGATCTTGGAAGGGCAAACGAAACGCGCCGGAAGCCGAAAGCCACGGGCCGGGCAAAGACTTGATTGAGTTGGATGTGGCTTGACTGCCTATTCTCGTAGGTCGCGTAATCGACGAATGGCTTGCTTTCATCAGGTTGGGTCGCTGAGGAGGTGCCGGGAGTGGGGATCGGCTCTGACTTGTCGGCGGCCTCTTCCTTGCTGATACGAGTCGACAATGAGTCGCCGCGGTACCGCTTTATTCTCAATTCCCTAGCAAGAAACACCTGCCCAACAATACTGATGCTGACCGGAAATATATATTTGTTATCGTGCGTGGCTTCGACATCCTTTCCCAGCGTATACCCCAGAATTTTCCTTGCTACATCATCGGTACAAAATTCAGCTGTAGCCTGATCACTGCAATATTTTCCCAATGCAAGCAACGAATCGACGACTGGAGCGCCATAGCTTTCAGCGTAGGGAATGGAAATTTCTTCAATCTCGCCAGAACGCCTACCGGCGAACAATCGCCAAAACCCTGACTCCGTATCGATATAATGTTTGACCGATATTCCGGGAAACGCGACCAGCGACAAATCGATTAGGTCCCCCGGTGTACTTGGAACCGAGGGTTCCGAGCTCGGCTGATCCCTCGCTGTCTTGCCATCTTCAATCTTGGTGTCGGGGAATCGGAAAGCTCTGGCTCCCCTCTTTATGCTCTCGCGCATATCTATGCGCCCAATCTTGACACCCCTGCCCTTGTAAACATTACTGGGATACCGGATCGTCTGTCCGCCGATTTCGCTTTCGGGGTCGTCCAGAGTGATATAGACGTCGCCGACAAGAAAATCTTCTTGTGGTGGATAGAGTGGCTGTATACCCAAACGCTCTATAGCTGTATTCCAAGCCACGGCGGCATTGTCACCAGGGAGCTCGGCAGGACTATCGAAGGGCCTCACCAGAAAGAAGACGATCAGTCCAAAGACCGCCAATCCTGATATAAGTGTCGCCTTAGAAACCACGATTGCAACGAATCTTTGCAGATTCATCCAAATCCACCCGCCGAGATGGACGTTGGGCGCCGCTTGTTGGACAGGCAAGCCGTCGCCAGGCGAGGCGGTCGCTCCGCCTTGATTGTCATCTGCATCTCCTGACACCTGATCTTCCCCATTGCTCGTTTAATTGGCCTGAATAGCGGAACCAATCATATTATAGGGCCATCAGTACTTAACGCCAAGCCCCACGGTAAATTGATCGACCTTCTCCAATGTATCCAGATTTCTACCTTTTTCGTATTTCGCTTGTATCGACATCAATTTGCTGGCGCCAAAGTCGTATGAAAGGGACGTCTCGAAATATGATATCTCTTTTATCTTTCCATTGGGAACCAAGAACGTACTGTACGAGATGTTATAGTTAAATCCGTCCAGGACTCCCTCTCCAAACAGCGTCAAGCTAATCTGAGGGCCAATCCAAAAGTAGCTGCCCTGCTCTCGCAGCGTATCATCAGTTCCGGCGTGCAATATTCTGCTATAAGCAGCCTTTATGGATGGGCTGATTTGAAACGACAAGGACCCTGGCGCTAGGTAATACACATTATCCACTCCTGATATTCCATACATCGGGGTATAGACAATGTTTCCGGATAGAAATTCAGCCTCACTGCTGAATGACCGAACGATTTTTGGAAAGGCTGAAATGTTTTGGTATAGACCTCCGATCGGGAAAGTTAGATCCCCGACAAAACCGGCACCAAGATTTTGCACTCTGGTCGTTTTGGTCTTCGTTTCAACGTATTGCTGTTCGTAGGTGAGGAAAGGGGTAAACTGGCCGATAAAGTGACCGTCTTCGTCGAATGAAGCGCGACCGACAGTGTATCCTACGGCGCCGTTGATGGAGAAGGAACTCTTTCCGGCAATTCGGTCGTCCGAGAGCGATAGGCTCGCCTGTTTCAGTGATTTGAACTTGTTGTCGTCTTGGGAATAATGCAGATCTTCAACGGTTTGGCGAATTGATAAGTGTTGCGGTAACTCTGGCGCGGAGCCTGGCGTCCCGTCCGGGCCAGGCGCAGCGGGCTCTTTGGTAGTTGGAGCCGAGTAGCATTCGACTTCGGTTTTGCCTTCCAGAAAACCGCCCAGGCCTGATGTCGTTACAGCCACGCGAGAAGTATCGAATGAGTTCACCCCCGCCTTTGTCGGCAGCGAGTGGGTACTGACAAATTCGATCAGCTTGACGTTTGCGTCGCCCAGTTTGTCGACAGCTCCCTTCGCACAAGTACTCGTCTTGCAGAACTCTTCGGGGCTTAAGAGTGCGTATGCCTGCTGCTTGTAGGTGAGACCGTTTCCTTCCGCATCGAGGTCGATGGCTGACAAACCGGCCTTCTTCTCCACTAGCAGCGCGACGAACTTCCGCGGATTTAATATGAGCCCTTTTCCGGCTGTCGCGCTGGCGGTACAAACGTCTTTCACTTTTGGAGCAAAATCGGACGCTGCAGACGCAATTCCGCTGGAATAGGCCAAGACCAGCGTTACAAGGAGAATCTCACGAGCATCCGGCATGACTTACCCCCGACGACGCAGGCTTTAAGCAGGCATAGCCCAGCGATACGCAGCGAGCCCATTGGCCGTCAGCTTGACTGACACCAAGCGGACAGCAACTGCGTTGATGAATGTCGAAATAGAGTCGCTCTCATGCTGGACGCGCCAGTTTCCCGGAAACCTTAGAGACTTCCCGCTTGCGCCAACCAAAGTCTCCGTAATTTCGTCACACATTTGCAAGTATCGGCCTTCCGTGAAGCCATACCCCCCCGTCGGAGCGCCGACGAACGTGCGACCTATGTTGACCGATGCCGAGGGTATGCCTACGGCCTTTCCAACCCAGTTCGTAACTATATTATATACAAGTATCCGAGCACTTGTAGGATCTGCTACCAATTCGTCCCCCTAATCAGCACTGTGCGAGACTAGTTGCAGGTTTCGGTTATTTTCGATGAATGGCACTTGGGTTCCGCGACGAATGAGTAGCGAGTGCCCTATGCCAAGGATTTTTCGGACGCTTGCTAGCGC
>NZ_JAIUHE010000054.1:0-1389 GCF_020164995.1 Mesorhizobium sp. CO1-1-11
AACTTCTTCGTCGCCAGCGGCGCACCGCCCTCGTTCGTGAGGCGTATATAGTCGCCACCAACCAAAACTGTCAACACCGTTCCCAAATGTTTTTTCGATTTATCGTGGAGATATCCACGGGGCTGAAATTCGTGAGTTGGCTAGGCTGAATTCCCCCGTCGCTTTCAACGGTTGTTTATGCGTGGGTTTCCACTTTGACCCGACGCCTGGCATGCTTCGCTTTGAAGACTGCTGCCCGCCCACGTACCCTCGCCCGAGCGGCTTTCAGCACCGATTCTCCAGCAATTCCGGTGATGTTCCGACCCGCGTAGAAGATGCCTGGGGACCAGCACCTGCTCATCCTTGATCGCGAAGGCAATGCTGACCGCCCGCCGACAACCAACAATCCGCGGCCCAGGCATGATCTCGAGCCGCTCAGTGCCTCGCTGTGGAAAAGTCGCTAAGCCGAGACAATGGTTCCTGGATACCACGACAAAATTCCAGGCGATTGCTGGCGACGGCCGCTCGGCTATGCCGTCGTAGAGCTGTTGGAGTTCGGCTTGTGCTGCGGGATGAAAGACGATCCGATATTCCGTTCCTAATAGGCCTTCGCCTGCTTCGCGCGACGGCGCGCTTCGAGGCTGGAAGACCGTTTCGGCTGGAATTCCCTTCGTCGGATTCTGCTGGAGCCGGCCAGGCGTGCGGGAATTTCCTCGCGCAACCACTTTTGCTGCTCCGCCTCGAAGTCCTCGAGCATGCGTAGGCCGGCGCGGACAACCTCGCTGGCATTGTTGTAGCGGTCTGATTCGAGTTGCCGCTTGATGAATTGCTCATGGTGGTCGTTCAAAGCGTAATTGGGCATGGCACCTCCTGGAACAGATTATGTGGCAGAGGAGCATTCTGCCGCCTCGAACGCGTTTCACCGTCATCACGCGCTCAAGCGGGGTCACCCGATCCGGCAGAATTGAAATAACGATTGGGACAGTTCTGTGGAGCGGAGGGCCGCGGCCCGTGCTACCCGCATCCGAAAGCGTGTGAGGAGACCAGCTGAGTTAAAGCCCAACCGGCCAACCTGTTTCATGCTTGGCGGCCATCGATCTTGAACCCCGCCCCCATGGCCTTCGCTGATTTGATTTGTCCCGCGCGTCGGCGGCGCCTTTTTGCGGGTCCTGAACAGGGTGGATCGACTCCGCGGTGATCCGGATAGGCAAGGGTCCGCCGACTTGCACCCTGGCGACCGTCTTCTTGATTTTGTTTTGGGGCTCTGACTTGGTTTTCTGGGGCTTTGTTGGCTTGGTTTGGGGCGGCTGATGGGTCCGAATTTCTGTGCGGAGAGATCGGAACGCGAACGGCCCGCCGGCATTGAGCCAGGCGGGCCGTTTTGTTTGGTTGCGGGGACAGGATTTGAAC
>NZ_JAIUHE010000055.1:0-1157 GCF_020164995.1 Mesorhizobium sp. CO1-1-11
TAGGCCGTGAACTCATAAGCCGCGGTTTACCGGCTTCGGGATGAGATGTGGTCGATCACGCCACTTCCTTGGACATAGTGGATCATGCCTGCTTCGGCGGTTTCGATCATGACGCCGGATGACAGAGTGCCGCCGCCGATCATTTCGATCGTAGGCATGTCCCAAGTCTCATAGCCTTCTGCAAACTCGCGGTTATCAAAATCGCAGACAATCAAGCCTCTCATCCCATCGGCAATTACCTCGTCGCCAACTTTCATCGTCTGCCCTGTCGCGTATTGCATCTGCCACCTCTTCACAGGTCCATTTGCGGATTGGCATAATGTCCGCCTCCACCGTGCTCGCGCAACCCTGCGGCTTTCATGTTGCGCAAGTTTGTGATTCAGACTGCCCATGAACCGATACGACCTCACCGATTTCGAGTGGCGTGTGATAGAGCCGCAGTTGCCCAACAAGCCGCGAGGGGTGCCGCGCGTCGATGATCGGCGGGTGCTCAACGGCATCTTCTGGGTGCTGCGATCCGGTGCGCCATGGCGCGATCTGCCAGAGCGATACGGCCCACGCACCACCTGCTACAATCGCTTTGTCCGATGGCGGAAAGCAGGTGTATGGGACCGCCTCATGGCCAATATTACCAAAGCCCATGACGGCGAGGTGCAAATGATCGATACCTCCATTGTTCGCGTCCATCAGCAGGGCGCGACGGCAAAAAGGGGGATCGAGATCATTGTCTTGGTCGATCCCGAGGCGGGCTGACAACCAAAATCCATGCTCTTGTGGACGCTAAAGGCAGGCCGATCAAGCTGATGCTCACGGCAGGACAGATGAGTGATATCGCCTCCGCAGTGGACTTGATTACGGATTTGCCCGAGGGTGCCATGCTGCTCGCCGATAAGGGCTATGATGCCAACGCCTTGCGCACTGTCGTCACCGAGCGAAAGGCATGGGCCAACATCCCGCCCAAGGCCAACCGCAAGGACCCTATCTGCTTCAGCCCTTTCCTCTACAAGGCGCGCAACCTCGTCGAGCGGTTCTTTAACAAGGCCAAGCAGTTCCGTCGCATCGCAACCCGCTACGACAAGCTGGCTGAAAACTATCTTGCCGCTCTCAAACTCGTCGCAGTCCGCCTCTGGTTACGCGATAATGAGTCTACGGCCTAG
>NZ_JAIUHE010000056.1:0-1104 GCF_020164995.1 Mesorhizobium sp. CO1-1-11
CCGGCTACAAGATCCTCACGCGCTACAATGATAGCGGCTTGGAGGGGCTGACGGATCGATCGCGGCGGCCCTACCGCCATGCCAATCAGCTTCCGTTTCAAATCGAGAAGCTGATTGTGCGTCTGAAGCAAGACAAGCCGACTTGGGGTGCGCCGAAGATACGCGAGCGGCTGGCCCGGCTATATCCGGATGTGCACCGGCCCGCGATTTCGACCGTGCACGCCGTGCTCGACCGGCACGGCATGGTCGAGCACCGCAAGCGAAGGCGCAACAGGGCGACGGGAACACCGCTTTCCAACGGCTGTCGGCCCAACGATCTTTGGTGTGCCGACTACAAGGGCGAGTTCATGCTCGCCGATCGGCGCTATTGCTATCCGCTGACGATCACCGACTTCGCCAGCCGTTATCTCATCGCCTGCGAGGCGCTGTCGACCACGAAGGAAGCCTATGCCTTCACCGTGTTCGAAAGGGTTTTCAAGGAGTTCGGCCTGCCCAGCGCGATCAGGACCGACAATGGTGTTCCCTTCGCCAGCCCCAATGCGCTGTTCAACCTCAGCAAACTGTCGGTCTGGTGGCTGCGCCTGGGCATCGACATCGAGCGCATCAAACCGGGCTGCCCGCAGCAGAACGGGCGCCATGAACGCATGCACCTGACCCTGAAGAAGGAAACCACCAAACCGGCAGGCGCCAACTTTCTGCAGCAGCAGGCCAGGTTCGATGACTTCATCGACGAGTTCAACTCAGAACGCCCCCACCAGGCCCTCGGCATGGACTGTCCGGCAGAGCGTTACGCACCCTCAACGCGACCCTATGCCGGCCTGCCAGATCTCGATTATCCGTTTCACGACAAGGCTGTCATCGTCACTACCTGCGGCCGCATCTGCTATAACAGAAAGAAGATCAACCTCAGCCTCGTCTTCGCCGGCCAGAGCGTCGGCATCAAACAGGTCGAGGACCATATCTGGCTGGCTAGCTTCATGGACTATGATTTGGGATATTTCGACGATGAGACATGCAGGCTCGAACCACTCCAAAACCCCTTCGGGCCAAAAGTGTTACCCATGTCTCCGGTATAAACCGTAACCTATGTGTCCGGAACGGACC
>NZ_JAIUHE010000057.1:0-1051 GCF_020164995.1 Mesorhizobium sp. CO1-1-11
GACCAGATCGATGCGGCGCCTGAAGAGAAGGCGCGCGGCATCACGATCTCGACGGCTCACGTCGAATACGAGACCGCCAACCGCCACTATGCCCACGTCGACTGCCCCGGCCACGCCGACTATGTGAAGAACATGATCACCGGTGCCGCGCAGATGGACGGCGCGATCCTGGTCGTGTCGGCCGCCGACGGCCCGATGCCGCAGACCCGCGAGCATATCCTGCTTGCCCGTCAGGTCGGCGTGCCGTCGATCGTTGTGTTCCTGAACAAGGTCGACCAGGTCGACGACGCCGAGCTGCTCGAACTGGTCGAGCTCGAGGTTCGCGAACTGCTGTCGAAGAACGAATTCCCCGGCGACGACATTCCGATCGTCAAGGGTTCGGCGCTGGCCGCTCTGGAAGATTCGGACAAGAAGATCGGCGAGGACGCGATCCGCGAGCTGATGGCTGCGGTCGACGCCTACATCCCGACGCCGGTTCGTCCGCTCGACAAGCCGTTCCTGATGCCGATCGAGGACGTGTTCTCGATCTCGGGCCGCGGCACGGTCGTCACCGGCCGCGTCGAGCGCGGCGTGGTCAAGGTCGGCGAGGAACTGGAGATCATCGGCATCCGTCCGACGACCAAGACGACCTGCACGGGCGTCGAAATGTTCCGCAAGCTGCTCGACCAGGGCCAGGCTGGCGACAACATCGGCGCGCTGCTGCGCGGCGTTGATCGTGAAGGTGTCGAGCGCGGCCAGGTTCTGGCCAAGCCGGGCACGGTGAAGCCGCACAAGAAGTTCGTGGCCGAAGCCTACATCCTGACCAAGGACGAAGGCGGCCGTCATACGCCGTTCTTCACCAACTACCGTCCGCAGTTCTACTTCCGCACGACCGACGTGACCGGCATCGTGTCGCTGCCGGAAGGCACCGAGATGGTGATGCCCGGCGACAACATCACGGTCGATGTCGAGCTGATCGTGCCGATCGCCATGGAAGAGAAGCTGCGCTTCGCCATCCGTGAAGGCGGCCGCACCGTCGGTGCCGGCATCGTCGTCACCATCAAAGAGTAAT
>NZ_JAIUHE010000006.1:0-275263 GCF_020164995.1 Mesorhizobium sp. CO1-1-11
TTGTCGAATCCCGGCCGCTTGAAGCGCGTGTCCGAACGACACGCGGCGCGCTCGTTTCAACAATCGCGTGGAGTAACCGGTGGCGATCCAATCCAAGCTTCTGCTGATCATCCTCGATGGCGTTCCCTACCGCAACTGGCGCCGGCTGATGGGCAATCTCGAGGGTTGGGTGCAATCGGGCGAGGCGCGGGTGTGGAAGGTGCGCTCGGTGCTGCCGTCGACCTCGGCCTGCTGCTATGCCTCGATCCACACCGGCGTTTCGCCGCAGGTGCACGGGATCCTGTCCAACGAAAACCGGTTTCGCGTCGGACAGCCCGATATCTTCTCGGAAGTCAGCAAGGCCGGCGGCAGGACCGGCGCGGTTACCCATTCCTACTGGTCTGAATTCTTCCGTTCCTACCCCTTCGACCTCGTCGAAGACATGGAATATGACGAGCCCGGCGGACCGATCACGCATGGCCGCTTCCACACCATGACCGGCTACAATCTCAAGAACCAGATGACGCCGAGCGATGTCGACCTGTTCGCGACGCTGACCATGCTCACCCGGCGCCACGACATCGACTACGGTATCCTGCACACCTGCACGCTGGACTCGATGGGTCACCGCTTCGGTCATGACTGCCACGAGATGGACCATGCCTGCTACGCCATGGACGGCATGCTGGCGGCCTTCCTGCCGGGCTGGATCGAAGCCGGCTACGAGGTCATGGTCACCGCCGACCATGGCCAGACCGACCGCGGTCACCATGGCGGCCATGACGACGAGATGCAGGATTTCGCACTGTATTATTTCGGACAAGGCAAAGGGCCGGAAGCCGACACGCTGCTCGACCAGTTGCAACTGGCGCCAACGGTGTTGAGCCGGCTGGGCGTGCCGGTGCCGGCGACGATGAAGGCGAAGGCTTTTCTCACCTGATCGAGCGGCTGGCGCCTCCCGCATCCGCCTGCCGGCACCTTCTCCCCCTAAACGGGGCGAAGGGATGCTCTGGCAACCGCCCCGCTCTTCGGTTAGCCTCCCGAAATTCCTTGGCGGAGGATGAACCTTTTTGGACCGATCGGCGACAGAGCAAACAGGAGCCAGGCGGCTCGACCGGCCATGACAGCGGCGACGGAGACCGATCGCGCGCTTGTCGACCGGGTCGCGAAGGGCGACCGGGCCGCCGTGCGGCTCCTGTTCATGCGTCACCACGCGCGGGTCTACCGCTTCGTGGCGCGCCAGACGGGATCGGAAATGATGGCTGACGATATCGCCAACGAGGTGTTTCTCGAACTGTGGCGCCAGGCGCCGGGTTTCGAAGGGCGCTCCGAAGTCTCGACGTGGCTGCTCGGCATCGCCCGCTTCAAGGCGCTGTCGCTGCTGCGCAAGAAGAAGGAAGACTGGATCGACGACGAGGCCGCCGCCGCGGTGCCCGACAGCGCCGACACGCCCGAGGTCGTCACCATGAAGGAGGATAAGGCCGCCGCCTTGCGCCGCCTGATTGACGCCCTGCCCGAGGAGCACCGCACGGTGATCGACCTCGCCTATTATCAGGGCCAGTCGGTGACCGAGATCGCCGAGGTGCTCGACATTCCGGTCGCGACCGTCAAAACCCGTATGTTCTACGCCCGCAAGAAACTCGGCGAAGCCCTGAAAGCCGCCGGTTACGACAGGGGGTGGCCATGAGCGCCGCTGAAAAGATGTCGCGCCGCGACGAAATGGAAACGCTGCTGCCGTTCTACCTGAACGGCTCGCTGGAAGGTTCGGATCTGGAAGCCGTCGAAGAATGGCTGGCCAACGATCCCTCGGCACTTGCCGCGCTTGGCGAGGCGGAAGCCGAGTTCTCCGGTACGGCGGCGGCCAATGAGGCGATCCGCCCGCCGGCCGATGCGCTCAGCCGCTTCGCCAAGGCGCTGGACGCGGAGGCCGGGCCTGCACGCAGGCCGGCCGGATCGTCCTGGCTGGCGCAGGCGTGGGGCCGTTTCATGGCGGTGCCGGTCGGCGTCGCCTGGGCGGCGGCCGCGGTTCTGCTGGCTTTGATCGCGGTGCAGTCGCTGGTGCAGCCCGGCGGCAAGGGCGGCAATTTCGAAATCGCCGGCGCACAAGACGATCTGGCCAAATTGCCGTTTGCGCTGGTCAAGTTCAAGCCGGACGCCAAGATGGCCGACATTGCCGTCTTCCTCGACGCCAACAAGCTCAAGATCATCGGCGGACCGACCGCCGATGGCGTCTTCAGGCTCGCCATTCCGGCGACGACAGCCGCCGACTACGAGAAGGCGCGCAGCCTTGTTGCCGCGCAGCCTTTCGCCGAGACCGTGATCGAGGGAAGGAAACCTGTTGATGGCGGCTGAGGCGGTCATTCGATTTGCGGCTGTCCTTGCGGCGGCGATGACAATCGCCGCCGTGCCTGCGTCGGCGCAGACCAACGAGGCTAATCCCGAGCGGGCCAAAATCGATTGCAGCAACGAGGCCAATGCAACGGCGGCCGACTGCGTCAAGGACGGCGGCGCCACCAAAAGCGGGTCGGGTGCGGCCCAGGCCAGCGCCGTTTTTCTGCCCGCCTTGATCGTCGACCTTTTCCCCAATCCGGCCGCCCCTCCTGCACCGGTGCCGGCACCACGGCCGGAGCCCGCGACTTCCCCCGGGGGCAACCAGGCCGGCCCACCAGCCAGTGGACCGATCGTCTCGCCGACCGATCTCATCACCGTCCAGTCGCGGCGCGCCGTGACCGGGGAGTTCGTGCCGGACGAGGTGCTGGTGACGGTCGATGGCGATGCCGGCGCCGTGCAGCAGATCGCCGCTTCCTTCGGCCTAGAAGTACGCTCGCAGCGCCAGTCCCGGCTGCTTGGCGCCACTTTGGTGCGTTTCGGCATTCCCGATGGCCGCCCTGTCGGCGTGGTGCTGGCGCAGCTTGCCGCCGACGGCCGCACGCGGCGCCGCGAGCCCAACCACATCTACTCGCTGCAGCAGGCGGCCGGCATCGTCAACTATGCCTTCGACCGCATCGCGCTCGACGCCAAACAGGCCAGCGGCGAGAACGTGCGCGTCGCCGTCATCGATACCGGCATCGACGACAGCAATCCGGCGCTTGCCGGCGTCATCGCCGCGCAGTTCGACGCCATGCCCGACGTGCCGATCGAAAAGCGCGACCACGGCACTTCGATCGACGGTCTGATTGCCGGCGTCGGCCCGCTGGAAGGCATGGCGCCGGGCGCCAGGATCTACCATGCGCGCGCCTTCGAGGGCGGCAAGTCGACCATGGACGTCATCCTGTCGGCGCTCGACTGGGCGGCGGACCAGAATGTCAGCATCATCAATATGAGCTTCGTCGGACCGAAAAACGACCTGCTCGGCACCGCCTGCCGCAATGCACGGGCGCTTGGCATGGTGCTGGTGGCGGCGGCCGGCAATAACGGGCCGAAGGCCCCCTATGGCTATCCGGCCGCCTTTGACGGCGTCATCGCCGTGACCGCCACCGACGCCAAGGACGGGCTCATGCCGCAGGCCAATCGCGGCGCCTATGTGTTCATCTCGGCGCCGGGCGTCGACATGGTGGCGCCGAGCGGCGCCGGCTCGGATGTCGTTACCGGCACCTCGTTTGCCGCGGCAATCGTCAGCGGCGCCATCGCCAACCTCATCCATGCCACGCCCGACCGCTCGGCCGACGACATCGAGAAGGCGCTTGCGGCGACCGCGAAGGATCTCGGGCTTAAGGGGCGCGACAATGATTTCGGCTACGGCCTGCTGGACATCAAGGCTGCAGGGACGGCGAAGGAATAGCCAACGACGGCTCAGGCCGCGCTTTGCCGGGACGAAGCAGGAACCAGAACGCGGCGATGTGCGTGATCATCAGCAGCGGCACGTAGATGATGGGGATCGCGTAGGTGGCTCCCAACTGCTCCGCGTGCTCGGGAAGGCCTTCCTGAACCGCGTGGTAATAGTCGACGACGAGGTCGGCCATTCCGACGAGATTAAAGGCGACGACGAACGACCAGAAGAGCAAGCGAACTCTGACCGTCAGCAATGCCAGCATGGCCAGCACCCCGGTGGCGAAGTCGCCATAGGCGGCGAACATGGCGAAGCCGGCAGGCAGATTGGGGCCGACCACGCCCGGAAGCAGGAACACGAGACCGAAGAAGCGGAAACTGTGCAGCGTGGCAATGGCGCGTTGCGCCGCCATCCGATCCATCGAGTCCAGCCATGGCAGGCCATATGCACCGAAGCAAAGCAGCCATGCGACATAGCCCAGGACGAGTTGGATCTGGAACAGCATCGGCGTTGACATCGGTTCCCTCGCAACAGGTGGTCATGCGGTCCCGCGCACGTCGACCGTTAGCTAAGACTGCTTTCATAGTTCGGCCATCCGCTGTAATCAGAACAGCCTATGAAGCAGAGATACACAATCCGGCACGGTGCGTTGGACGGGGTCGAGGTATTCCTGGCCGTCGCGCGGCATCGTAACTTCCGCCGTGCCGCGGCGGAACTGGCGGTAACGCCGTCCGCGGTGAGCCAGGCGGTGCGCGCGCTGAAAGCCCGCATCGGTGCGGCCCTGTTTGCCCGCACGACCCGAAGCGTCGGCCTGACCGAGGCTGGCCAGCGGTTCCTCGACCGCGCCGGACCTGCCTTCAAAGAGATCGTGGCCGCAGGCGAGGTCGCCCGCGATGTCGGCCAGCGGCCGACCGGGCTTTTGCGACTGTCCGTGCCCCGCGCGGTCGTGCCGCTGATCCTGGAGCCTATGATCGCGTCGTTCTGCCGGGCCTATCCCGAGATCGAACTGGAGATCGCCGCCAGCGACGAGATGGTCGATCTCGCCGCCGGCGGATTCGATGCCGGCATCCGGCTGGGCCAGTTCATCGCGCCCGACATGATCGCGGTGCGGCTGACGCCGCCCTTCTCCTTCGTGGTCGTCGGCAGCCCGGACTATCTCGAGCGCCACGGCCAGCCAGAACAGATCACCGATCTGCGCCACCACGCCTGCCTGCGCCTGCGCCGCGCGAACGGCGCCATCGCACCCTGGTCCTTCGCCGACGGCAACGGGGCGATCGAGGCGGTCGTCTCGGGCCCGCTGATCGCGCATGACTATCCAACCTTGCTGGGGGCCGCGATCCAAGGCGTCGGCCTGGCGCAGACGCCTCGGCCTGTCGCCGACGGCGCAATAGAACAGGGAAAACTCAAACCGGTGCTGGAACACTTTGCCGGCGCGACACCTGGCGTCTTCCTCTATCATCCTGGCAAGCGTCAGGTCCTGCCGAAGCTGCGCGCCTTCATCGATCATCTTAAATCCGCGGTCTGAGACAACGGGCAGAGGCAGCGCAGAAGTCGTTCCAGCAATTGACCCCGCTGGCGAGTGGTCAGGCCGGCGCGCCGGCGACCGATCCCCTGACCACCAGGTCGACCGGCCAGACCTCGCCGCGCGCGCCGTCCTCCAGTCCCGATATCCGCGCCGCCAGCCGCTCGGCGATGCGTGCGCCGGCCAGCCGGATCGACGAGCGCGTCGTGGACAGCGGCACGGAAAAATTCTCCGGCTTCAGCCAGGGAAAAACGTCGTCATGGGCAATCAGCGAGACGTCGCCGGGAATGCTGAGGCCAAGGTCGCGCACCGCGCGCACGACACCGAGCGCCATGATCAGGCTGGAACAGGCGATTGCCGTCGGCGCGCCTTCCTGTTCGAGCAGGCGCCGGGCGGCGCGATAGCCGTTCTCCTCGGTCATGACGAGCGAGCAGACATGGCGATCGTCCAATGCCAGGCCACTCGCGGCCAGCGCCCGGCGCAGGCCGCGCTCGCGGTGGATGGCAAAGGTCTCGCGGTCGTCGCCGTTGATCAGCGCCAGCCGCCGGTGGCCAAGCTGGACGAGCAGCCGCGCGGCTTCGTGGAAGGCGCCTTCATTGTCGATGTCGAGAAAGGGATAGTCGAAATTCAGGCCCTCGCTGCGGCCATGGACGATGAAAGGAATGCCGAGCGTGTTGACCAGCGCCACGCGCCTGTCCTGCGGCCTCGGCGAAGAGATGTAGACGGCATCGACCTGCCGGTTGGCGACGATGCGGCGGTAGGTCGTTTCCTGGTCATCGGCATCGGTCGGTGACAGGACAAGGTCGAGCTCGTGCGAGCGGGCATAGTCGCCAAGACCGGACAGGAATTCGACGAAATGGGGATCGATGTCGACGGCTGCACCCGTCGGCAGGACATAGCCGATCATTCCGGACTTACCCGTGGCCAGCCGGCGCGCACTCGGATTGGGGCGATAGCCGTGGCGCTTGGCTGCGTCCATGACACGCCTGCGGGTTTCCTCGTTGACTTCGGGATAGCCGTTTAGCGCCCGGCTTACCGTGGTCTGGGAAAGCGCCAGCATATGCGCGAGTTGCTTGAGGTTCACGAGAGGCCTCCCTGCCTCAAAGCGCTTTTAAATTGAATCGACCCAAACGCCACAAGGGCGTGGCCAACTCCACAATGGACCATAAGCGTGCCGGGGCCCGGTTTGAAACGAAAATTGCTGCTGCAGTGCCGAAAAAGCATGTTGCGGTGCAAATTTCGGGCTGCGGCAGGTGGCGACTAAATCGATTAGTTCCTAATTCCCCTTGACTCCCGCCTGATTCAGTGGCGAGATCAACAAAGCCAAAGCGCTTTGGAAGACTGTTCGAAAGGTTGCGGTTCCCTTGCGACTGAGTCACAGTCCTGCGGCGTCGGCGGGCGGAATGGAGGTTCCGTCCGGTGTGTATGACCCACTGGGAGGAATACCGATGAAGAAAATGCTTTTGCTGGGTGTTGCGTCTGCCGCATTTGCCCTGAGCGCGCCCGCGCATGCCGAACTGAAGTTCAAGCCGGGCGAGGACAAGCGCTTCAACTGGGCGAATTACGAGGACCTCAAGAAAGTCGACCTCAAGGGCGAGACCCTGACCATTTTCGGACCGTGGCGTGGCGAGGACGAGACGCTTGTCCGGTCAGTACTTGATTATTTCTCCGAAGCCACCGGCGCAGAGGTCAAATATTCCTCGTCCGAGAATTACGAGCAGCAGATCGTCATCGACACCCAGGCCGGCAGTCCGCCCAACATCGCCGTCCTGCCGCAGCCGGGCCTCATCCAGGACCTCGCTTCCAAGGGCGTGCTGACCCCGCTCGGCAACGACGTCGCAGCCTGGGTCAAGGAGAATTACGCCGCCGGCGACTCCTGGGCCAAGCTCGGCACTTACAACGGCAAGGACGGCAAGCCAGGCTTCTATGCCTTTCCCTACAAGATCGACGTGAAGGGCCTGGTCTGGTACTCGCCCGACAATTTCGAGGAAGCCGGCTACAAGGTGCCGAAGACGCAGGAAGAACTTGCCGAACTCGAGAAGAAGATCATCGCCGATGGCGGCAAGCCGTGGTGCATCGGGCTTGGTTCGGGCGGCGCGACGGGCTGGCCGGCGACCGACTGGGTCGAGGACATCATGCTGCGCACGCAGACTCCCGAAGTCTACGACAAGTGGGTGAAGAACGAGATTCCGTTCAACGACCCGGCCGTGGTCAACGCCATCGACATCTTCGGCAAGATCGCCACCGACGACAAGATGGTCGACGGCGGCGCCAAGGCGGTCGCGGCGACCGACTTCCGCGACAGCCCGAAGGGCCTCTTCACCGTACCGCCGAAGTGCTACATGCACCATCAGGCATCGTTCATCCCCTCCTTCTTCCCGGAAGGCGTGAAGCTTGGCCAGGATGCGGACTTCTTCCCCTACCCGCCCTACGGCTCCAAGCCGGAGCTCGGGACGCCGCTGGAAGTCGCCGGAACGCTGGTGATGATCACCAAGGATTCCAAGGCATCGCGCGAATTCATCAAGTTCCTGCAAATGCCGCTCGCGCATGAATTGTGGATGGCACAGAAGAGCTTCGTCACACCCTTCAAGGGGGCCAACAAGGACGCCTATGGCAGCGATGCGCTGAAGAAGCAGGGCGAGATCCTGGTCGGCGCCACGACGGTGCGCTTCGACGGCTCCGACCTGATGCCCGGCAAGGTCGGCGCCGGCTCGTTCTGGACTGGCATGATCGACCTGGTCGGCGGCAAGTCCGCCCAGGACGTCGCCACCGACATCCAGAAGAGCTGGGACGCCATCAAATAGGCCGCTCCGGCGCGACCTGATCTTTCCTCATCTTGCTACTGGATTCGGGCTACGGCCCGGATCCGACCGGCGGGGCACGCCGGAAGCTTCGCATTTCGATTGTTCCGAATAACTGAAAGTCGGCGCATCGGTCGCCAGCACCGCTGGCCGGTCACGCGCAGGGAGAGGGACCCATGGCGGCTCAGATTTTCTCGGCAATATTCGTCATCATCATCGGCGTCGGCGGCTGCGTCGCCTATTTCTGGGGCGCCAACAAACTGCTTGACCTGATCTTCCCCGCGCGCGGAGTGTCCGGAGCGGCCGCCGTCAACAATCTGCGCCGGCAGGGATTGGTGCGGCCCTGGTTGTTCGTGGGTCCGGCGCTGATCATCCTGACCATCTACCTGGTCTATCCGGTGATCGCGACGCTGTGGCTGTCCTTCTTCGATCGCGGCGGCACGAGTTTCGTGGGGTTCGCCAACTATGAATGGGCGCTGCGCGATCCGGATCTGCGAAACGCCATCCGCAACAACATATTGTGGCTGGCGGTGGTGCCGGCGGCCTGCACCTTCCTCGGCCTGATCATCGCCGTGCTCACCGACAAGATATGGTGGGGAACGATTGCCAAAAGCCTGATCTTCCTGCCGCTGGCCATCTCCTTCGTCGGCGCCAGCGTGATCTGGAAGTTCATCTACGAATATCGTGGCCAGGGCCAGATCCAGATCGGCCTGCTCAACGCCATCATCCAGTATTTCGGCGGCCAGCCGCAGGTCTGGATATCGCTGCCGTTCTGGAACAACTTCTTCCTGATGGTCATCCTGATCTGGATCCAGACCGGCTTTGCCATGGTCATCCTGTCCTCGGCGCTACGCGGCATCCCCGAAGAAACACTGGAAGCCGCGGTCATAGACGGCGCCAACCCGTTCCAGATCTTCTGGAAGATCATGGTGCCGCAGATCTGGGGCACCATCGCGGTGGTATGGACCACCATCACCATCCTGGTGCTGAAAGTGTTCGACATCGTTCTGACCATGACCAACGGTCAATGGAACAGCCAGGTGCTGGCCAATCTGATGTTCGACTGGATGTTCCGCGGCGGCGGCGATTTCGGCCGCGGCGCGACCATAGCCATCATCATCATGATTGCCGTCATTCCGATCATGGTCTGGAACATCCGCCAGGCCAACAAAGAGACGGGAGGGCACTGAGATGGCCGTCGCGACCGGAAATTCCTTCGCCAGCCGTTTCGGCGTCCATATCGCGGTGCTCGTCTTCGTGGTGATCTGGACCATCCCGACGCTCGGCATCCTCGTTTCGTCGCTGCGCGACAAGGACCAGATCATCGCCTCGGGTTGGTGGAATTCCTTCGCCAGTTCCAGCCAGACAGAAGCCGGCCGACTACCGGCCGCCTCCACACAAATAGAAAAGGACGGCAAGTTCGTTCTCCAGGGCAACATCTTCGGCGACGGGGCCAAGCGCAGCATCAGTGCCTTCGGCGTCAAGGCGGCGGCACCGACGCAGTATCCTGCCGGCACATCAGCCGATCTCGGTGACGGCGTGACCCTGCAACTCAACGCCGACGGCAGCTTCGTCATGGCCTCGCCAAAGGCGTTCGAGGGCGACCGGGGCCAGCGCGTCTACTATGCTTCGTCGGCGCCGCCGAAATTCACCACCGACAATTATCAGACCGTGCTGTTTTCCGAAGGCATCGGCCGCTCCTTCATGAATTCGCTAACGGTCACCATCCCGGCGACCGTCATCCCGATCCTGATCGCGGCCTTTGCGGCTTACGCACTGGCCTGGATGCGCTTTCCAGGCCGCGCGCTACTGATCGCCGTCGTCATCGGCCTGCTGGTGGTGCCGCTGCAGATGTCGCTCATTCCACTTCTGAAGCTCTACAATGGCGTCGGCACGTTCTTCGGCGTGCCGTCCAAGACCTATCTCGGCATCTGGCTGGCGCATACCGGCTTCGGACTGCCCTTCGCCATCTACCTCTTGCGAAGCTATATTGCCGGCCTGCCGCGCGAGATCATGGAATCGGCGCGCATCGACGGCGCCAGCGATTTCGAGATCTTCGTCAAGATCGTGCTGCCGCTGTCCTTCCCGGTGCTTGCCTCTTTCGCCATCTTCCAATTCCTGTGGGTATGGAACGATCTCCTGGTGGCAATGGTTTTCCTCGGAACGGCGCCCGATCAGATCGTGCTGACGGCCAAGCTCAATGCTCTGCTTGGCTCGCGTGGCGGTAACTGGGAGATCCTGACGACATCGGCCTTCATCACCATCATCGTGCCGCTGATCGTCTTCTTCTCGCTGCAGCGTTATTTCGTCCGCGGGCTGCTGGCCGGCTCGGTGAAAGGAGGTTGAGACCATGCAATCGGCTTTGAAGGCGACTTCGAAACTAGACCCCGCCATCGACCGCGACTGGTGGCGGGGCGCGGTGATCTACCAGATCTATCCGCGCAGCTATCAGGATTCCAATGGCGACGGCATCGGCGACCTCAAGGGCATCATCGGCAGGCTGCCCTACATTGCCGCCCTTGGCGCGGACGCCATCTGGATCTCGCCTTTCTTCAAATCGCCAATGAAGGATTTCGGCTATGACGTCTCGGATTATTGTGACGTCGACCCGATGTTCGGTACGCTGGCGGATTTCGATGCGCTGACGGCGGAGGCGCACCGACTGGGCCTCAAGGTGATGATCGACGAGGTGCTGTCGCATACCGCCGACATCCACCCCTGGTTCAAGGAAAGCCGCTCGAGCCGCACCAATCCCAAGGCCGACTGGTATGTCTGGGCGGATGCAAGACCCGATGGCACGCCGCCCAACAACTGGCTGTCGATCTTTGGCGGCTCGGCCTGGCAATGGGACACCAGCCGCCAGCAATACTACCTGCACAATTTCCTGGCCGAGCAGCCCGACCTCAATTTCCACAACCGCGAAGTCCAGGACGCGCTGCTCGACGTCACCCGCTTCTGGCTGGAACGCGGCGTCGACGGCTTTCGCCTCGACACCATCAATTTTTACTTCCACAGCCAGGGGCTGGAAAACAACCCGCCGCTGCCGCCGGAACAGCGCAACGACCAGACGGCGCCGGCGGTCAATCCCTACAACTATCAGGACCATATCTACGACAAAAGCCGACCGGAAAACCTCGCCTTCCTCGAGCGCTTCCGCGCGCTGCTCGACGAGTACACGGCGACCGCAGCGGTCGGCGAAGTCGGCGATTCGCAACGCGGGCTGGACGTGGTCGCCGCCTATACCGCCGGCGGCAAGCGCGTGCACATGTGCTATTCCTTCGACTTCCTGGCGCCGGAAAAGATCAGTGCCGCCAAGGTCCGCTCGGTGCTGGAAGCTTTTGGCCGGGTGGCCAGCGATGGCTGGTCGTGCTGGGCGTTTTCCAACCACGACGTGATGCGGCCGGCCTCGCGCTGGGCCGCCGACGAGGCCGACCCATCGGCCTATCTCAAGGTCATCTCGGCATTGCTGATGTCGCTGCGCGGTTCGGTCTGCATCTACCAGGGCGAAGAACTCGGCCTCGGCGAGGCCGACCTGCGCTTCGAGGATCTGCAGGATCCCTACGGCATCCGTTTCTGGCCTGAATTCAAGGGCCGCGACGGCTGCCGCACGCCCATGGTGTGGGATGGCAATGCCAGGAATGGCGGCTTCTCCCAGGCAAAACCCTGGTTGCCGGTGCCGGCCGAGCATCTGCCGCAGGCGGTCAACGTGCAGCAAGGCGACGAAACCTCCCTGCTTGAGCATTACCGGCGCTTTCTTGCCTTCCGCCGCGCTCATCCGGCACTGGCCAAGGGGGACATCGCCTTCATCGAAAGCCAGGGCGACACCGTCGCCTTCACCCGCCGGGCAGGCAATGAGGAGATCGTCTGCGTCTTCAATCTGGGCGCAACGCCGGCGAAGGTTGACCTCGGCAGCCGAACCCTGCAACCTTTGCCGGGACACGGGTTCTCCAGGCAGGCGAGCACCGGGTCGGTCGAGCTCGGCGGCTACGGCGCCTGGTTCGGACGCATAGGCTGAAACATCCGAGGAATCACTGGAGGAAACCAATGGCCGATGTCAATTTGAGACAAGTGAAGAAGTCCTATGGCAATCTTAACATTCTCCACGGCATCGACCTCGACATCAAATCGGGCGAGTTCATCGTCTTCGTCGGCCCGTCGGGCTGCGGCAAGTCGACCTTGCTGCGCTCGATCGCCGGGCTCGAGGAAATCACGTCGGGTGAACTCAAGATCGACGGCCACGTGGTCAACGACGTGCCACCCTCGAAGCGCGGCATCGCCATGGTGTTCCAGTCCTATGCCCTCTACCCGCACATGACCGTCTACGACAACATGGCCTTCTCGATGAAGATCGGTGGGGAAAGCAAGGCCGAGATCGACAAAAGGGTTCGGCAAGCCGCCGAGATCCTGCAGCTGACCAAATATCTCGACCGTCTGCCCAAGGCGATGTCGGGCGGCCAGCGGCAGCGCGTCGCCATCGGCCGCGCCATCGTGCGCAATCCGAAGGTGTTCCTGTTCGACGAACCGCTGTCGAACCTTGACGCCGCATTGCGCGTTGCGACGCGCATCGAGATCGCCAAGCTCAAGGAATCGATGCCCAACACGACCATGATCTACGTCACGCACGACCAGGTCGAGGCGATGACGCTGGCCGACCGCATTGTCGTGCTGAAGGACGGGCACATCGAGCAGGTCGGCACGCCCATGGAACTCTACAAGAACCCCGGCAACCTCTTCGTCGCCCAGTTCATCGGCTCGCCGGCCATGAACATCCTGCCGGCGACGGTCGACAAGACGGGCAATCCGACCATCGTCAGCCATGTCGGCGGCCGCAAGGCGACGGTGCCGATCGCGACACCTGCTTCGGCAAAGGGAGCGGCGGTCAGCTTCGGCGTACGGCCGGAAGATCTCGCGATCGCCAGCGGTGCGGATTATCTGTTCGAGGGGACCGTCGATTATCTCGAACAGCTTGGCGAGGTCCAGCTGGTCTATGTCGATATCGGCCGGGCCGACCTGCCGCTGGTGACCAAGCTGCCGGGCAATGTCGAGGTCAAGCGCGGCTCGACGCTGCGGCTGACCGCCAATGCCGGCGATCTCCATATCTTCGATGCCGATGGTCGCTCCTTTGCCCTCCACGAAGCGGAAGCAAAGGCGGCCTGAAGACGGCCGTCCGGTAAAGAACAAGAGCGGCGGGCCAGGCCCCCCCCTCTTCTTGTCTGCACAGGCTGGTTAGTTGTTGCCGAAGAGATTGCGATCGGCACCCTGATGGACCGGCTTCTGCACGTCGCCGGACGAGTTGAGCAGCTTGTAGACAGGCGAATCGCTGTTGCGGATCGCACCTGTATGCGACGTATCGACATTGACAGTCGACGAAGCAGTGGGCTGGTTGACGCCGTTGGAGCCATAATTGTCGCTGCCGGCGAAGGCGCTGCCGGAGACGGCCAGAACGGCGGCGGCGGCAATGAGGATCTTGTTCATTTTAGGTACTCCTGAATTTTGGAAGTCCCGCGGACCGGCGGGCCAGAGCCCACCGGCCGTGGGATGGCCGTTAATGGCCGAAGAGGTTGCGGTCGCTGCCCTGCTGGACAGGCGCCGAGGTGGCCGGAGCCGACTTGCCGATCGACGCGGTGTTCGAATTGTCGGTCGAAGCGGCAGCAGCCTGGTTGGCGCCGTTGGAACCATAGTTGTCGCTGCCGGCGAAAGCGCTGCCGGAGAGAGCCAGAACGGCAGCGGCAGCAATGAGGATCTTGTTCATTTTAATACTCCTGAATTTGTAGGGTCCACCAGCGCGGCAGGGTCACCCGCCGCGTGCCGGGGATGGCTATTAATTGTTGCCGAAGAGGTTGTGGTCGGCGCCCGTCACAGGCGTCTGGGCAGCCGGCTCCGACTTCTTGGTCGAAGCGGTGTAGGAGCTGTCGACAGTAGCCGTGGGGGTCGCGGCGTTCGAACCATAATGGTCGCTGCTAGCGAAGGCGCTGCCGGAAATAGCCAGAAGGGCGGCGGCAGTGAGAATGATCTTTTTCATTTTTGTACTCCAGTATTTTTCCCGTCCGTCTAGCGGCGTGTCTTGGGATTAAATCGCGTCGTTCGGACAGCCCCGATGTGGGAGAGCCCCCTTGCCGTTTCCAATCACGAAGTTGTTCAGCGTGGACCATGACTCCACCACTTGAAATTGTACCAACGCCTTCTACATGTCTCATTTTTCCATTTGATATCAAATAGTTGTCTAAGATCACGACCCGATCACCAACTGTGTCGGAAGGCTGGGCGTTCACACCGTCCTGCACGCACCGTCAACAGAAACGAACCGTTCGGTTCGATTTTAGACTCTGCTAATAGTCACTTTTCGAAACCATTAACCCTTTTCCGGCCCGGCTGAGGGTCGAAAACGGTGCCCGCGCGCCTGGCGAGAAAAGGCGATTCCCCCGCTGCAACCGCGCCGGGACGATCCCGCGTATGTGTCGCGCCGCATGGATGCGATGTCGCTTTCGTGCCGATGTCGCAAACCCTGTCGTGATTAGATCGAGCGATCTCAGGTGCCGCTGCGTGACGACGGAGCGGAGAATTGGGAAGCCGGTCAGATTCCGGCGCTGCCCCCGCAACGGTGGTGGAGTTCAAGTCGCAACGGGAGACCACTGGGCGAAAGCTTGGGAAGGTGTCGCGATGGTCCGCCAGGACAACTCCAGAGCCCGGAAACCAGCCCGAGATCGCTAGAACTCGACTGATCGCGGTGGGCGGTCAAGGGGCGGATGGTGTTGTCCGGCTTTCGCCGGCTTGCGCCCAGTCCTTCCTCCATCACCACCAGTTCAGTCCTTGAAAATGAGGACAGGACATGGACGCGCGCAACGACATGCTGAGGCTTTTGAACGGCCGCAGACAGGGCCTTTCGCTGGAACAGCCCTTCTATACCGACCCGGACTACTTCAAGCTTGACATGGAACTGATCTGGTATCGCGACTGGCTGTTCATCGGCCATGATTGCGAGTTGCCCAAGCCGGGCAGCTTCATCACCGTGCAGATCGGCGACTATCCGGTCGTGCTGGTGCGCGATCAGCAGGGCAAGATCAACGCTTTCCACAATTCCTGCCGCCATCGCGGCAGCCGCGTCTGCAACACCGACAAGGGCATGGCCGCCAAACTGGTGTGTCCCTATCACCAGTGGACCTACGAACTCGACGGCCGGCTGCTGTTCGCCCGCCAGATGGCCGATGGGTTCGACAAGAGCCAGTTCGGGCTCAAGCCGGTCGCCTGCGAAAGCGTCGCCGGCTATGTCTTCATCTGCCTGGCCAAGGAGCCCGCCGACTTCGCGCCGATGCGGGCGATGATCGAGCCCTATCTCCAGCCGCACCGGCTGAGCGAGGCCAAGATCGCCTTCGAGAGCACGATCATCGAGAAGGGCAACTGGAAGCTGGTCTGGGAAAACAACCGCGAATGCTACCATTGCGCGGGCAACCATCCTGAGCTGTGCAAGACCTTCCCGGAAGCGCCGACCGTGACCGGCGTGCAAGGCGCCGACAGCGATCCGGAGATGCTGGCCCACTGGGCGAAGTGCGAAGCTGTTGGCCTGCCCAGCAAGTTTCGCATCGACCCGGCCGGACAATACCGCGCCACCCGCGCGCCGCTGCTGCGCGATGCCCAGAGCTACACGATGACCGGCAAGCGGGCGGTGAAGAAGAACCTGTCCGACAGCGTCTCGGCCGACCGGATCGGCACGCTGATGCACTATCACTACCCGACAACCTGGAACCATATCCTCGTGGATCATGCGGTGACGTTCCGCGTGCTGCCGGTCAGCGCCACGGAAACAGCGGTTACGACCAAATGGCTGGTCCACAAGGATGCCGTGGAAGGCGTCGACTACGATCTCGCCGAACTCACCCATGTCTGGACCGAGACCAACGACCAGGACCGCCGCATCGTCGAGGAAAATGCCTTCGGCATCCTGTCGCCGGCCTACGAGCCCGGTCCCTATTCGGAGCTGCACGAGGGCGGCGTCATCCAGTTCGTCGACTGGTACGCGCGCTTTATCGGCCCACGGCTTTCCGAAGACGGCCGGCCTGCCCTGCGCAGTGTCGCCTAGCGCATGTCGGCCAAAACTGTGCAGCGGCTTTGGGATCACGACACGCCCAAAATGAAAGGTATGCAGGGATGAACGCCATGACTGATCTTGGCCTCTATCGCCACCTCGACCAGATGGCGCCGTGGAACGACAGGCTGCAGGTGCTGGAAGTAACCGGCGTCAGCGACGAGGCGCCCGACGTCAAGACCTTCACCTTCCGCTCCGACAACCAGACCTGGTTCCGCTACAAGCCGGGCCAGTTCGTGACGCTGGAATTGCCGACACCGGACGGCCCGCTGATGCGCACCTACACGCTGTCATCATCGCCGTCACGGCCATTCTCGATCGCGGTGACGGTGAAGGCGCAAGCGGGCAGCGTCGGCACACGCTGGATGTTCGATCACCTGACGCCCGGCTCCCACGTCAAGGCCTATGGACCGGGCGGCGACTTTTCGCTGCACAGCCACCCGGCGGCGAAATACCTGTTCATCTCGGCCGGTTCGGGCGTGACGCCGATGATGTCGATGCTGCGCTGGCTGAACGACTGCGCGCCATGGACCGATGTCGGCTTCGTCAATTGCGCGCGGCGCCCGGAAGAGATCATCTTTCGCAAGGAACTCGAACTGCTCGGCGGCCATATGCCGGGCCTGTCGCTCGGCTTCATGATCGAGGAGCGGTCGAGCCGCGAGGGCTGGTACGGCCATATGGGCCGCATCGACGCCATCCGGCTGCCGCTCCTGGCGCCCGATTTCCGCGAACGCGAAATCTTCTGCTGCGGCCCCGACCCTTTCATGCGCGCCGTGCGCGGCATGCTGGAGGCCGCCGGGTTCGACATGGCAAAATACCATCAGGAGAGCTTTGCCGCGCCGGCGGCGGAGGAAATCCCGGAGCCGTTTGCCTCGCCGGCTGAAGACGACGCGGCGATTTGCGTCGAAGCCGCGACGCCGATCCGCTTCGCGCTTTCGGATGTCGACGCCGACTGTGTCGCCGGCCAGACCGTGCTGCAGACGGCGCGCGCCTCGGGTGTGCGAATACCGGCCGCCTGCGAATTCGGCCTGTGCGGAACTTGCAAAGTGAAGAAAGTCTCCGGCAGCGTCGAGATGAGCCACAATGGCGGCATCCTCGATCATGAGATCGATGATGGCTTCATCCTGGCCTGTTGTTCCAAGCCATTGTCGCCGCTTGAAATCGAGGCTTGATCCGCCCGGCTTTCGACTGAACCCGGAAATGGTCCCGCGTTGCCGGCAAAGGTTACCTTGCCAAGGAAGACCTGAAAGTTTACAGGCGTTGTTGGTGGAAGCGGTCCTGCTGGCGGGCAGGAAATGCAGGACGGGGCAACAATGACGCATGACTCCCACGCCTATGCGGTAGCGAGCCGGGATATCGTTTTCGAGTCTTTCGATGGCGAGGCCGTGGTGCTCAATCTTGCCAATGGCAAATATTTCGGCTTTTCCGATTCCGGCAGCAAGGTATGGCAGGCGCTTTCATCCGGCGCGGACGCCCAGGCCCTGGTCGGGCTGAGCGCCGGCGGCTCGACAATAGGCCAGGCCGAACTCGAACACTTCATATCGCAATTGCTCGAATTGGGTTTGCTGGTGCGCTTGGACGCGGCGGCGCAGCCTTTGCCGGGCGATTTGCCTGCCGAGCTTGCCGCCACGAACGAGCCGCTCAATGTGAGCATTCACGACGACCTCGCCGACCTGATCGTCGTTGATCCCATCCACGAGGTCGAGGAACCTCTCGGCTGGCCGGCGGTCAAGCAGGCTTCCTGACGGGGCGGCCGCAGCGTGAGGGAAGGCGATTGATGCCCCGCGTCACGCTCGAAACCTTGCCGGATTACGCCCGGTATCTCATCGCCGCCGCTGAAGGCGCGGCCGCGCGCTATCCGACCATGCGAAAGGTTCGCCTGCCCTGGCTTGAGCTGACCGTGCATCTCGGTCACGGCGTGCTTGCCGATGCATTGGGCCATGCTTTTGTCGAGCCCGGGCATGACCAGCCGGCACCGTCCACGGGTCGCATCTTCATCGCGCATCCCGGCATTGACGGCATCCCGGAGCCGGCGCACTGGGGCGATGCCCATTTCACCGAGCACGGTTTTGCCAAACGGCTCGCCGAAGCCGGTTTGCGCGGGCACCATTTCCACGACCTGGATTTCTGGCAGGTCTACGATCCGCACCGCCGCGTCGGCGTGCAGCTGATGGCCTCGGCCGATGCCTTTCCGCCCTGGGAGCCGGGAGCACCGCTGCGCGCCTTCCTGCACTGGGAATATGCCGCGCGCGGCATGCGGCTGACGCATGCCGGCACGCTTGGCATCGACGGCAACGGTATTCTGCTTGCCGGCTCGGGCGGGGCCGGGAAATCGGGCACCGTCGCCGCCGGCCTGCTTAACGGGCTCGACAGTGTCGGCGACGACTATGTGCTGATCGATCTCACCGACGGCGTGACCGCGCGCCCCCTTTTTTCGACGTTGAAGCAGGACACGGAAGGTTTCGCCCGGCTGGGCCTGCGGCAGCGGCTAACGGCGCAAGGCCCGCTGAACTGGCAAGGCAAGCACACGTTCCATATTCATGATATCGCGCCTCGGCCGGTGCCCGCCATGCTGGACATCGTCGCGCTGGTGGTGCCACATATCAGCGGAGGCGGAGCAAGTTCGATTATGCCGGTGTCGCGCAGGGATGCCATGATTGCCTTGGCGCCGTCCGGCATCGCCCAGATGCCGGGCGAGCGCGAAAGCGGCTTTCGCTTCTTCAGCGAATTGACGCGCCACCTGCCGTGCTTCCGTTTGTCCCTCGGCATCGACCCGGCAGAGATCGCCCGCACGATCGAGGATTTCCTGACACGAGGCGCCCGGTGAAGCTCAGCGTGATCATGCCTGTGTACAATCGCGAGCGCTATGTCGTCTCGGCGCTGCGCTCGCTCGTGCGGCAGCAAGATGCCGCCGATCTCGACATCATCGTGATCGACGACGGCTCGACCGACGGGTCGCCGGAGGCCGTGCGTTCGATGATGGCCGAGAACCCCTGCATTCGTCTTTTCCGGCAAGAGAACATGGGCGTGACCCGGGCTCGCAACGCTGGTCTCAGACTGCTCACGCCGGAAACGGAGCTCGTGTCGTTCCTCGATTCGGATGATGTCTCGCCTGCGGGACGATTCAAGGCCGATATCACATGCTTTGACGCCGACCCCGCTCTGGAGCTTACCTATTCCCTGATGATGATGGTCGAACACATCGACGACGATCTGCTGGAACCCTGCCCCGGCAGCCATTTCATGACCGTGCGGGGAATTCATCTGTCGTCAGGCATTTTCTCGCGTAAGCTCATCGAACGGATCGGCGGCTTCGACGAGGCCTTCGGCCAGGCCGAAGACACAGACTACCTGCTGCGCACCTTTGAAAGCGGCCCCAGATTCGTCCTGCCGGATACCGTATCGCTTTACTACCGACGTCATCCCGGCAACATGACGAAGCAGGTCGACACATCCCTTCGGGAATTCTTGCGGGCCATCCACAAATCGATGAAACGGCGCAAGGCCGACCCTTCACTGCGCGGGATCGAAGGCATCTTCGATGTCAAAGAACTCGCCAACTGGCGCTTCATGTAGCATGCGGAGCTATGGCGTCGTCATACCGGCCTTCAACGCCAGCGGCACCATCGCCGAGACGCTGCGATCGGTCGCGGCGCAGACAGTGCGGCCTGAGCTGGTGGTGATCGTCGACGATGGATCCAGCGACGATCTCGCGGCGGCGATCGGCGGAACGGACCTGCCGCTGCAATTGCTGCGCCAGGCAAATGCCGGACCTGGGAGCGCCACGACAAGGGGCATCGCCGCCTTGTCGACGCCGCTCATTGCAACGCTCGATGCCGACGATCTGTGGCTGCCGAGCAAGGCCGAAACACAGCTCGCGCATCTCGAAAGGCATCCCGCAACGTCGGGCGTTTTTTGCCATTTGCGAAACTTCCGCAATGACCGGCCCGATGCACCCGAGGACGCGATCGTACCCGGTTGGTCGCGGACCACGATGCTGATCCGGCGCGAGGCCGCCGAGACCGTCGGACCAATCGTCGATCCGCCGGGCGGCCGCGGCGAAATGATCGACTGGATCGCGCGGGCACGCGAGACGGGCCTTGCCCTCGACATGGTGGAGGAGGTGCTGGCGCTGCGCCGCATCAGGCCCGGCAGCCTGTCCTATGGCCGCGATGCGGCGCGCGACCGCGGCTATCTCGAAGTGGCGCGGCTCGCCATGCTGCGACGGGCCCGGAACAAGGCCGGCGCGGGCTGATGGCGGGCATTCGCCGCATCAGCCGACGTTTCCCGGACTATGGCTGGTCCTGGCCGACGGGCGGGCTCGACCAACTGCTCAAGGCTGCCCTTCTTGTCGATGAGGACGCGGCCGCCGGTTGCGCCATGCAGTGGCTAAACGCGAACGACATCGACCTTGTCTCCTTCAGGGAACACCGGCTGCTGGCCGCGATCTGCGATCGGTTCGGCCGGAAATTGGCCGGCCAATCCGCCTATCCGCGCCTTGTCGGCCTGCAAAAGATGCTGTGGACCAAGTCGCGCATGGCGATGCGCGAGGCCGAACCGGCGCTGCAGGCGATGACGGATTCCGGCTGCCTGGTGATGCTGATCAAGGGTGCCAGCCGCATTGCCTTGAACGCCTCGGCGCAGCGTGGCCGGGTGGCGCACGACATCGACATATTGGTGCGGCCGCAGGACATGCCGGCGGCGTTCGGCGTGCTGCGCGACGGCGACTGGCAGATCGCCACCGGGGTGAGTCCCCAATATCTGAGGACAAGGCTGGCGTCGCTGCGCTCGATGAATTTTTTCAAGGGCAGTTATGGCGATATCGATCTGCACCAGCTTGCCTATGACGGCTCGCAGCAAAGCGACGAGGATGACCAGGAGATCTGGCAGCGCGCGGCGACGGCCGAATTCAGCGGTGTCGGCGTGCTGGTGCCGTCGCCCGCGGATCGCATCGCGCTCGCCATCGCGCATGGCGGGCTCGATGCCCACACCCACAGCGATTGGCTGGTCGATTGCGCGGTGGCCATTCGCGCCGGCGGCGTCGACTGGGACGTGTTCCTCGATGTCGTCGCCAGGCGTGGCCTTGCCGTTGCCGCGGCGGTGGCGCTTTCCTACCTTGCGCTCGATGTTGGCGTGACGGTGCCTGACAAGGTGCTGGCGCGCGTGCTGGACATGGCCGACCGCACCGGCCTTGCACGCTGGTCGGCGGTGCTGCAGGCCAAGCCGCGAACCGACTTCGGCAGGCTGACCTGGCTGTCGCGCGGCTTCGCCAAGCAGTTGCGGCTGAGACGCAAGAGCGGTCGGCTGCGGCAGGAGCCGCCCGCCAGGGCATGGCGCGGCAGAGCATGGCGCGGCAGGCAGGCACCTCGCGAGCCGCTGGAAGGACAGTCGCCCCTGGCCTTCTCGCAGGCCATACCGTGCCCTGCGACGGCAGGGGAGATGATGCTGGACATCACGATCAGGATCAGCGTCCCGCCGGTCCGGCGCCGCATCGAAATGGAGATCAATGTGGGCGACGACCACGTCGCGCGTCTGCGTGCGATGGCCATCAGCCGGTCTGGTGGAGAGCGGGTGCTGTGCTTTCGCGGCAAGGTTACGTTCGATGGCCGACAGCATGCCCTGACGCTGGAAGCGCGACCGTCCCGGCAGTTCCGCCAATGGGACGATCAGGCGACGGTCGCCACCTACGGCGCTTTGCCTTTCCATCTGGTCTCGGCGATTTTTTCACCGCTGCGCTGAACTGAACTATCGCTGGTCGCCCAAAGGTCGGCGGCGCCGTGCGGGGCGCGAACCCTCGCCTATACGGCGCCCTCGTCGGGCTTCGTCACCCGCCGCAACGTCAGATTGATCCTGCCGCCGTTCTTGAGCAGCGCCGAGGTCGAAGGGTAGATGCGGTCGACGCCATGGAAGGCAAGACGGCCCTCGCCGCCAAGCACGACGACATCGCCGCTTTTGAGCCTGAACGATTTGGTGGCGCCATCGCGGGTTGTCTGGCCGACCCTGAACAGGCAATCGTCACCCAGCGAGACGGAGACGACGGGTGCCGAGAAATCGGCCTCGTCGCGATCCTGATGCAGGCCCATCTTCGCTTCCGGCGTGTAGAAATTGATCAGGCAGGCCTGCGGTGGATTGGGATAGCCCGACACCTGACGCCACAGGTCTAGCAGACTGTCGGGGATAGGCGGCCACGGCTCTCCGGTCAGCGGATGCGTCGGCTGGTAGCGATAGCCGCGTTCCTTGTCGGTGACCCAGCCGAGAGGACCGCAATTGGTCATGCGCACGCTCATCTCCTTGCCGGTCCGAGGCATGGCCGGCACGAACAGCGGCGCCTGCTGGACAATGCTTCTCACCTCCTCGACCAGCGTCTCCTGGACGGCGCGGGACAGATGGGCCGGCATGTGACGGATGCCTTTGGGCAGAACGAGCATGGGTTGGCTCATGTGAATGGTTCGGAGCCTCAGCATGCCACCGCCAGACGAAAACGGCGACCCGAAAGCGGTCGTGGTTTTTACGAGCGATGGCCGCAGCGAATTCGTCTTGGCCAAATGGCGGTTGACGAACAAAGATGACTAACATAGTCAAGATTTAGAACCGGACCGGTTGACGCAAGAATTTTCAGCTTCCGCGTCCAGAGAAGCCGCGGGCAGCCAACGAGAGCGAGGGATATGGAAGTGACATTTCTTCAAGGCTTCAACGCGATCGAACGGGGCTGCATCTGGTCGCGGCGAGGGCTGCTTGCCACGACATGCCTGGCGACGCTGGCTGGTGCCTACCAAGCCTCCGCCCAGCAGGCAGGCACCCAGGCATCGGGCGGCGCCACCGTGCTCGAGCCCATTACGGTCAGCGGCGAGGCCGGCGGCGACACGTCCCGTGAGGACGACAGGACGGTGGCTGCCAAGCGCAGCTCCGGTGCGACCAAGACGGACACGCCCCTCATCGAAACGCCCCGCTCCGTCTCGGTGGTGACACGCAAGGAACTCGATGAGCGCGGCGCGCAGGACATTATCGAGGCGGTGCGTTATTCCTCAGGCGTCAGCACCGGCGCTTACGGATTCGACCCGCGATTCGACCAGATCTATATCAGGGGCTACGACGCAACCACGCTCGGCGACTACAAGGACGGCCTGCGCCAGCCCTATATCAACTACGGCACGTTCCGCACCGACCCCTACTCGCTCGAACGCGTCGAGGTGATCAAGGGACCGGTATCGGTGCTTTACGGCGCGGGAACGCCGGCAGGCATCGTCAACAAGGTGCCCAAGCTGCCGACCAAGGACAGGATCAGGGAAGTCGAACTGCTTTATGGCACGAAGGACAGGGCGCAGGCCGCCTTCGATTTCGGCGGTCCGGTCACCAAGGGCAGTGACGATTTCCTCTACAGGATCGTCGGCCTGGCGCGAAACGGCGACACCAATTTCGACATCGCCGACGACCGCTATTTGCTGCAGCCGTCGTTCACCTGGAATCCGGACGCCGCGACGTCCTTCACCATCTATGGGCTGGTGCAGGCGGACGAGACCGATTCCAATGTCGGCGTGATCACCGATCCGTCGGGAAAGGTCCACACCCTGCGCGAGAGCGACCCCGACTATGACCATCAGAAGATCCGGCAGCAGCAGGTCGGCTACAAGTTCGAGCACGATTTCGGCGGCGGCATCACGGTGCGCCAGAATGTACGATACTCCCATCTCGACCTGAGGTCGCGCTATCTCGCGGTCTCCGGTTGGACAGGTACGGTCGCGCATCGTTATGCGACCGCAATTCGCGACGAAATGAACGTCTTCCAGGCCGACAATCAGGTCGAGGCCAGGTTCGACACCGGGGCGCTCGCCCACACGTTGCTTCTCGGCCTCGACTACACGAACCTGACCTCTTCCTTCGGCTATGGGTTCGATCCGACCGATCCGGCTTACGATTTCGACATTGCCAACCCGACCTACGGTTTCTCCGGCCCGACCCCGGACACCACGTTCTCTGCGTCCGACGCGGATCTGAGCCAGACCGGCGTCTATGCGCTGGATCAGGTCGAACTGGACAAATGGCGTTTCACGCTCGGTGGCCGCCAGACCTGGGTCGAGCAGACGCGCGACTATTTTGGGGGCGGTTCCGAAGCGGTGGACAAGAACGCCTTCAGCATGCAGGCCGGCGCCCTCTATCTGTTCGATAGCGGCGTCGCGCCCTTCGCCAGCTACGCGACGTCATTCGAACCGATCTCGAACCGCTCGGCCGATGGCGGCGGCATTCTTCAGCCTACGAAGGGCGAACAGTTCGAAGTGGGGGTCAAGTACCAGCCACCGGGAACGGATATCCTGCTGTCCGCGGTCGCCTACCATCTGGTCGAGAAGAACAAGCCGGTAGTCGTCGATCCCAATGCGGGCACCTATCGTTCACTGGGCGAGGTCACCAGCAATGGTTTTGAACTGGAAGCCCGCGCGGCCGTCATGGACGGGCTCGACGTGATCGCGGCCTATAACTACAACCATGCCGAGATCACGGGCGCCGGCCCTGACTCGACGGAGTTGGACAAGGTCCCCGCCGTCACCCCCGAACATGTCGCGAGCCTCTGGGCGAACTACAAATTCGACGAGGGCAGTGCGGCACCCGGCCTTTCGGTGGGAGCCGGCGTGCGGCTGCAGAGCGCGACCTATACCGACACGTCAAACACCGCCAAGAACGATGCCGCCGTCTATCTCGATGCCTCGGCGTCCTACGATTTCGGCGCCATCGACAAGAGGTATGAAGGTGTCTCGGCCGCTTTCGCCGTCCGCAACATTGCCGATGACCGCGCGACGGTGTGCAATTCCGGTTATTGCTACATCGGCCAGGGCCGCAACATCACGGCTTCGCTGAAGCGCCGCTGGTAAGGCAACGCCGCGCGCCTTTCGGACGCGCGGCGCACTGATTTCAGCGTTTTGATACAACCATGCCCGGCGATTAGCCAAGTTCTGGAATACGCAGAACCTGGCCCGGATAGATCTTGTCGGGATGGGTCAGCATCGGCTTGTTCGCCTCGAAGATGACCGTGTTCTTGGCGCCCTGGCCCTTGCCATAGCTCTTTTCGGCGATCTTCCAGAGATTGTCGCCCTTCTGGACCGTATAGAAAGTCGGCTCCTTGGCTGCGGCCGCCGTGCCGGAAGCCGGCGCGACCTGCAACTCGTCAGCCTGCACCTTGGAGACGCCCAGCGTGTTGCCGACGGCGATGACCGCCTTTTCGAAGATCGACTGGTCCTTGACGACGCCCTTCAGCACCGCCGTATCGCCCTGGACAACGACCTGCACGCCATCGGTACCGAGCTTGTGTGAATCGAGCTCTTTCTTGAGCGTGTCGGCGGTGGGTGCGGCTTCCTCGTCGCCGCCGATGCCGAGCTTCTTGCCGACGTTCTTGACGAAATCGAACATACCCATCTCTAGGTCTCCCTTGCTGTGGCAATAAGGGAAACCTCGCATCCGCAACGCAAAATTGAAAGTGGTTTTGCGGGCACGATTTGCGTGTTGCTTAATCGCTCTCCACGCGACCGCGCAGCTTCTTGATCGTACCGCGCCCGGCCTTGCTCTTCAGCCGACGCTCGACCGCGCCTTTCGACGGCCGTGTCTTCTTGCGCGGCGGCGGCGGCGGTTCTGCGGCCTTGGCCACCAGTGCCGCCAGCCTGGTCCGTGCGTCGGCGCGGTTTTGCTCCTGAGTGCGAAAGCGTCCGGCCTCGATGACGATGACACCATCCTTGGTGGCGCGCTGGCCGGCAAGTTTTATGGTCCGCTCGCGTACGCGGTCCGATAGGCCCTCGGCGTTCCGCGCGTCGAAGCGAAGCTGCACCGCCGTCGCCACCTTGTTGACGTTCTGGCCGCCGGGACCGGACGAGCGGATGAAATCCTCGTGCAGGTCGCCCGGGTGAATCACGGCTTCGCCCGATATGATGATGTCGTCGTCGATCGGCATGCCGCAGTCATGGCGCGGCGGACCGAAAAAGAAAAGGCCCGATCGAAAGCGCAGCCCCTAACTGGCATATACGATCCTGATCACGACGCCCAGGCGAGTTCGCCAAGATGGCGACGAAGCCATTTCGTCTCTTCCGATGCCGTGCGCCCGAAATGCCGTTTGAAGTCGCGGCTGAATTGGGACGGGCTCGCGTAGCCTACCAAAGCCGCGACCTCTGCGATCGTCCTGTTCTGGCGTGCTATCATCAATCGTGCTTCGTGGAGCCGTATCGCCTTCACGTACTGCATTGGACTGTTGCCGGTCAGGCTCTTGAAATGGACATGGTAGGAAGGAACGCTCATGCCCACGTCTTTTGCCAGATCGCCGATCGAAATTTCAGAACCGTAGTTCTCTCGCAACCAGGCCAGGCTCTGGATAATCCTTCCGGACGTACCTTTCTGCTGCAGCGCCGCGAGCATTGCACCGCCCTGCGGGCCGACCAGCACCCGGTAATGCAGTTCGCGCAGAATGCCGTCACCAAGGACGAGAGCTTCAACGGGGCTGCGAAGTGCTACAAGGAGGCGCAGCAGGACATCCTCTATTTCGGGGGCCATCCTGCTTGACACGAGACCTCGCGACTTGCCGCTCGCCGGTTCGGCATGCATCTGCGCTTGCATGGCGAGCTCGGCTGCCATCTGCATATCGAACTCAACATAGACCGCAAGCAATGGGCGCTCCGAACTGGCCATCGATTTCATGCGGAATGGAACGGGCACCGAAACCGCCAGATAGTGTTCCTCGTCGTAGAGGTAGATCTCCCTTTCGAGGATACCTTGCTTGCTCCCCTGTAATACGAACACCGCGCCTGGCTTATAGAGGACCGGGACGTCGTGAAGCACGGCTTCCGTCCGCAGAATGCGGACGCGGTTGAACGCGGTCGGATTGTAGCCGCAACGAGGAGCGAGAGCTCCGGCCAACTCGACCAGCTCGCCCCGCGTGGATCGTCCGTGTTTGGCCGGAATAGGATTTGGCAACAAATTCAGAGAATCCGCGATCGAAACGCTCGGTTCCTCATAATATTTGTCAATCCATCACCAATCAAGGAGAGCTTGCGGGTCATGTCACAGAAGACCTTCTTTATCACCGGCGCGAATTCCGGCTTCGGCTTGGCGATAGCTTCCGCGGCTATCCAGATCGGCCATAAGGTGATTGGCGCCGTTCGCTCGGAGACATCACGCGCAGCGCTCGCCGACGTTCTTCCCGCAGTTCGACCGGTACTGTGCGACGTAACGGAATTCGACGCCATACCCGACGTGGTCAGGCAGGCGGAGAACGAACATGGACCGGTTGACGTGCTGATCAACAATGCCGGCTATGGGCATGAGGGAGTGCTTGAAGAGTCGCCGATCGAAGAGATGCGGCGTCAGTTCGACGTTAATGTCTTCGGCGCTGTCGCCGTCGCTAAGGCTTTTCTTCCCCGGTTCCGGGAGCGACGTCGTGGATTCATCGTCAATGTCACGTCGATGGGCGGCATGATCACCATGCCCGGCATTGCTTACTATTGCGGCAGCAAGTTTGCGCTCCAGGGCATATCGGAGGTGATGCGTTCGGAAATGGCCCCGTTCGGTGTCCGCGTGACCGCGGTCTGCCCCGGCTCGTTCCGGACGGATTGGGCTGGGCGATCAATGGTCCGCACAGAGAGATCAATCACTGACTACGACGCGCTTTTTGATCCGATACGTGAGGCGCGACAGATAAAGAGCGGCAAGCAGCTCGGTGATCCCGATAAACTGGCAGCCGCCGTTTTAGGCTTGGTAGACGCCAGTGATCCGCCGCCGCAGCTTCTGCTTGGCAGCGATGCTCTCAAGCTCGTGTCGGACAGAATCGAACGTCTCCGGCAGGAAATCGAGGTGTGGAAGTCTGTCACTGTCTCGACCGACGGCTGACGGCACCGACGTCCTGCCTGCGCCTATTCCGCCGCTTCCTGCATGTGCGGCGCCGCGCCGAGGACGGAGGCGTCGACATGGCTTTCGAACTTCTCGAAATTGACGGCGAACATGCCGACCAGCCTTGCCGCTTGCCGGTCATAGGCCGATTTGTCGGCCCAGGTCGATCGCGGATCGAGGATGGCGCTGTCGACACCAGGCGCCGCCAGCGGCACCTCGAAGCCGAAATTGGCGTCGGTGCGGAAAGCACCTGCCTTCAGCGAGCCGTCGAGGGCGGCGGCGAGCAAGGCGCGCGTCGCCTTGATCGGCATGCGCTTGCCGGTGCCATGGGCACCGCCGGTCCAGCCGGTGTTGACCAGCCAGCAATCGGCGCCGTGGCGAGCGATGAGCTCGCGCAGAAGATTGCCGTATTCCGACGGATGGCGCGGCATGAACGGCGCGCCGAAACAGGTCGAGAAAGTCGCTTCCGGCTCGGTCACGCCCCTTTCCGTTCCGGCCACCTTGGCCGTGTAGCCGGAAAGGAAATGATACATCGCCTGCGCCGGCGTCAGCCGGGCGATCGGCGGCATCACGCCGAAAGCGTCGGCGGTCAGCATGATAATGTTCTTCGGGTGACTGGCGCGCCCGGTCTTCGAGGCATTGGGGATGAAGTCGAGCGGATAGGCGCAGCGTGTGTTTTCGGTGAGCCTGCCGTCATTGAAATCCGGCATGCCATCGGCGTCGAGTACGACGTTTTCCAGCACGGTGCCGAAGCGCTGCGTGGTGGCGAAGATCTCCGGCTCGGCTTCCGCCGACAGCTTGATCGTCTTGGCGTAGCAGCCGCCTTCGAAATTGAAGATGCCGTGCGGACCCCAGCCGTGCTCGTCATCGCCGATCAAGGTGCGCGACGGATCGGCCGACAGCGTGGTCTTGCCGGTTCCCGACAGGCCGAAGAAAATAGCGGCATCGCCGGCCGGTCCCTCATTGGCCGAGCAGTGCATAGGCATCACGCCTTTCTCCGGCAGGAGGTAGTTGAGCATGGTGAACACCGACTTCTTCATCTCGCCGGCATAGGAGGTGCCACCGATCAGCACGATCTTGCGCGTCAGGTCGACGGCGATCACCGTTTCGGTGCGGCTGCCGTGGCGGCCGGGATCGGCGCGGAAGGACGGCAGGTCGATGATCGTCATCCCGGGCACGAAGTGTTCGAGTTCGGCCGCCTCGGGACGGATGAGCAGGTTACGGATGAACAACGAGTGCCAGGCAAGTTCGGTGATCACCCTGGTGGGCAGCTTTAGCTCCGCGTCGGCACCGCCGACCAGGTCCTGCACATAGAGGTCCTTGTCCCCGGCATGGGCCTGGAAATCGGCGAGCAAGGCGTCGAACTGTGCCGGCGAGATCGCCTTGTTGTTGTCCCACCAGACTTGCGGCTCGGTGGCGGCGTCGCGGACGATGAACTTGTCCTTGGGCGAGCGACCGGTGTGCTGGCCGGTCTCGGCGAGCAGCGCGCCATGCGCGGTCAGCCGGGCTTCACCGCGCCGGATCGCTTCCTCGTAGAGCGCGGCCGCGCCGAAATTGTAGCGCACCGTGCCAGAGGTTTTCAGACCGACACGATCGATCGCGCAGGCAGGATTGCGTTTGCCGACTTCCGACATTGGTGACCCTTTTCAAGATTTGCCGCATCTTTGCCGGCGTATTTCCGGCACACCCACTAAGCAGGCTAGGATGGTCAGAACCAGAAAAGCCAAATGATATCAAATCATTAATCGATTTAAATATTTTGAAAGTTGTTTAAATCGTTTATATATGCGAAAAGTTTCACGGTTGCCCAAAGGATTGGCGAGGTTCGTTCGTCCAATCCATGTCGAGGTCGGATTGTGGCCGGCGGCACCCCGCGCGTGACAGCGGTTAAGGCCTATGCCACATTTTGTACCTAATTTGTCCTGCAAAAGCCCCTTCTCTACGACAGAAGGGACAGCTCATGAGGGAGCCGCTTGAAATGGCAACAATCGCGCTTGTCGATGACGACCGCAACATTCTGACGTCGGTGTCGATCGCCCTCGAATCCGAGGGATATCGTGTCGAGACCTACACGGATGGTGCGTCCGCGCTGGAAGGCCTGGCGGCCAGGCCGCCTAATCTCGCCATCCTCGACATCAAGATGCCGCGCATGGACGGCATGGAGCTGCTGCGCCGGATGCGCCAGAAATCCGACCTGCCGGTGATCTTCCTGACCTCCAAGGACGACGAGATCGATGAATTGTTCGGTCTCAAGATGGGCGCCGACGACTTTATCCGCAAACCGTTCTCGCAGCGCCTGCTGGTCGAGCGGGTGCGCGCCGTGCTGCGCCGTGCCAGTGCCCGCGAGGCCGCGGCAAAAGCGCCGAGTCAGCAGGCCCGCTCGCTCGAACGTGGCCAGCTCGTCATGGACCAGGAACGCCATACCTGCACCTGGAAGGGTGAGCCGGTGACGCTTACCGTCACGGAGTTCCTGATCCTGCATTCGCTGGCGCAGCGTCCCGGCGTGGTAAAAAGCCGTGATGCGCTGATGGATTCGGCCTATGATGAGCAGGTCTATGTCGATGACCGCACGATCGACAGCCACATCAAGCGGCTGCGCAAGAAGTTCAAGGCTGTCGACGACGACTTCGAGATGATCGAAACCCTTTACGGAGTCGGATATCGGTTCCGCGAAGCGTAATTTGATGTATGTCGAGCAGAAGCGGTCCCTGGTGTGGGGCTGCGACATACGTCAAACCTGGGACTAGCGGGAGCTGCTATTCGATGGCAGTGGAAGCACAGCGAACAAGACCGGCGGGCGTCGCCAGGCGGCCGTCGCGCATCATGCCTTCCTTCGTGTCGAAAATCACGGTGCCGATGCGCCGCTTCCTCGGCCACCATATCTTTTCCAGCCTGACGCGGCGTATTCTTTTCCTCAATCTCGCCGGGCTGGCGGTGCTCGTCACCGGCATCCTCTATCTCAACACCTTCCGCGACGGGCTGATCGACGCGCGCGTCGAAAGCCTGATGACGCAGGGCGAAATCATCGCCGGCGCGATTGCGGCGTCGGCGACGGTCGAGACGGATTCGATCAGCATCGACCCGGAAAAACTGCTTGAGCTGCAGGCCGGCGAAAGCCTGGGGCCTGGCTCGGACCAACTCGACAATCTGGATTTTCCGATCAATCCCGAGCGCGTGGCGCCGGTCCTGCGGCGGCTGATCTCGCCGACCCGCACCCGAGCCCGCATCTATGACCGCGACGCCAATTTGCTGCTCGATTCGCGCCATCTCTATTCGCGCGGTCAGATCCTGCGCTACGACCTGCCGCCGGTCGAGGAGGAGGAGCCCGACCTTGTCGAGCGCGTCCAGAAATTCATCTTCGACTTCTTCCGCAACACCGACCTGCCGGTCTATCACGAACAGCCCGGCGGCAACGGCGCCGCCTTCCCGGAAGTGGTCAAGGCATTGACGGGCAGTCCGTCGACCATCGTGCGCGTCTCGGAACAGGGCGAGCAGATCGTCTCGGTGGCGGTGCCGATCCAGCGTTTTCGCGCCGTGCTCGGCGTGCTGATGCTGTCGACCGAAGGCGGTGATATCGACAAGATCGTCGCCGCCGAACGCAAGGCGATCCTGCGCGTCTTCGGCATCGCGGCGCTCGTCACAGCCATCCTGTCGATGCTTCTGGCGTCCACCATCGCCAACCCGCTGCGCCGGCTGTCGGCGGCGGCCGTACGGGTGCGTCGCGGCGTCAAGAGTCGCGAGGAAATCCCCGACTTTTCCGACCGCCAGGACGAGATCGGCAATCTGTCGATTGCCGTGCGCGACATGACCAACGCGCTCTATGCGCGCATCGAGGCGATCGAAAGCTTCGCGGCCGATGTCTCGCACGAGTTGAAGAACCCGCTGACGTCGTTGCGCAGTGCCGTCGAAACGTTGCCGCTGGCGAAGAATGACACCTCCCGTGCGCGCCTGATGGAGATCATCCAGCATGACGTGAAACGGCTGGACCGCCTCATCACCGACATTTCCGACGCCTCGCGCCTCGATGCGGAATTGGCGCGCGAAGATGCCGGCACCGTCGACCTGAAGAAATTCGTCACCGACCTCGTCGCTGTTTCGCGTGAAACCACGCGCAACAAGAAGGCGGTCGAGATCGAGCTCAAAGTTGCCAAGCTGCCGCAGGGCGCCAAGGGCTATGTCGTCGTCGGTCACGATCTGCGCATCGGCCAGGTCATCACCAATCTGATCGAGAACGCCCGTTCCTTCGTCCCCGAGGACCATGGCCACATCAGCCTGTCGCTGGCGCGCGCCGGCAAGTTCAACATCCTGACCGTCGACGACAACGGTCCCGGCATCCGCGCCGACGCCATCGACCGCATCTTCGAACGTTTTTACACCGACCGGCCCGCCGGCGAGGCGTTCGGCCAGAATTCCGGCCTTGGCCTGTCCATCTCCAGGCAGATCGTCGAGGCCCATGGCGGTACGTTGACCGCCGAAAACATACCAGGCACCAAGCCCGGCGAGATCAAGGGCGCACGCTTCGTCGTGACGCTCCCGGCCGAGGGATGACCGCCAATCGCCAGGAATCGCGACGTGCGGCCTGACAACATACACGCCACGGCGCTGCTGATCGGCGAGAGCGGCATTCTCATCAGCGGCTCATCCGGGTCGGGCAAGACAACGCTGGCTCTGACGCTGATCAGCCATTGCCTGCAACGCGGATTGTTCTCACGGCTCGTCGGCGACGATCAGCTCTTCGTCGAAGCCCATGCCGGGCGGCTGGTGTGCCGTGCGCCCGCCACCATCGAAGGCCTTGCCGAGGTGCCGGGACATGGGCCATGGGCCCTGCCGTTCGAACCGGCCTGCGTCGTCGATCTGCATGTGCGCCTGTTGCCGGCCGGCGAAATCGCACGCTTCCAGGAGGATGCAAGCGACGACATCGCCGGCTGTGCGGTGGCGCGCATCGATCTGGCCGAGCGCAATGTCGCGGCCGCCTTGCTCGCCGTGATGGCGCGGCTGTCGATTCTGCCTTTTCTATGATCCGCGCTGGGTTTTTTGCTGCAATGCGTCAAAATGGCGTGGGCCGGCGCAATTTTGGGCTTGTCAACGGGCCGCGCGTCGACAAGATAGCGCTCCCGCCGCCTGGATTGGCTGGCGAGCATAAAATGCGCCTGTGAAGCGGCGATGACGGGAGCCACCAAAGAATGATCGGACTCGTGCTTGTAACGCACGGTCAACTGGCCACCGAGTTCAGACATGCCGTCGAACATGTCGTCGGGCCACAAGACAATTTCGAAACCGTGGCGATCGGTGCCGACGACGATATGGAGCAGCGTCGCCGCGACATCGTCGACGCCGTCGCCCGTGTCGATACGGGGGCGGGTGTGATCGTGTTGACCGACATGTTCGGCGGCACGCCGTCCAACCTTGCCATCTCGGTAATGGAGTCCGGCCGCACCGAGGTGATCGCCGGCATGAACCTGCCGATGCTGATCAAGCTGTCGTCGATCCGCAAGGGCGACAACATGGCGGCCGCGCTCGATGAAGCGCAAGCCGCGGGCCGCAAATATATCAACGTCGCCAGCCAGCTTTTGAGCAGCAAATGAGTACGCTGTCGCCTGACAAGGACCAGATCGTCAGGGAGTTTCCGATCGTCAACCAGCGCGGCCTGCATGCGCGCGCCTCGGCGAAATTCGTCCAGCTTGCCAGCGGTTTCAACGCTTCGGTCCATGTCGAGAAGGACGGCGTCAAGGTCGGCGGCACCTCGATCATGGGCCTGATGATGCTGGCGGCCAGCCCTGGATACTCGATCCGCGTCACCGCCAGCGGCCCGGAGGCGCTCGAGGTCATGGACGCGCTGGAGCAGCTCGTCGCCTCCCGTTTCGGCGAGGAGTGCTGACCCGGAAGTCAGCCCTCCGGGACATGCACGAATAAAGATTTCTTTATATCCCATTGTCGTGCGAAGCCCGATCTGCTAGTCAGGCCGGCAATTCGCGCCCTTCGACGCGCCGACCGGCGCGGGCGCATCCGCAACCAATTCGCAAGCCAAACGATCAATTCACAGCAAGACAATTCGCATCGGAGCACTGCCATGACGGGTAGCAAGGACTATGTGGTCGCCGACATCTCTCTTGCCGGCTGGGGCCGCAAGGAACTCGATATCGCCGAAACCGAAATGCCGGGCCTGATGGCCTGCCGCGAGGAATTCGGCGCCAAGAAGCCGCTCAAGGGCGCGCGCATCACCGGCTCGCTGCACATGACGATCCAGACGGCGGTACTGATCGAGACGCTGAAGGCGCTCGGCGCCGACATCCGCTGGGCTTCCTGCAACATCTTCTCGACCCAGGACCACGCCGCCGCGGCCATCGCCGAGACTGGCATTCCGGTCTTCGCCGTCAAGGGCGAGAGCCTCGAACAGTACTGGGATTACACCGACAGGATCTTCCAGTGGGCCGATGGCGGCCTCTCCAACATGATCCTCGATGATGGCGGCGACGCCACCATGTACATCTTGATCGGCGCCCGTGCCGAAGCCGGCGAGGACGTGCTGTCCAATCCGCAGAGCGAGGAAGAGGAATATTTCTACGCCCAGGTGAAGAAGCGGCTGAAGGCTTCGCCGGGCTTCTTCACCAAGCAGAAGGAAGCGATCCGCGGCGTCACCGAAGAGACGACGACCGGCGTCAACCGGCTCTACCAGTTGCAGAAGAAGGGCCTGCTGCCCTTCCCGGCCATCAACGTCAACGATTCGGTCACCAAGTCGAAATTCGACAACAAATACGGCTGCAAGGAATCGCTGGTCGACGGTATCCGCCGCGGCACCGACACGATGATGGCCGGCAAGGTCGCGGTCGTCTGCGGTTATGGCGACGTCGGCAAGGGCTCGTCGGCCTCGCTCAAGGGCGCGGGCGCCCGCGTCAAGGTCACCGAAGTCGATCCGATCTGCGCGCTGCAGGCGGCGATGGACGGCTTTGAAGTGGTCACGCTGGAAGATGCGGCACCGACCGCCGACATCGTCATCACCACCACCGGCAACAAGGATGTGGTTACCCTCGACCACATGCGCTCGATGAAGGACATGGTGATCGTCGGCAACATCGGCCATTTCGACAACGAGATCCAGGTTGCGTCGCTGCGCAATCTGAAGTGGACCAATGTCAAGCCGCAGGTCGACATGATCACCTTCCCGGACGGCAAGCGCATGATCCTCCTGTCGGAAGGTCGCCTGCTCAATCTCGGCAACGCCACCGGCCACCCGAGCTTCGTCATGTCGGCCTCCTTCACCAACCAGGTGCTGGCGCAGATCGAGTTGTTCACCAAGGGCGAGCAGTACCAGAACCAGGTCTATGTGCTGCCCAAGCATCTCGACGAGAAGGTCGCACGCCTGCATCTCGACAAGCTAGGCGCCCGCCTGACCGAGCTGTCGGGCGAGCAGGCCGCCTATATCGGCGTCACGCCGCAGGGGCCATTCAAGCCGGAACACTACCGCTATTAACCAAAGCCGAATTTGCTACAAGATATTGATGCCGGGCGATTGACTTTTCGCCCGGCATTATTTTTGCGCCGAATGATTCTTCACGCCGATTCCAGCAGGCGCTATTGTTGTGATTCGCGGGTCCAGGGGCGAGGACCGGCGCACGCGTCAGGGCGGTCTTGCATTCAGGCGGCGAAGAGGACCAAGACATGCCGGGGGAAAACCCGCTTCACGCGGGACAGGCCGTTTCCGGCGGCCATCAGGATTCGGAGACCACTGGCTCGCGGCGCCCTTCGTGGCGTGGCCGCGCGGGGCTGCTGCTTGCCGGCTCCACACTTGCCGGTCCGCTGCTTGGTGGGGTTGCATGCGCCCAGGGCGCCGAAGTGGCGGCCAGCCTTTCGGTCAGCACGATCGAGGTCATGCAGCTAGCCGTCTTTGCCGGAGTGATGGGAGCGGCATTCCTGTCGGCCATCGTTCTCATTCGCGAACGCGCGCGCACCTCGGCGGAAAATGTCGAGCTGAGAAGCCGCGTCGCCGATATCAGCGCGGCGTTGCGACGTTCGGAAGCGCTGCTCAATCTGCGCGACCAGCGTGTGGTGGTCTGGGCCTCGGAAAACAAGAAACCCGAGCTCATCGGCACATTGCCGACCGAAAGCGGAGCGCCGGAGGAACGGGCCGCATTCCTAGCCTTTGGGCGCTGGCTGATGCCGCGCTCGGCGGCGGCACTCGAACATGCCGTGACGGGTTTGCGGGAAAAAGGCAGGGCGTTCGACCTGGTGGTGGAATCGCAGGCCGGCGCTCCGTTGGAAGTGCATGGCCGAAAGAGCGCGGCCCATGTGCTGGTGCGGTTTGTCTCGCTATCCGAGACACAGCGCAGCCAGGCCCGGCTCAAGATCGAAAACCAGCGGCTGGCCGCCGACCATGACACGATGATCGGCCTGCTCGAGGCGCTGAAGATGCCGGCATGGCTGCGTGACGAGCATGGCCGGCTGAAATGGGTCAACCGGGCCTATGCCGACGCGGTCGAAGCCGAGAACGCTGAAGCCGCCGTGCGTGACGCCCAGGAGTTCCTCGGCGGCCAGGCGCGCGAGGCCATCGCCGCCCAGCACAAATCGCATCCGGTGTTCGAGCAATCGCTTTCGACGGTGATCGAAGGCGACCGCCGCGTGTTTGCCGTGACCGACTTTGCCGGCGCCGACGGTTCGGCCGGCCTTGCCTGCGACACCAGCGCCATCGAGGCCATCCGCGGCGAATATGAGCGGACCGTGCGCAGCCATGCCGATACGCTCGATCAGCTCAACACGGCAGTCGCCATCTTCGACACGAACGAGAAGCTGCGCTTCTTCAACCAGGCTTTCCAGAAACTGTGGGGGCTCGACAGCGGCTTCCTGCACAGCGCGCCCGACAACGCCCTTTTGCTCGACCGGCTGCGCAGCGAAGGCAAGATCGCCGAACAGCCGGAATGGCGCCGCTGGAAGGAAGGCCTGCTCGGCGCCTATCGAGCGGTCGAATCGCAGGAACACTGGTGGCACCTGCCGGACGGCAAGACCATCCGCGTCGTCGCCAACCCGCAACCCAAGGGCGGCGTCACCTGGGTGTTCGAGAACCTGACCGAGAAGATGGATCTCGAAAGCCGCTACCGCACCGCGGTCCGGGTCCAGGGCGAAACGCTCGACAATCTGGCCGAAGGCGTGGCGGTGTTCGGTCCCGATGGCCGGCTGCGGCTGTCGAACCCGGCCTTTGCCACGCTGTGGGGGTTGGGCACGGAAGTCGCCAAGCCCAATGTGCACGTATCGACCATACGCGAGCTCTCAGATCGGCAGGCGGTCGAGAGCCCCTGGCCCGGCTTTGTCGCCGCCATCACCGGCTTCGACGACGAGCGCCGCGAGCGCCACGGCCAGACCGAGCTCAACAATGGCACCGTGCTGCGCTACGCCGTGATTCCGCTGCCCAACGGGCAGGTGATGATGACCTTCGTCGACGTCACGGACAGCGTCCATGTCGAACGCGCGCTCAAGGACAGGAACGAGGCGCTGGAGAAATCGGACCAGCTCAAGAACGACTTCGTCCAGCATGTGTCCTACGAACTGCGTTCGCCGCTGACCAACATCATCGGTTTCACCGAACTGCTGTCGCTGCCGGCGACTGGCCCGCTGACGCAGAAGCAGCGCGAATATGTCGAACATGTCGGCTCGTCCTCCTCGGTGCTGCTGACCATCGTCAACGACATACTCGACCTGGCGACCGTCGATGCCGGCATCATGCAGCTCGACATTTCCGAGGTGCATGTGGACCGCACCATCGCGGCTGCCGCCGAGCTTGTCGCCGACCGGCTGGAGGAGCATTCGATCCGGCTCGCGGTCGATGCCGCCGCCGCGCCGAAGACGTTCCATGGCGACGAAACGCGCATCCGCCAGATCCTCTACAATCTGCTCAGCAACGCCGCCAACTACGCGCCGGAGGCCAGCACCATCCGGCTGGCCTGCCGTCAGTTGGCGGACGGGGTCGAGTTCTCGGTTCACGACGACGGACCTGGCATGCCGCCCGATGTGCTCGATTCGGTGTTCCGCCGCTTCGAACCGCGCGCCAATGGCGGCCGCCGGCGCGGCGCCGGCCTCGGCCTGTCGATCGTCAAGAGCTTTGTCGAACTGCATGGCGGCGCCGTTCGCATCGAAACCGGCAAGGACAAGGGCACGACCGTCATCTGCACCTTTCCCGACATGCCGGGTATCCGCGCAGCGGCCGAGTAGCGCGCTCAATGACGGAACCGGTGCTGGAGCGTTTGCTCGCCGACGAGACCCAGACAGCCCGGCTGGGCGAGGATCTGGCGTTGGCGCTGCGCGTGGGCGACGTGCTGGCGCTCAAGGGCGATCTCGGCGCCGGCAAGTCGACGCTGGCAAGGGCACTGATCCGGGCGCTGGCCGACGATGCCGGTCTCGAAGTGCCGAGCCCGACCTTCACGCTGGTACAGAGCTACGATACCCGCGTGCCGGTTCACCATTTCGATCTCTACCGCCTGTCCTCGGCGGCCGAGCTCGACGAACTCGGCTTCGAGGAGGCGCTGGCGCAAGGTGCCGCCCTGATCGAATGGCCGGAACGGGCTGACGGCTATCTGCCCAAAGCGACGGTGCTGATCGAACTCGTCCAGCATGGCGAGGGCCGGCTGGCCCGACTGTCGGGGCAAGGGGTTACCTTCGACCGTGTCGCGCGCTCGCTGGCCATGCGCGGTTTTCTGGAGAGCGCCGGCTGGGGGCAAGCGCGGCGCCGGCATTTCATCGGCGATGCCTCGGCCCGCTCCTACGAGATCGTAACGCTTGTCGGCGAGGCGCCGCGCGTGCTGATGAACTCGCCGCGGCTGGTGCTCGGCCCGCCCGTGCGCGACGGCAAACCCTATGCCGTGATCGCCCATACGGCGCAGTCGGTGTCCGCCTTCGTCGCAATCGACCGTGCGCTGCTGGCCGCCGGGGTCGCGGTGCCCAGGATCGACGCGCAGGATCTCGACCAGGGTTTCCTGCTGCTCGAGCATCTGGGCTCGGAAGGTTTCCTCGACGGCAATGGCGAGCCGGTCGCCGAACGGTACGAGGCGGCGGCCGAACTGCTTGCCATGATGCACGGCAAGGCTTGGCCTCACCGCATGGAGGCGGCTCCCGGCGTCGTTCATGACGTGCCGCCCTTCGATCGCGACGCCATGCTGATCGAGGCCGACCTGCTGATCGACTGGTACGTGCCGGCGATATCGGGCGAGCCGGCAAGCGAGGCGCTGCGTTCCGGCTACCACAAGATATGGAATGCGCTTCTCGACCGGCTGCAAGGCAGCGAATACACGCTGATGCTGCGCGACTTCCACTCGCCTAACATCATCTGGCGCGGCGAGCGGTCCGGCCTCGACCGGCTCGGCATCGTCGACGTCCAGGACGCGCTGATCGGGCCTTGCGCCTATGACGTCGCCTCGCTCGCCATGGACGCTCGCGTCACAATGGCACCCGAGATCGAGAAGCGGACGCTCGACGCCTATGTCGCCGCACGTCATGCAGCGGGCGGCTTCGACGAAGAAAGCTTCCTCGAAGCCTATGCAATCATGGCCGCGCAGCGCAATTCCAAGATTCTGGGTATTTTCGTGCGCCTCGAAAAACGTGACGGCAAACCCTATTATCTCAGGCACCTGCCGCGCATCCGCGATTATCTCAGGCGGGCGCTGTCGCATCCCGCGCTCGCCGACCTGCGGGATTTCTACAACGCGCACGGGCTGCTGGAGGAACGAGCGCTGTGACAACGAAACCGGACACCGCCATCGTACTTGCCGCGGGGCTCGGCAAGCGCATGCGGCCGATCACCGACGCTATCCCCAAGCCGCTGGTCAGGATCGCTGGCAAGACGCTGCTCGACTGGGGCCTCGACAGCCTGGCGGCGGCCGGCGTCGGCAAGGCGGTGGTCAATGTCCATTACCTTCCCGACCAGATCGTCGCTCATGTGGCCGCGCGCCGCGCGCCGCGCATCGTCATTTCCGACGAGAGCGACCGGCTGCTCGATTCCGCCGGCGGCATCGTCAAGGCGCTGCCGGAGCTCGGCCAGGAGCCGTTCTACATTCTCAACGCCGATACATTCTGGATCGACCACGGCCCGCTCAATCTCGGGCGGCTTGCCCATGCATGGGACGCCACGAAAATGGATATTCTGCTGATGCTGGCCGATCTCCATCAGGCGACAGGGCACTGTGGCAGCACCGATTTCCTGGTTGCGCCGGATGGCGCCCTGCGGCGTTCGAAAGGCGATCCCGCTGGCCTGATCTATGCCGGCGCCGCGATCATCCATCCGCGCCTGTTCAAAAACGTACCCGCCGAACCGCATTCGCTCAATGCCTATTTCGACAAGGCGATTGCCGCCGGCCGCCTGTTCGGCATGCCGATGCATGGCCACTGGATAACCGTCGGCACGCCCGATGCCATTCCGCTCGCCGAAGACGCAGTGGCCGGCGTACTCATCGGATCGCAATGAGCGGCTCAAGCCGCGTTTTCTCCATTCCCTCCGGAGCGCCGTTTCTGCCGACGCTGGCCGAGGCGCTGCTTGACGGCCGCCTTATCCCTGGCTTTCGGTTCGACGGTGACCCCCTCGCTTTGGCCGATGTTACCATCTATGTGCCGACGCGCCGGGCCGCACGTGCCTTGCGCGGCGTCTTCGTCGACAGTCTGAAGGCGCGTGGCGGCGGCGGTTCGGCGATCCTGCCGGTGATCCGGCCGCTCGGCGAATTCGACGAGGATGAGGCCGCATTCGAGGCCGATCCAACGGCGGCAATCGATCTCGCGCCCCCGATCGCCGCCACCGAGCGACTGTTGCTGCTGACGCCGCTGGTGCGGGCGTGGAAACGCCGGTTGCCCGCCCATGTCGCGGCCCTCTTCGCCGAGGAGATCGTCGTCCCAGCCTCCACCGCCGACGCGATCTGGCTGGCGCGCGATCTGGCCGGGCTGATGGACGAGATCGAGACGGAAGGCACCGACTGGGCCAAACTTGCCGGCCTAGTCAGTGGCAACCTTGCCGGATGGTGGCAGGTCACGCTCGAATTCCTCGGCATCGTCACCGATGCCTGGCCGAAATTCCTCGCAGAGAGCGACCGCTCCAACCCAGCCGCGCATCGCAGCGCCCTGATCCGTGCCGAGGCGGCGCGGCTACGGCGCAATCCACCCGCCGGGCCGGTCATAGCCGCGGGGTCCACTGGCTCCATACCCGCCACGGCGGAGCTGCTTGCGACCATCGCCGGCCTGTCCGGCGGTGCCATCGTGCTGCCCGGGCTGGACCAGATGCTCGACGAAGCCTCCTTCCAGGCTCTCGTCGCTCCCGGCGCGCGTCCAGCCGTGCTGGGCCATCCGCAATACGGCCTGGCAAAGCTGATCGGCAAGATCGGCGTGCTGCGCGGCGATGTCGAGGAGATCGGTGCGGCCGAGCCGAAGCTCGCGCGCCGCGCCGCCCTTGTCGGCCAGGCGCTGCGGCCGGCCGAGACCACGGAATTGTGGGCGGAAACACGAAACGGGTTTTCAGCGTCCGATATTGCCGGCGCCTTCGCCGACGTGACGCTGCTGGAGGCGGCAAGCGAGCGCGACGAAGCCGTCGCGATCGCCGTCGCGCTCAAGCAGGCAGTGGAAGAACCCGGCCAAAGGGCCGCTCTCGTGACCGGCGACCGCGCGCTGGCACGCCGCGTCTCGGTCGAGCTCAAGCGCTTCGGTGTGGTTGCCGATGATTCCGGCGGCACGCCGCTGTCCAACACGCCGGCGGCCAGCCTGCTCAGGCTGGCGCTCGAAGCGGTGTTCCGGCCGGGCGATCCGGTCGGCCTGTTGGCGCTGCTCAAGCATCCCCTGCTTGGCCTGGGTCTGGAACGGGTCAACGTGCGCCACGCGGCGGAATTGGTCGAACTGGTGGCGCTGCGCGGCGGCACCGGCCGCCCCGACATCGCTTCGCTGCCGGATCTTTTCGAGGCCCGCCTCACCGGGCTAGGCGACGGCAGCCGGCCGCCGTTCTGGTTTGCCCGCCTGACCGTGCGCTCCATTGAGGTTGCGCGGACCCTTCTCGCACGCCTGGCTGACGCGCTGGCGCCGCTTTCGGCCTTTCGCGGCCAGGCGGAGGCCGGCCTTGCCGAGCTGGTCGAAGCCAGCGTCGTTGCCCTGGAAAATCTCGGCCGTTCCGCCGACGGTGGTCTTGGCGAACTCTACGCCGGCGATGCCGGCGAAAAACTCGCCGAACTGCTGCGCGGGCTGGTCGCGGCTTCGGCGCCGCTGTCGTTCGCGGCAATCGAATGGCCCGATGTGATGGAGGCGCTGATCGCGCCCGAGACCGTCAAGCCAGCGCAAGGCACCGACAGGAACATCGCCATCTGGGGCGCCCTGGAGGCGCGGCTGCAGGATGTCGACACGCTGGTCATCGGCGGGCTCAACGAAGGCGTCTGGCCGCGCAAGCCGGAGAGCGACCGCTTCATGTCGCGGCTGATGAAGACCGGCATCGACCTGGAACCGCCGGAGCGGCGCATCGGGCTTGCCGCGCATGATTTCCAGATGGCCATGGGCGCGAGACATGTGGTGCTGGCCCGCTCGGCGCGTGCCGGCGACGCGCCCGCCGTGCCGTCGCGCTGGTTGCAGCGGCTGCTCACCTTCATCGGCAACGATCAGGCGGCGGCACTGCGCCGGCGCGGCGATGAGCTGCTCGCCTGGGCGCGCGCGCTCGACACGGGGCCGAAGCGGGATTTCGCGCCACGGCCGCAGCCGAAGCCACCGCTCTCGGTCCGCCCGACGCATTTCTCCGTCACCGAGATCGAGACGCTGCGCCGGGACCCCTACGCTGTCTATGCCCGGAGGATCCTTGGCCTGACGCCGCTCGATCCGCTCGTCCGCGATCCGGGTGCGGCGGAGCGCGGCACGCTGTTTCACGCCATCCTGCATCTCTTTTCGTCCGAGGTGGCCGACCCGCGCGCGCCGGACGCATTGGCCGGGCTCATCGCCGCCGGCCGCGCCTGTTTTGCCGAGGCGGCGCTTCCGGCCGATATCGAGGCGGTGTGGTGGCCGCGGTTCGAAAAGCTCGCCGCCAACATCATCGAATGGGAGCGAACGCGCGCCGACGCGGTCATCCAGCGGCATGCCGAGGAGCGCGCCGGCAAGACTGTGGTCGGACAGTCCGGCGTAACGCTGTCCGGCTATGCCGACCGTGTCGACCTGCTGGCCGGCGGCATGGCGGACATTCTGGACTACAAGACGGGCTCATCGCCTTCCAAGGCACAGGCCCATACGCTATTGGCGCCGCAACTGGCGTTGGAAGGGGCGCTGCTCAGGCGTGGCGCATTCAAGGATTTGGGCACGCGCGAACCGTCGCAACTGGCCTTCATCAGGTTGAAGCCGAATGGCGAGGTGTTCGAGGAGTCCATACTCGAACACAACCGCCAACCACGCACCGCCGCCGATCTTGCCGAAGAGGCCTGGGCGCGGCTGGAAAAACTGCTGATCCATTATGCCGACCCGGCGACCGGCTATCTGTCGCGCGCGCTGCCGTTTCGCGAAGGCGAAACCGATGGCGATTACGACCACCTCGCCCGCGTGCTCGAATGGTCCGCCGGCGGCGACGCCGGGGATGAGGGAGGGGAGGCATGAAGAAAGCCTATCCGATCCCGAGCGATACGGCTTCGAGCCAGGCCCGGGCCGCCGATCCCGGCAATTCGGCCTGGGTGTCGGCCAATGCGGGATCGGGCAAGACGCACGTGCTGGCCCAGCGCGTCATCCGGCTGCTGCTCAACGGCACCGATCCCTCGAAGATATTGTGCCTGACCTATACGCGCGCCGCGGCCGCCAACATGTCGAACCGGGTTTTCTCCACGCTGTCGGAATGGACATCGTTGGGTGATCTGGAGCTGGCCGCCAGAATAGAGGCGCTGGAAGGGCGCCGGGCCGATCGCGACACCATGCGCCGCGCCCGCCGCCTGTTCGCCGAGGCGCTGGAGACGCCTGGCGGGTTGAAAATCCAGACCATCCACGCCTTCTGCGAATCCGTCCTGCATCAGTTCCCCCTGGAAGCCAACATCCCCGCCCATTTCGAAATGCTCGACAGCCAGATGGAGGCCTCGCTTTTTGCCGCTGCGCGCCGCGAGATGATCTCCGCCGCCGGCGACAGAACTTTGGCGGAGGCCTTCGCCACTATCCTGGAACGCGGCGGTGAAGCCGGTCTCGACGCCTTGCTTGGCGAGATCGTGCGCAAGCGTGACGGGTTGCGCCATTTCCTCGATGCTGTCGGGCGTGACGGCTTCCAGCCGCTGTTCGATGAATTCCATTTCCAGCCCGGCCAGACCGCCGAAGGCATAGCGGCATCTGTATGGCCGTTGCCTGGCTTCCTGCCGGACTATTTTGCCGGCTTTGCCCAGGCAGCCGAAGCCACCGACGCCAGGTCGGTGTTGAACAACATCCTGCCCTATGCGCGCCAGGCCTTCGCCGAGAGCGACCCTCTCCGCCGGCTGCAGTTGCTTGCAAGAGCCTTCCTCAAGACCGACGGCGATCCTTATGATCCGGCAAAGGCGTTCAAAAAGGCGCTCACCGACCGGCTGCCTGAGCTGGCCGAGCGCTATGTGTCGGCCGCCAGCGCCATCATGGAGACTGTCGACCGGCTGGCGCTATTCCGGATGCTGGAGGGCACACGCGCGGCCCTGACCATCGCCGACTGGCTGATCGCACGCTACGAAGTGCTGAAGCGCGGCCGCGGCTTTCTCGATTTCAACGACCTGATCACCCGCACGGTGAACCTTTTGGCGCGGCCCGATGCCGGCCCATGGGTGCAATACAAGCTCGACCAGGGCATAGATCACATTCTCCTCGACGAGGCGCAGGACACCAGCCCGGATCAATGGGAGGTGGTGAAGCGGCTGGCGGAAGAATTCTTTGCCGGCTTCGGCGCCCGCGACCGGGTCCACCGCACGGTCTTTGCCGTCGGCGACGAGAAGCAGTCGATCTACTCCTTCCAGGGTGCGGCACCCGACTCCTTCGCCGACAGCCGGTTGTTGTTCGCCGGGCGTGTGCGCGATGCCGAAGCGTCCTTCGCCGACCTCAAGCTGACCTGGTCGTTCCGCTCCACTGACGATGTGCTGGCCGCCGTCGACCGGGTCTTTGCCGACCCCATCGTGCGGCGCGGCATCAGCCACGATCCCGATCCACTGAACCACAAGGCGATCCGCACCGATGCGCCAGGCTATGTCGAGGTCTGGCCGTCGATCGGTGCTGAGGCCGTCGACGAACCCGACGACTGGGCGCAAGCGATCGATCATGCCCATGCGCCGGCGGTACGCGTCGCCGAGAATGTCGCGGCCACCATTGCCGGCTGGATCGGCAAGGGCGAAATCATCGAGGGGCGTGGCAAGCGGCTGCGACCGGGCGACGTGCTGGTGTTGGTGCGCAAGCGCGACAGCTTCGTCCACGCGCTGACCCGCGCGCTCAAGCGCCGCGACATCCCGGTTGCCGGCGCTGACCGGCTGAGCCTGTCGGGCCATATTGCCGTCAAGGACCTGATCGCGCTCGGCCACCTTTTGATCCAGCCGCAGGACGACTTGTCGCTCGCCGCTCTGCTGCGCAGTCCGGTCTTCGACCTGCCGGAAGAGACACTGTTCACGCTCGCCGCGCAACGGCCGTCCGGCGTGTCGCTGGCGGCATCGCTACGCCAGCATGCCGGCGGAAGCGAAACGCTCGCGGCGGTCGTCGCGCAACTCGACGGCTGGGCTGACGAGGCCGCCTTCAAGCCGGTGTTCGAATTCTATGCCGCCCTGCTGGCGCGCGATGGCGTACGCCGCAAGATGATCGCGCGGCTCGGGCCGGAAGCCGGCGATATTCTCGATGAGTTCCTGAGCTTCTGCCTTGCCGAAGAGCGGACCGGCCTGCCCGGGCTGGAAGCCTTCCTGTCGACACTGGAAAACGCCGGCCCCGAGATCAAGCGCGAGATGGACCAGACCCGCGACGAGGTCCGGGTCATGACCGTGCATGCGGCGAAGGGCCTGGAGGCGCCCGTGGTGTTCCTGGTCGACGGCGGTTCCGCCCCGTTCAGCGACCAGCATTTACCGCGCCTGATGCCTTTCGACGGCTCTGGCCGACATTGGGACGGCAGGGGCTATCTCTGGCGTTCGGCCAGCGACGTCGCCAACGGCTTCTCGAAGACGGCCGCCGCTCGCGCCCGCGAACTCGCCGACGACGAGTACCGCCGGCTGCTCTATGTCGGCATGACGCGCGCCGAGGACCGGCTTATCGTCTGCGGCTATCACGGCAAGCGGGCGCCGAACGCCGGCACATGGCATTCGATCGTCAGCCGCGCGCTGAGCGGCGCGCCCGAAAGCGAACAGCGTCCGCATCCTGCCGGCGGGGAGCCTGTCTACCGTTTCCACATCACCAAACTGCCGCCGGTTGCGCCAAGTCCGGGCGAACAGGCACGGCAGGCCGATGCTTTCGGACCCTTGCCGACGACCCTGTTCAGGCCCTTGCCGCCTTTCGAGGACCTGCCGCGTCCCCTGTCGCCGTCGGGCGCCTCGGCGCTGATCGAGGAAGGCAAGGAAGCGGTGGTCGACAAGGCGTCGCCGGTGCTGGACGCCGCTGCCGAGCCGGGTTTTGCCGTGCTGCGCGGGCTCGCCCTGCACAAACTGCTGCAGATGCTGCCCGGCATCGCCGAGGACGCACGGGTGGACGCTGTGAAGCGTTATCTCTCCCGAACGGGTGCGGCGTGGCCTGAGGCCGAGCGTGAAAAGGCCCTGGCATCGGTCATCGCCATCCTTGCCGACCCCGGCCTCGGTCAGCTGTTCGCGCCCTCCTCGCGCGCCGAGGTCGCGATCATGGGCAGCCTGGAGGTCAAGGGCAAGATCCGCTCCATTTCGGGCAAGATCGATCGGCTGGCGGTGACCCCGAATGCGGTCTCGATCGTCGACTACAAGACCAACCGGCCCGCACCCGCCTCCCTGGCGGAAGTCCCGCCGGCCTATCTGCTTCAGCTCGCGCTCTATCGCGCCCTGCTGCAGCCGCTTTATCCCGGACGGGAGGTCAAGGCAGCCCTGCTGTTCACCGAAGCGCCAAGGCTGATCGAACTGCCGTCCCGGGCTATGGACGACGCCCTTGCCCGACTCACGGGAGCGTGACACAAGAACTGCTTGAAGAAGGGCGCGACAACCACCACATTTGGTGGGACGAAAAATTTCGAAAGGATTTCAGCATGACCACCGTCAAGGTCGACAAGAACAATTTCCAGGCTGACGTGCTTAATGCCCAGGTGCCGGTTGTGGTTGATTTCTGGGCGGAATGGTGTGGCCCTTGCAAGATGATCGCACCGGCGCTTGAGGACATCGCCACCGAGCTCGGCGCCAAGGTCAAGATCGCCAAGCTGAATATCGACGAGAATCCCGAGCTTGCCGCCCAGTTTGGCGTGCGCTCGATCCCGACGCTGATGATCTTCAAGGGCGGCGAAGTGGCCGACATCAAGGTTGGCGCCGCGCCCAAGACCGCACTGTCGCACTGGGTCAACGGCAATCTCGCCTGATGCCATCTGAATTCGAAGCATTGAGCCCGGCCATCGCGCCGGGCTTTTTGTTGGCGTCATCGGTGCGCCGCTCTGGCCCTCACATCGGGCCACTCCATGTCCTCTGTTGGCAGCAGAAGCAGGGAGAGAGAAATGACCGGATCCGCCAAGGCCACCGTCTTCATCGACAACGAACGCGTCATCGTCACCGAGTACCGCTTCCAGCCGGGCGACAACACCGGCTGGCATCGCCACGGCCACGACTATGTCGTGGTGCCACTGATGGACGGCAAGCTGAAGCTGGTGACCAAGGACGGCGAAACCTTCGCCGAGATGAAGAAAGGCGCGCCGTATTTCCGCAAGGAGGGAGTGGAACACGACGTCGTCAGCGCCAATGAGGGCGAGTACGCTTTTATCGAGATTGAGCTGAAGTAAGCGGCACCTCTGACGCTGAGCGAGACCTCCCTAACTTCGTCATACCAGGGCGAAGCAGGAGCGAAGCTCCGTCGCGAAGGCCCAGGTATCCATGCTGTGACGGCCATCGACGAATACAGCGGAAGGAAATTCCGCACCGCTGCGGCGCTTTGAAGTCGCGGTTCCTGGGGTCTGCGCTGCTTCGCTTCGCTCCTCGCTACGCCGGGGGATGACGAGGCGATGGACGGCCTCAGGTTGGGGGCGTTCCGTTCTCGGCGAGAACCGCGCCGGCCAGGTAGAGCGACCCGCCGATCAGGATGCGCGGCGTTGGGCCGTCCCAGGTGTCGCGCAGCAGCATCAGGGCGCTGGCGACGGAGCTTACCGGCTCGGCCGTCAGCCCGGCTTCCGTGGCACGGATCGCCAGTTCGTCATTCGGCACACCGGCATCGCTCATGCTCACGGGCACGGTGTAGACATGCCGGACGAGGCCCTTGAAGGCGCGGAAATAGCCGGCCTGGTCCTTGGTGTTGATCATGCCCGAAATGAGGAAGAGCGGACGCGGGTTCTTTTCTTCCTGCTCGGCCAGCGCTTCGGCGACGACGACGCCAGCGCCGGGATTATGGCCGCCGTCGAGCCAGATGTCGGCGCCCTTCGGCGCCAGTCCCGCCAGCCGGCCCTGCGCCAGCTTCTGCATGCGGCCCGGCCAGGCGACGTTGGTCATTGCCTTCTCGGCGGCGCGGTGGCTGATCTCGAAGCCGGCCGCCTTGACCGCGGCGATCGCGGCGGCCGCATTGGCGAACTGGTGGCGACCGGGCAGGCGCGGCGGCGGCAGATCCATCAACCCATCATCGTCCTGATAGACCATGCGGCCGTTTTCCTCGAAGGCGAGAAAATCCTGCCCGTAGACGAGGGTCGGGCATTCCAACCGCTCGGCGGCGTCGATCAGCACCTGCAGCGCCGTCTCGCTTTCCTGCGCGCCGATGACCACCGGGCAGCCACGCTTCATGATCCCGGCCTTTTCGGCGGCGATCAGTTCGACGCGATCGCCGAGATAGGCCTCATGGTCCATCGACACCGGCATGATCACCGACACGGCCGGCCGCGCGATGACATTGGTGGCGTCGAAACGGCCGCCAAGACCGACCTCGATGATCGCGACATCAGCCGGATGTTCCGAAAACAGGATGAAGGTGACGGCGGTGAGAATTTCGAAGACGGTGATCTTCTGGCCTGCATTGGCCTTGGCAACGCGGGCAATGGCCTCCGCGAAGATGTCGTCGTCGACCAGCCTGCCCCCGCCTTCGGCGGCCAGCCTGTAGCGCTCGTGCCAGCTGACCAGATGTGGCGAGGTGTGGACATGGACGAGCCGGCCGGAGGCTTCCAGCAGCGCCCGCGAGAAGGCGGCGCAGGAACCCTTGCCGTTGGTGCCAGCGATGTGGATGACCGGCGGCAGCAGGTCCTGCGGATTGCCCAACCGTTCCAACAGCCGCGTGATGCGGTCGAGCGAAAGGTCGAAGCCCTTCGGGTGAAGCGCCATCAGGGCTTCGATTTCGCGGTCCGCGGCAAGCGTCGTCATGGCAAATCCCGTGCATGGCCTGGAGCCAGAACGCTCCCGCAAAGACCACGGCTATCAAAAGGCTACAGCGTGCAACGGATGCCGCGCAATCGCTGTTCGCGGCGGCCAATGTCGCGTCGGGCCAGTCTCACGTCAGGCCAGTCTCGCGTTAGGTCGGTGTAGCGTCAAGCTTGCGGCCGGACTTCGGCGGCAACCACGGCCGGCGGCAGGATTTCCGGTTCCAGAGGCTTTTGCTCTTCCGGCATCTTGAGCAGCATCTTCAACAGGCGGGCGATGGTCTCGCGCAGCTCCAGCCGCGACACCACCATGTCGACCATGCCATGCTCCATCAGATATTCGGAGCGCTGGAAGCCGTCCGGCAACTTCTCGCGGATGGTCTGTTCGATGACACGCGGCCCGGCAAAACCGATCAGCGCGCCGGGCTCGGCGATGTGCACGTCGCCCAGCATGGCATAGGAGGCGGTGACGCCGCCGGTGGTCGGGTTGGTAAGCACGACGATGTAGGGCAGGCCGGCTTCCTTCAGCCTATCGACACCAACCGTGGTGCGCGGCAATTGCATGAGGGACAAAATACCTTCCTGCATGCGCGCGCCACCGGAGGCGGCGAATAGGATCAACGGCCGCTTGCGCTGCAAGGCAACCTCGAAGCCATGCACGATGGCATCACCCGCAGCCATGCCCAGCGAACCGCCCATGAAAGCGAAATCCTGCACCGTCACCACCACCGGCAAGCCCTCGACGGTCCCCAGCGCATTGATGATGGCGTCTTCCAGGCCGGTCTTGGCCTTGGCGTCCTTCAGCCGGTCGACATAGCGTTTCTCGTCGCGGAACTTCAGCGGATCCTGCATGACCTTGGGATTGTCCAGGGTCTCGTACTTGCCGTCATCGAAGAAGAATTTCAGCCGCTCCTTGGCCGAGATCTTCATGTGATGGCCGGAAGACGGGATGACGAACTGGTTGGATTCCAGGTCCTTGTGGAACACCATCTCGCCAGTCTCGGGATCCTTGATCCAGAGATTCTCGGGCATGTCGGTGCGCCGGCCGAGCATCGAATTGATCTTCGGGCGAACGTAATTGGTGATCCAGTTCATCGCTTCGGCTCCTGTCCTGACGAAGAGTTGGGTAAAGACGTAGGGAAACTATTCGGCGGCAGCAAGGCGGGCCGAACGCACGCCTTGCGCAAGGCCGCTGACCAGCGTGGCGACTGCCTCCGCCGGATCGGCGGTCTTTTCACCGTTCGGCCCCAGCACGTTCGCGACCGCGTTGACGATCGCCGTGCCGACGACCACGCCGTCGGCGTTGGCCCCGATCACGCGCGCCTGTTCGGCGGTCTTGACGCCGAACCCGACGCAGACCGGCAGGTTGGTGTGACCCTTGATGCGCTGGACCGCTGTGGCGACCTTGCCGGTGTCGGCAAGCGCCGAGCCGGTGATGCCGGTCATCGACACGTAGTAGACGAAGCCGGATGTGTTCTGCAGCACCTTGGGCAGGCGCTTGTCGTCGGTGGTCGGCGTCGCCAGCCGGATGAAATTGATGCCGGCCTTCAGCGCCGGGATGCAGAGTTCCTCATCCATCTCCGGCGGCAGGTCGACGACGATCAGCCCGTCGATGCCGCTGGCGATCGCGTCCTTCAGGAAGCGGTCGACGCCATAGATGTAGATCGGGTTGTAGTAGCCCATCAGCACGATAGGCGTTTCATCGTCGCCGGCGCGGAAGTCCGACGCCATCTTCAGCGTCTTGACCAGCGTTTGGCCGCCCTTGAGCGCCCTGAGGCCCGCCGTCTGGATGGCCGGGCCGTCGGCCATCGGGTCGGAAAACGGCATGCCGAGCTCGATGATGTCGGAGCCGGCGCCGGGCAGCGCCTTCATGATCGACAGCGAGGTTGCATAGTCGGGGTCGCCACCCATGAAATAGGTGACGAGGGCCGGGCGGCCTTCGGCCTTCAGCTTCGCCATGCGGCGGTCGATGCGGGTTGTCATGTCAGGCCCTTTGGACGAATTTTGCTCATAATCAACTCCCAGGTCGAACGGTCCAAAGGGCCTAGATCTCCATGCCTAGCATCGAGGCCACCGTGTGGACGTCCTTGTCGCCACGGCCGGACAGGTTGACGATGACGATCTGGTCCTTGTCCATGGCGGGCACGATCTTGACCGCATGGGCGATGGCGTGCGCGGATTCCAGCGCCGGGATGATGCCTTCGACGCGGGTCGTCAGCTTGAAGGCCTCGAGCGCCTCGTCGTCAAGGATCGGCACATAGTCGACACGGCCGGAGTCGCGCAGCCAGGAATGCTCCGGGCCGACGCCGGGATAATCGAGGCCGGCCGAAATCGAATGGCCGTCCATGATCTGGCCGTCGGCATTCTGCAGGAGATAGGTGCGGTTGCCGTGCAGCACACCGGGGGAGCCGGCATTCATCGAGGCGCAATGCTCGATGCCGTCGAGGCCGCGCCCGCCGGCTTCGATGCCGATGATATGAACTTCCTTGTCATCGAGGAAGGGATGGAACATGCCGATGGCATTGGACCCGCCGCCGACGGCGGCGATGATGGTGTCGGGCAGCCGCCCCTCCTGTTCGAGGATCTGCGCGCGCGCCTCCGTGCCGATCACCGACTGGAAGTCGCGCACCAGTTCCGGATAGGGGTGCGGGCCAGCCGCGGTGCCGATCAAATAATAGGTGTCCTCGACATTGGTCACCCAATCGCGAAGAGCTTCGTTCATGGCGTCCTTCAGCGTGCCGTGACCGGCGGTGACGGGCCGCACTTCGGCGCCGAGCAGCTTCATGCGGAAGACGTTGGGGCTCTGCCGGGCAACATCGGTCGCGCCCATATAGACGACGCAGGGAAAACCGAAGCGGGCCGCGACGGTCGCGGACGCCACGCCATGCTGGCCAGCACCGGTCTCGGCGATGATGCGCTTCTTGCCCATGCGCTTGGCCAACAGGATCTGGCCGAGGCAGTTGTTGATCTTGTGCGAACCGGTATGGTTCAAATCCTCGCGCTTGAAATAGACTTTCGCGCCGCCCCCGAGGCCCTTCGCCGAGGAAACCTCACGAAGATGCCTGGTTAGGCCCTCGGCGAAGTAGAGCTTCGACGGCCGTCCGGCATAGTGGGTCGAAAGACCGGTCAGTTCGGCCCTGAACTCCGGATCGTTCTTGACCTCGTTCCAGTTTTTCTCCAGGTCGAGGATCAGCGGCATCAGCGTTTCGGCAACGAAACGACCGCCGAAAATGCCGAACATGCCCTGTTCGTCGGGTCCGGTGCGGAAGGAATTGGGTGTCGCCGGTTTGTTCATCGCCGATCTCCTAGATCTGTACTTTTGAGCATGTCCTGTCGGAAAACCGATTCCCACTTTTCCGGGACATGCTCAGGGTTCGAAATTTTGTTCAGGCAGCGCGGTCGTCCCGCGCGGCCCTGACGGCCCGGAAAAACTGTTCGATCAGCGCCGGATCCTTGACGCCCGGGGCGCTTTCCACGCCTGACGAAATGTCGATCGCGGGCGGATTGGCAAGCCTAAGGGCATCGCCGATGTTGGCGGCGTTGAGCCCACCGGAAAGCATGTAATCGATCCCGGCGTCAAGGCCGGCGAGAATGCGCCAGTCGAAGGCGACGCCATTGCCGCCCGGCAGCTCCGAGCCCTTTGGCGGCTTGGCGTCGAACAGGAACCGGTCGGCGATGCCGACAAACGGCTTTATCCGTTCGAGATCGGCGGCCTCGCTGAGCGGCAACGCCTTCATCACCGGCAGCCCATGGCGGGCTTTCAGTTCAGCCACTCGCTCGGGGGTTTCGGAGCCGTGCAGTTGCAGCATGTCGGGCTGCAGCTTTTCGACGATTTCGTCGAGGAAGGCGTCTCTGGCATCGACGGTGACGGCAATCGCCAAGGCCTTGCCACGAGCCGCTTCGCGCAGACGGCCGGCTTCGGCCGGCTCAACATAACGCGGGCTTTTTGGAAAGAAAATGAACCCGACATGGCTGGCGCCGCCGGCCAGGGCCGCGGCCATTGCCTGGTCGGTCTTCAAGCCGCAGATCTTGATGTCGAGCGCCATGGCGCGGGAATTGGCACGAAAAGCGCCAAGAGTCGAGAAAAAGCATGCTGTTTGCCGGCAAGGCCAAAGGCGCTACCTATGGATTGGACAGCATGCAAGGCGGGAGCACAGCCATGGCCGACCAGACCGTTGCCGAACTGAAGCAGAAGATCGCGCAGGCGCGCGAGGTCATAGCGCACCTCATGGACAGGGCCGCCTTCAATGGCGCCGAGGCGCATCGAGCGCTGGATTATTTCGGCGGCGAAGCTTTCGACCGGAACTTTCTACCCTGGCCGCACCATGGCGACGAAGGGTTGCGGCCGGATGAGCTCAATGCGGCGAATGATGATTGAGGCGCCCTACTCGAACACAATCGCCTGCAGGGCGCCGCCATTGCGCTTCAGCCAATCCTTGCAGCGATCAGTGTCGGGGCAGAGCTTTTCGCACAATTTCCAGAATTTCGGCCCGTGGTTCATCTCCTTGAGATGCGCCACCTCATGCGCGACAAGGTAGTTTATGACAGGCTGCGGCGCCATCATGATGCGCCAGGAAAAGGACAGATTGCCTTCCGAAGTGCAGGAGCCCCAGCGGCTGGAGGTGTCCTTGTAGCGGATCGCCTTGGCGCGTTTGCCAAGCGCCTCCGTATGCTTGACGACCAGCTTTTCGATTTCCTTCTTGGCCTCGCGCTTCAAAAAATCGGCGATGCGGCGCGGCAGATGGATGCGGTCGCCATGCACGATCAGCAGCGGGCCACGGTCGTCGCGCGATATGGTGACAGTGCCGCGCTTTGACGGCTCATGCACGATACGGTGGGCCACGCCGCGCACCGGAATCTTTATGCCCGGACGCACCTGCGGCCGCGTCGGCACCTTGGCCAGCCGCTGTTCCAGCCAGTCCTGGTGGCGGTCGAGGAACCTGTCCACTTCGCCGCGGCGCAGGCCCGGCGGCACGGTTATGCGCAGGCCCTGTCCGCCGGAATCAATGCGCAGCGTCAGACGCTTTGCCCTGGCGCTCTCGACGATCTTGAGCGGCAGCGTGCGGCCGGCGACGCAATATTCCCGCTCCACCACAGGCGTGGGTTTGGGCTTCGTCAGATTGCGGAAGAACCCGATGGTCATGGCGGGACGATACGCGATTCGAGGAGAACGAATAGAACAAAAAAGAAACGGCGCCGCTCGCGCGACGCCGTCATCATACCTTGGCCCTGTCGCCGGGCTTCAGTCGTCGAGCAGGTTCGAGCCTTTGCCACGCTTGGTGGGGGTCGTTCCGGTGCTCGGATCGGTCTTGGCCGGCGCGGTCGACTTGTTGCGGTTGGCCATGAACCGGTCGAACTCGTCCTGATCCTTGGCGCGGCGCAATTCGCGGGCATACTCGTCGAACTGCGTCAGCATCTCGTCGAGCTTGCGGCGCTCTTCGTTCAGACGCTCAAGCTCCTTTTCGCGCCAGTCGTCGAAAGCGACGTTGCCGGTGCGGGCGGAGCCGTTGCCCCAGCGCGCGGCCTTGTCGGAGCCACGGCGGCAGCCGGCGAAGATGCCGTCGGTCGCGCGGTTGACGTCACGCTTGAAGCCCTCGAGCCGGTCGCCCCAGATGATGTAGGCGAGCATGGCGAAGCCGAGCGGCCAGAACACCATGAAACCGATCACCATCAACGCGATGGTCGCCGGCGTCCAGGCCGGGCGGATCAATGCAGATGTGTTCATTTTCTCCCATTCCTTCGGTTGGAGACAGCCAGAACCGGCTGCGTGGAATCGAAATGGGAAGGCGAAAACGGCGATTCAAGACAATGTCCGCCAAAACCGAACAAGGGCCTGAAATGATTATCGCTTTTTGAGCATATCGAGGAAAAGCACGACCAACCCGGCGATCAGGCCCCAGAATGCGGCGCCGACACCGAACAGCGTCAGCCCGGAGGCGGTGACGACGAAGGTGACGGTTGCGGCCATGCGCTCGCCCTCGTCCTTCAGCGCGATCGCCAGCGCGTTGGCGAGCGACCCCATCAGCGCAAGTCCCGCCACCAGCACGATCAGGCTCTGCGGCAGGACGGCGAAGATCGCCACCAGCGAAGCGCCGAAAATTGCGAAGACGAGATAGGCAAGCGCGTAGAACGGCCCGGTCTTCCAGCGCTCGGCGGGATCGGGATGGACGTCAGGGCCGGTGCAGATGGCCGCCGAGATCGCGGCCAGATTGGTGGTTCCGGCACCGAATGGTGCCGACAGGAGCGAAAACAGGCCGGTGACGCCGATCAGCGGGCCAGGTTCAGGGTGGTAGCCGGCCGCCCGCAGTACCGCCAGCCCCGACAGGTTCTGCGAAGCCATGGTGACGAGGTAGAGCGGCAGCGCCAGGCCGATGATCGCCTTGGCGGTGAAATGGGGAGCGATAAACGTCAGTGTCGACAGTTCGGGCGCGGGCAGGCCGCCGACACGGCCCGTAAGGAAGGCGGCAAGGCCACCGCCAACCAGCACCGCCAGCACCGACAGCGCCGGATTGAATAGCCGGATGACGAAGAATGCCGCGATCAGCGGCAGGATGAGCCAAGGGTCCGCCGGAATGGCCTTCATGGCATTGATGGCGAAGGTGACGACGATGCCGGCCAGCATGCCGGAGGCGACCGAAGCCGGTATTCTCGATATCAGCCGGGTCAGCGGCCCAAACAGGCCGGTCGCGACCAGCAGCACGCCCGTGACGATATAGGCGCCGACGGCCTCGCCCATCGAGAAGCCGCTCGAGGCGGCGACCAGTGCAAGGCCCGGCGTCGACCAGGCGGTGATGACAGGCATTTTCGTGCGCCATGACAGCCACAGGCACTCGACGGTCATGGCCAGGCAGATCGCCGTCACACCGCTTGCCGTCTCGACCTGCGTCGCGCCGACCGCCTTGGCGGCGGCAATGACGATGGCCAGCGTGCCGCCGAAACCGACGATGGCCGCGACGAAGGCGGAGATCGGGATGGACAGGCGCATCGTCACTGGCCTCGCCTGGCCATATCGCCGACAGCCCGCACCAGCATGTCGAGATCCTGCGGCCGCGACAGGCGGTGGTCGCCGTCAGGGATCAGCGACAGCGTGACATCGTCGGCCGGCAGCAGACTGACCAGCCTCAAGGCATGGCTCGACGGCACGTCGGCGTCGGCCAGTCCCTGCAGGATGTGAACCGGGCAATGCGTGTCGATCGGCCCGGTCATCACCCGGTTATCGCGCCCATCCTCGATCAGGGCGCGGGTGTAGACGTGAGGCTCGGGGGAATAATCCGAGGGTTCCGCGAAGAAGCCCTTTTCGGCGAGATCGCGCTTCTGTGGCTTGGTCAGCACCGGCTCGATCAGGTCGCTGGTAAAATCCGGCGCCGGGGCCAGCAGCACCAGGCCGACGACGTTTGCGTCGCCCGCCTTGCGCAATTCCTGCACCATGCGCAGCGCGATCCAGGCGCCCATCGACGAGCCGACCAGGATCTGATCGCCTTTGGCGAAATGCCGGAAGACGGCCAGGCTTTGCGCAAGCCATTTCGAGATCGTGCCGTCGGCGAAGGCGCCACCGGATTCGCCATGACCGGAATAGTCGTGCCGCAGGAAGGCCCGGCCTTCCGTTGCCGCCCAGTCCGACAGCGTCTCGGCCTTCGTGCCCAGCATGTCCGACTTGTAGCCGCCGAGCCAGACGATGCCGGGCGTCGAGCCGGCTGAATGGCGCACCGCGATATCAGATCCGTCGACATCCAGAAAAGTTGGAGCCAGAGAGGATGGGGGCGTGGCGATCATGGTTTTTTCCTCAGGCCCGTCTTTTGGCACGCGGTCCTTGTGGCACAGCCGGAGGCGTGGCGAAAAGTACTCGCGCTGTTTCTTTGTTTGGTACAGGCCAGCGATCAGGGTGATTTTCTGTCAATGCTGTGCTATTGACTCCGCCCGCGCGCTCACCACATTGGCGCGTCCACGTATCAAGACCGACAAATCCCGAACGAAACGGCCAAGGAGACCACGACCATTCGCAGACCTTTCAAAGCAGCGGCGCCGACCAAGGATGGGCCGCGCTCCAATCGTGACATCCGGGTTCCCCGGGTCCAGCTTATCGACGCCGACGGCCAGAATCGTGGCGATATTTCCATCAACGACGCATTGCTGCTCGCCGAAGAGGCCGGGCTCGATCTCGTCGAAATATCGCCCAACGCGGTCCCCCCCGTCGTAAAAATCCTCGATCTCGGCAAGTTGAAATACGCCAACCAGAAGAAGGCGGCCGAGGCGCGCAAGAACCAGAAGGTCATCGAGATCAAGGAGATCAAGATGCGCCCGAACATCGACAGCCATGACTACGAGACCAAGATGAAGGCGGTGCGCCGCTTCTTCGAGGAAGGCGACAAGGTCAAGTTGACGCTGCGCTTCCGCGGCCGCGAGATGGCGCATATGGAACTCGGCATGCAGCTTCTGAACAAGGTGCGCGAGGAGGTGGCGACCATCGCCAAGGTGGAAGCCGAGCCGAAGCTCGAAGGTCGCCAGATGATGATGGTGCTGGCGCCGCGCTAAGGTTTGCGGAACCCACTTGGATCACGATGACGTCAGGCCCGGACATCGCGCTCTAAATCCGCCTGAATTGTGCTACAGGGCGTCCCGGCGATCGGCGGGACGCCTTATTTCTTAGCTCAAAGCTGCGATCGCCGGCAAAGCTCTTCGACGATCGGATTCCCGCATGGCCAACGACAAGGTTTCGGACGTCAAGGACGTCAAACACGGGCTGGGCAACTACCAGCAGATGCGCCGGCTGGTGCTTGCCGTGCTCGTGGTGGTGCTGTTTCTGGCGCTGCTGTTCGGCCAGTCGACTTTCCCGCCGGACACGCCGGTGCACGAAACGATCGAGATGTTCGGCGTGCTCTTGATTTTCCTCGGCATCGTCGGGCGCCTCTGGGCGACGCTCTATATAGGCGGGCGCAAATCCTCCGAGGTGGTGACCGGCGGCCCCTACTCGATCACCCGCAACCCGCTCTACGTGTTCTCGACCGTGGCCGCCGCCGGCGTCGGCGCGCAGATCGGCTCGTTCTCCGGCATCATTCTTTTCGCGGTTCTGTGCGCCGGTGCCTTCCATATCGTCATCCTGCGCGAGGAGAAGTTCCTCAAGGAGGCGCTCGGTGCACCCTATGCCGACTATCTGGCACGCGTGCCGCGCTTCTTCCCCAAGCTTTCGCTCTACCAGGAAGGCGACACCGGCAGCTTCAGGCCGAGCCTGCTTTTGACCACACTGCTCGACGGGCTGGTGTTCCTGATCGCGCTGCCGGCTTTCGAACTGATCGACGGCGCGCAGTTGTCGGGCATGCTGCCGGTCTGGTTTAGGCTGCCCTGACCGGGGACAGTGCGTCGCACGGTGCTGAGGGTGTTGCGCCCGCGCCATCTTTGATCTATAGCACCGCCGTTCCAAGAAAACCGCCCGGCAGGGCATGCCGTGGCGGTTTCATTTGCTTTTCGGGCTTTGGTCGGCCCGGAGCGAACAAGAAGCGCGATCGTGCGCCAACAATACGGAGTAGCAAAATGCCCAAGATGAAGACCAAATCGGCCGCCAAGAAGCGGTTCAAGATCACAGGTACGGGTAAAGTCCTGTCGGCTGCGGCCGGCAAGCGTCACGGCATGATCAAGCGTTCCAACAAGTTCATTCGAAATGCCCGCGGCACGATGGTTCTGGCTGAACCGGATGGCAAGAAGGTCATCAAGAATTTTCTGCCGAACGGCCTCTAAGGCATTCGGTCCGGACACGCATCAGTTTTACGCAATTTCGAACGGAACGCCGCCAGGCACCTGGAATTGCTTTTAAGGAGATCATGACATGGCACGCGTAAAGAGAGGCGTCACCTCGCACGCCAAGCACAAGAAGGTTCTGAAAGCCGCGAAAGGCTTCTACGGCCGCCGCAAGAACACCATCCGCATCGCCAAGCAGGCGGTGGAAAAGTCGCTGCAGTACGCTTACCGCGACCGCAAGAACCGCAAGCGCTCGTTCCGCGCGCTGTGGATCCAGCGCATCAACGCCGCGACGCACGAGCATGGCCTGACCTATGGCCGCTTCATCGACGGTTTGAACAAGGCCGGCATCGAGATCGATCGCAAGATCCTGTCCGACATGGCCATCCACGAGCCGCAGGCTTTCGCCGCCCTGGTGGCCAAGGCCAAGGTTGCTCTTGAGTACCTCAAGAACACCACTCCGAATGCTTTTGAAAGCGCTGTCGCCTAGAGCATGATGCCAAAAAGTTTCTGATTTTTTGGACAACATCATGCTCCAGGGAAATTAGCGGGGAGCGCGATCTTTTCCGAAAAGTCTGCAACTTTTCGGGATCGGGCTCCGAGCCCAGCGCTTCCCAAGCATTCGAAATTCTGATTTGGGGAACCCGCGCTGGCACGGCTGGCGCGGGTTCTTTTGTCTCTGCCTGAAAATTTCACTTTTAAAGTGACTTTCACTTAAGCCGACTTCCAACGCAGCGAGTTTGATCGTGAACGACGCAACCATTGGCCTTGATGCACTCGAAAATACCCTGATGGCTGACATCGCCTCGGCCGCCGACGAGACGTCGATCGAGGCGGTGCGCGTCTCGGCGCTTGGCAAGAAGGGCTCAATCTCGGAAATGCTGAAGACGCTCGGCGCGATGAGCGCCGAGGACCGGCAGGTGAAGGGCCCGGCGATCAATGGCCTGAAAAATCGTGTCACCGAGGCGCTGACGGCCCGCAAGGCTGAACTCAGGGATGTGGCGATCGCCGCCCGTCTGGCGGCTGAGAAGGTCGACGTGACGCTGCCGGTGCGGCAGTCGCCGGCCGAGCGCGGCCGCATCCATCCGATCAGCCAGGTCATCGACGAAATCGCCGCGATCTTCGGCGATCTCGGCTTCGCCATCGCCGAAGGACCCGATATCGAGACCGACTACTATAATTTCACCGCGCTGAATTTTCCGGAGGGCCACCCGGCACGCGAGATGCACGACACCTTCTTCTTCCAGCCGGACGAGAAGGGCGAGCGCAAGCTTTTGCGCACTCATACCTCGCCGGTGCAGATCCGCACCATGGAGAAGCAGAAGCCGCCGATCCGCATCGTCATTCCGGGCAAGACCTATCGCCAGGATTCCGACGCCACCCACTCGCCGATGTTCCATCAGGTCGAAGGGCTGGTGATCGACAGATCGGCCAACGTCGCCAACATGAAGTGGGTGCTGGAAGAGTTCTGCAAGGCCTTCTTCGAGGTGCCGCAGGTCAAGATGCGCTTTCGCCCCTCCTTCTTCCCGTTCACCGAGCCAAGCCTCGAGGTCGATATACAGTGCGACCGCTCCAGGCCCGGCGAAGTGCGCTTCGGCGAAGGCTCCGACTGGATGGAGATCCTGGGCTGCGGCATGGTGCACCCCAATGTGCTCAGGGCCGGCGGGCTCGATCCCGACGAGTACCAGGGCTTTGCCTGGGGCATGGGCATCGACCGCATCGCCATGCTGAAATACGGCATGCCCGACCTGCGCGCCTTCTTCGACGCCGATGTGCGCTGGCTGTCGCATTACGGCTTCCGGCCGCTGGACATGCCGACGCTGTTCGGAGGCCTGAGCGCGTGACGGCCCTGAAGACTCCTGCTGCCAGCTACCACGGAACAGCCCAATGAAATTCACCCTCTCCTGGCTCAAGGATCACCTTGAAACCGACGCCACGCTGGCCGAAATCGTCGAGCGGCTGACCTCGATCGGCCTCGAGGTCGAGCATGTCGACGATAAGGCGGAGCTGAAACCCTTCGTCATCGCCAAGGTGCTGACGGCGGTGCAGCATCCCGACGCCGACCGGCTGCGGGTGCTGACCGTCGATACCGGCGACGGCAAGCCGCCGGTGCAGGTCGTCTGCGGCGCGCCGAACGCCCGCGCCGGCCTGATCGGCGCCTTCGCCGCGCCCGGCACCTATGTGCCCGGCATCGACGTGACGCTGACTGTCGGCAAGATCCGTGGCGTCGAAAGCCATGGCATGATGTGTTCCGAGCGCGAGCTGGAACTGTCCGACGAGCATAATGGCATCATCGACCTGCCCGAGGATGCGCCGGTCGGCACCAGCTTTGCGTCCTATGCGCATCTCGACGATCCGGTCATCGAGATCAATCTGACGCCGAACCGGCCCGACGCCACCAGCGTCTACGGCATCGCCCGGGATCTGGCGGCGAGCGGGCTTGGCCGCCTCATCGGCGGGGCGATCATGCCGCATGTCGGCAACGGCATGTGCCCGGTGAAGGTGACGATCGAAGCGCCGGAGCTTTGCCCCGGCTTCGCCCTCAGGCTGGTCAAGGATGTCAAGAACGGCCCCTCGCCGAAATGGCTGCAGCAGCGGCTGATCGCCATTGGGCTGAGGCCGATCAGCGCGCTGGTCGATATCACCAATTACGTCACCTTCGACCGCGGACGGCCGCTGCATGTCTTCGATGCCGCCAAGGTCGCCGGCAACCTCGTGGTGCGCCGCGCCAAGAATGGCGAAAAGGTGCAGGCGCTCGACGGGCGCGAATACACGCTGACGCCGGAGATGTGTGTCATCGCGGACGACAATGGCGTCGAGTCCATTGCCGGCATCATGGGTGGCGAACACTCCGGCTGTGACGAGAACACGACGGACGTGCTGATCGAATCCGCTCTTTGGGACCCGATCACCACGGCCCGCACCGGCCGCACGCTCGGCATCATCACAGACGCACGCTATCGCTTCGAGCGCGGTGTCGACCCTGAATTCATGGTACCGGGCATCGAACTGGCGACCAAGCTGGTGATCGACTTCTGCGGCGGCACGCCGACCGAGACCGAGGTGGCCGGCTATGCCGGGCATCAGCCGAAGATCGTGTCGCTTCCGCTGTCGGAAGTGAAACGGCTGACCGGTATCGAGGTGCCAAAGGCGGAGAGCCTCGACATCCTGTCGCGTCTCGGCTTCCACGCGCAGGGATCGGGCGACGTCGTCGACGTGACCGTGCCGTCCTGGCGGCCCGATGTCGACGGCAAGGCCGATCTGGTCGAGGAGGTCATGCGCATCCATGGCGTCGACAACATCGCGCCGCAGCCGCTCGGCGCGCATGACGTGGTCAACGGCAAGATCCTGACCACGCTGCAGATCCGCACCCGTGCCGCCAAGCGTTCGCTTGCCGTGCGCGGCATGATGGAGGCCGTTACCTGGTCGTTCATCCCGGCCAAACACGCCGAACTGTTCGGCGGCGGCCAGACGGCGCTGAAGCTTGCCAACCCAATCGCCGCCGACATGTCCGACATGCGGCCCTCGCTGCTGCCGGGGCTGATTTCGGCCGCGCAGCGCAACGCCGACAAGGGCATCGGCGACGTGGCGCTGTTCGAGGTCTCGGGCACCTATGAGGGCGACGGCGCCGACCAGCAGCGGCGCGTCGCCGCCGGCGTGCGTCGCGGCACGGCAAAGCTCGACGGCTCCGGCCGCAACTGGGCCGGCAATTCGGGCCCGGTCGGCGTTTTCGATGCCAAGGCCGACGCGATCGCCGCGCTCGAAGCCTGTGGCGCGCCGGTCGACCGGCTGCAGATCGAGGCCGGCGGACCCGCCTGGTACCATCCCGGCCGCTCCGGAACGATCAAGCTTGGCCCGAAGACCGTGCTCGGCACGTTCGGCGAGTTCCATCCGAAGACGCTGGAAGGGCTCGATGTCTCGGGGCCGCTCTGCGGCTTCGAGGTGTTCGTCGACGCCGTGCCCGAGCCGAAGGCCAAGCCGACCAAGACCAAGCCCAGGCTGGACCTGTCCGCTTTCCAGGCGGTGAAGCGCGACTTCGCCTTCGTCGTCGACAAGGGAGTCGAGGCCGGCACGCTGGTACGTGCCGCGCTTGCCGCCGACAAGAAGCTGATCACGGCTGTCTCGGTCTTCGACGTGTTCGAAGGTGCGTCGCTGGGCGAAGGCAAGAAGTCGATCGCCATCGAAGTCTCGATCCAGCCGGTCGAGAAGACGTTGACCGACGAGGATTTCGAGGCGCTGGCCAAGCGCATCGTCGAGAATGTCGGCAAGCAGACGGGCGGCGTGCTGCGCGGCTGAGACTTGCGAGCGGATAGCGAATCGCTCTCCAAAGGGCGATGGACCATCTGCGTTATTCTGGGCTCTCCCTCGAGAAACAGCGTACGGCTTTTCTCGACATCGTCGCGGCTGACCCGCTGCTTGCCGAAACGCTGGCGAGGGTGCGCGCGCTTGCGCTGCCGGATTGGCTGGTGGTTTCCGGCGCGCTTTACAATAGCGTCTGGAACCACCTGACCGGCAAGCCATCGGGCTACGGCATCAGGGATGTCGACCTGTTTTATTTCGACGGTTCCGACCTGTCCTACGAGGCCGAAGACTCGGTGATCCAACGGGCGGCCAGGCATTTCGAAGGACTGCCGCTGCCGGTGGAAGTGCGCAACCAGGCGCGCGTGCACCTGTGGTATCCGGAAAAGTTCAGGCAGCCGTGCCCGCGCTATGCGAGTGCCAGCCAATCCGTCAGCTATTTTGCCTCGAAGACGCATGCGGTGGGGGTGCGGTTCGACGGGGACGGGCAGCTGGACCTCGTGGCGCCGTTCGGGCTCGACGACCTTTTTTCGTTTCGAATTACGCCCAGCCGGCTGATGGATAACCGGAAGACGCATGAGGAGAAGGGCGCGCGAGCGCGGGCGTATTGGCCGGAGATTACGGTGGTGCCGTGGTGAGCTAACAGAGTTTCAGGTTGGCGCGAGGCACCCCCCTCTGTCACAGAGGGGGGTGCCTCGCGCCAACGCCCTTTAATTCGCTGCATAAAAGGGCGCGCCCTTTTCCACCTTCACCCATTCACCAGCGCCAGCAACTCCTCCGTATAGCGCTTGCCCATAACCTTGTCGGGCGACAGCGCATCGCCGATCGCCGCGACCTCTGCCGCGCTGAGCACGATGTCAGCCGCCGCCGTATTCTGCTCCAAATGGCGGATTTTTCGCGCACCCGGGATCGGCACGATGAAGTCGCCCTGGTGCAGCACCCAGGCCAGCGCCAGCTGCGCCGAGGTGACGCCCTTCTCCATCGCTATCCTTTCCAGCGTGGCGATCACCTTGGCATTGGCTTCCATGGCGTCGGCCTGGAAGCGCGGCAAGGTGCGGCGCCAATCGTCGTCGCTCAGGGTCTCCGGCCTCGCGATGGTGCCGGTGAGCAGGCCGCGGCCGAGCGGGCTGTAGGGCACGAAGCCAATGCCCAACTCGCGGCAGACGGCGAATGTCTCGTCTTCCGGGTCGCGGCTCCACAGCGAGTATTCGCTCTGCACTGCTGATATCGGGTGCACTGCGTGTGCCCGGCGGATGGTGGCGGCACTTGCCTCCGACAGGCCAAGCGCCCGCACCTTGCCCTCGCGCACCAGCTCGGCCATGGCGCCGACCGTATCCTCGATCGGCACGTCCGGGTCGACGCGGTGCTGGTAGTAGAGGTCGATGACATCGGTGCCGAGCCGCTTCAGCGACGCCTCGGCGACGGCCTTGACGTGCTCGGGACGGCTGTCGACACCGGCCATGCGATCCATGCCGGTGCCTTCCTCCAGGATCTTGAAGCCGAATTTGGTCGCGATCGTCACCTTATCGCGAACCGATTTCAGCGCTTTGCCCAGCAGGATCTCGTTCTCGTAGGGGCCGTAGACCTCGGCCGTGTCGAAGAAGTTGACACCTATCTCGACGGCGCGGTGCAAGGTGGCGATCGCCTCGGCTTCCGGCTGGCCGCCATAGGCAAAGCTCATGCCCATGCAACCGAGGCCGACCGGATAGACTTCGAGTTCAGTTCCTAGCTTGCGGGTTTTCATCACGCATCTCCTTGTTGTGATGCCTAGGAAATAACGCCTTGCAGCACGTTCGATAATCGGCTCTTCTTCGTACGGGTCGTTCCATGAAATAGATCAATGAATCGGGCACATCTCTCACAGCTCGCGGTGCTGGCAACCGTTGCCCAATGCGGCAGTTTTCGCGGCGCGGCCAGGGAACTGGCGATAGCTCCCTCCGCGGTGAGCCACGCGGTCTCCAGCCTGGAGGCACGGCTTGGCGTGCGCCTTTTGGCGCGCAGCACACGCAGTGTCGCTCCGACCGAGGAAGGCGCACAATTGCTGGAGCGATTGCGGCCGGCGCTTTCCGAGATCGACCTGGCGCTGGAGACGGCCGTCGAGGCGCGCGACCGGCCCGCCGGGAACTTGCGGCTCAGCGTGCCGCGCACGTCAGCGCATCTGGTGCTGACGCCACGGCTCAGCGCCTTTGCATCGGCCTATCCCGACATCGTGCTGGAGATCATCATCGAGGATCGCTTCACCGACGTGGTGGCAGGCGGTTTCGATGCTGGTGTCAGGCTCGGCGAGAGCCTGCAGCGCGACATGATCGCGGTGCGCATCGGGCCGGACATTCGTGGCGCGGTGGTGGGCGCACCATCCTATTTCGAGGCCATGCCCCGGCCGCGCCACCCGCGCGACCTCGCCGAGCATCGCTGCATCCGCTTCCGCTTCTCCAGCGGCATCCTCTACCGCTGGGAATTCGAAAAGGACGGCGAGGAGGTCGAGATGGCGGTGCAAGGGCCGCTGATCCTCGACGAGGACCATCTGATCGCCCAGGCCGCGGTCGACGGCGCCGGGCTCGCCTTCGTTTTCGAGGACTATGTCCGCGCGCCGCTCGCCGACGGACGGCTGATCCGCGTGCTGGAGGACTGGTGCCCACCCTTCCAGGGATTCTTCGTCTATTACCCGAGCCGCCGCCAGATGCGGCCGGCGCTGAGGGCTTTCGTCGATTTCTTCAAGGTGGGTGGGTAGGCAACTCTCCTCCTCGTCGGCAAGGGGAAGAAAGCTGGCCGCGCCAACGTTCGCCTCGCATGCAGGCTTCAATCACCAACACCGCGACCCGCTATGGATGGGCAACCATCGTCCTCCACTGGCTGATCGGGATTATCTTCATCGGCCAGTTCATGCTCGGCTTCGTCATGGTCAGGACCCCGAGCCAACGCACGGCCTTCGAATTGATCCAGCTGCACAAATCCCTGGGCTTCCTGCTGCTGGGGCTCATCATCCTGCGTATAGCCTGGCGGCTCGGCAATGCGGCACCGCCCTTGCCGCCTTCTGTCGGCGCCCTGGAGCGCCGCTCGGCGCCGCTGGCGCATCTGGCGCTCTATGCCTTCCAGGTCGCCCTGCCCCTGTCAGGCTGGGCACTGGTGTCGGTCTCGACGCTGGAGATTCCCAGCATGCCGTTCAACCTGTTCGTCATGCCGAACCTGCCGCTCGCCGAATCCGATGCCGCCGAAAGCTTTTGGACGTCGGCACACTGGTATCTCGCCTATGCCGGCGCGGCGCTTGTCGCCCTGCATGTCGCGGCGGCCCTGCGCCATCATTTCCTGCTTCGCGACGGGGTGCTCACGCGTATGATCACGCCTTCGTCAGCCGGGGAATAGAACGCGCCTTGGTCTCGTTTGTGGGGTGAGGACGCCAGAGAGCGCTTCCTCCTAACAAGGAACAACCCAATGCGTGCGCGAATCCTCGGATTGGCGGCTGCCGCCGCCTGCCTAGCCATGCCTGTTTATGCGGCGGTCGTGCTCGGCGATGCCGCCGGCAGCTATACGATCAGCCAAACTGGCTCCGCGATCCGCTTCACCATCGGCAAGGCCGGCGGCGGAGGGTTCGACGGCGCCTTTGCCCGTTTCAAGGGCATGATCCGCATCGACAACAATGATGTCGGCCGTTCGAAGGTAGACCTGACCATCTATCCCGAAAGCGTGGGCACCGGCCAAGGCCGCATCGATGCGTTCCTGCGCTCCGACGCGGTGTTCGACGCGGCCAACAGTCCCGAAATCCAGTTCCGCTCGACCAGCGTGACCCGCACCGGCGACACGTCGGCCCTTGTCACCGGCAGGCTGACGGCGCGCGGCAAGACGTTTCCGGAAAAATTCACCGCCGAGCTCGACGGGTTGAAGGGCGGGACGATCAAATTCCATGTCACCGGCAAGGTGCTGCGCTCGCGCTACGGCATGGATGTCGGCACGCCGCTCTATTCCAACGTCGTCGATTTCGACATGACGCTGACCGGGAAAAGGGGCTAGCGCGCGGCTGAGGTGCCTGGGTTCCTTGCCCGCTTTCGTGGGGCGAGGAACCTAGCGACCTGCATTGGCTTTTCCAGCGATTTCAGGCAAACCTCCTTGCCTGTAATCTATAGGGAGAAGCGTGATGTTCCGATGGGGTGTGTTGTCGACGGCCAAGATCGGCCGCGAGCAGCTGTTGCCGGCAATCGTCGAAGCGGAGAACGGCGTGCTGTCGGCGATCGCCAGCCGCGACCTAGCGAAGGCCAAGGCATTGGGCGACCGCTTTGGCGCGCGCCATGCCTTCGGCTCCTATGAGGAGTTGCTCGCTTCCAACGAGGTCGATGGCGTCTACATCCCGTTACCGACCTCGCAGCATGTCGAATGGACTGCAAAAGCCATCGAAGCGGGCAAGCATGTGCTGGTCGAAAAGCCGCTGGCACTCGATGCCAAGGACATCGCGCCGCTGATCAAGGTGCGCGACCAGAAGAAGGTGCTGGTCTGCGAAGCCTTCATGGTTATCTACCACCCGCAGTGGATCAAGGTGCGTGATCTCATCGCCAGCGGCGCCATCGGCCGGCTGCGCCATGTGCAGGGCGCGTTTTCCTACTACAATGTCGACCCCAACAACATGCGCAACAAGCTCGATCTCGGCGGCGGCGCGCTGCCCGACATCGGCGTCTACCCGACCGTGTCGACACGCTTCTCGACCGGCAAGGAGCCGCTGCGCGTACAGGCGACGATCGAGCGCGACAAGACATTCGGCACCGACATCTATTCGTCGATCCGCGCCGATTTCGGCGATTTCGAACTGTCCTTCTACCTGTCGACGCAGATGGCGGCGCGGCAGGTGATGGTGTTCCACGGCGAGAAGGGTTTCATCGAACTGTTCTCGCCCTTCAATGCCGGGCTCTACGACCATCACCGCGTCGAACTGCACAACCAGAACCACACCGAGGCGCAGGTGTTCCGCTTCCCCGGGACGCAGCAATACAGGCTCGAGGTCGAGACCTTCGCGCGGGCAGCTCTGGGCGGCAAGGAGCGCGTCTTCACGCTGGAAGAATCCGTGCTCAACCAGAAAGTCATCGACGCCATCTTCCGCGCCGGCGACGCAGGCGGCTGGGAGACCGTCTGAAAGCCGTATTACATAGCCGGCTAATCCTGGGGAGGAAAAATGGCTGACGACGCGGATGTGATCATTGTCGGCGCCGGCCTTGCCGGACTGGTTGCCGCCGCCGAGCTTGCGGAAGCGGGCAAGAAAATCATCATCGTCGACCAGGAGCCGGAGCAATCGCTGGGCGGCCAGGCGTTCTGGTCGTTCGGCGGGCTTTTCCTCGTCGATTCACAGGAGCAGCGGCGCATGCGCATCCGCGACTCCCATGACCTGGCGCTCGAGGACTGGATGGGCACCGCCGCCTTCGACCGGCCGGAAGACCACTGGCCACGCAAATGGGCCGAGGCCTATGTCGGCTTCGCCGCCGGCGAGAAGCGCTCCTGGCTGATCGAGCGCGGCCTGAAATTCTTTCCTGTCGTCGGCTGGGCCGAGCGCGGCGGCGGCAACGCCATCGGCCATGGCAATTCGGTACCGCGCTTCCACATCACCTGGGGCACCGGTCCCGGCGTGCTCGAGCCTTTCGTGCTGCGCGTGCGCGAGGCGCAAAAGCGGGGATTGATCGACTTCAGGTTTCGTCACCGGGTCAATGCCCTGACGCGGACGGGTGCAGCCGTGACCGGCGTACAGGGCGACATCCTGCAACCGAGTCCTGTCGAGCGCGGCCACAAGAGCCCGCGCGAGGTATCAGGCGATTTCGCATTGCAAGCGCAGGCGGTGATCGTCGCCTCCGGCGGCATTGGCGCCAACCATCGGCTGGTGCGGGAAAACTGGCCCACGCGGCTGGGCAACGCGCCGCAGCGCATGATCACCGGCGTGCCGGACCACGTCGACGGCCGCATGCTGGCCATATCGGAACAGGCCGGCGGCAGGGTCATCAACCGCGACCGCATGTGGCACTATGTCGAGGGCATCAAGAACTGGGCGCCGATCTGGACAGACCATGCGATCCGCATCCTGCCCGGCCCATCCTCGCTGTGGCTCGATGCCCGGGGAAAACGCCTGCCAGTGCCACTCTATCCCGGCTTCGACACGCTGGGCACGCTCAGCCACATCATGAGCACCGGCTTCGATTATTCCTGGTTCATCCTGACGAAAAAGATCATCCAGAAGGAATTCGCGCTGTCGGGCTCGGAGCAGAACCCGGACCTGACGGGAAAAAGCTGGCGCCAGGTGCTCGGCCGCGCCACGAGCGGCATCCCCGGCCCGGTCAAGGCGTTCATGGAAAAGGGCGAGGACTTCATCGTCGAGGCCGATCTTTCGAAACTGGTCGCGCGCATGAACGCGCTGGCCGGCGGCGAACCGCTGCTTGACGCCGCAACGGTCGAACGCGAGATCCGCGCCCGCGACATGCAACTCGACAATCCGTTCTCCAAGGACATGCAGGTCACCGCGCTGCGCGGCGCGCGCGCCTATCTCGGCGACCGCCTGATCCGCACGGCAAAGCCACACAAGATGCTCGACCCGGCGAACGGACCGCTGATCGCGGTGCGCCTCAACATCCTGACCCGCAAGACGCTGGGCGGCCTGCAGACCGATCTCGACAGCCGCGTGCTCGATGCCGGCGGCCAGCCGGTGCCGGGCCTCTATGCGGTCGGTGAAGTGGCGGGCTTCGGCGGCGGCGGCGTGCATGGCTACGCGGCGCTCGAGGGCACGTTCCTGGGGGGCTGTATCTTCTCGGGCCGCAGCGCCGGCCGGGCGGCGGCACGTTCGGTGGGGTGAGACAGCGGCGTGTTGCCGGCACTTGGCTGAGCCGCTGCCATCGACCGTGCACCCAATAAACCGCGGTTTAGGAGATTTGGCGCGCCCGAAGAGATTCGAACTCCTGACCCCCAGATTCGTAGTCTGGTGCTCTATCCAGCTGAGCTACGGGCGCGCATCAGGCCATGTTTTCGACAGCCCCGCGATCCGGTCCGAAAGACCGGCCGCGAATGTGTGCAGTTCCCTAACGACTGAATTCGCGAAAAGCAAGCCGATCCGGCAAAAGTTTTGTCGCAAGCCTGTCATGCGGCGATGCCGGCGCTCATCCCGGCACTTCGAGCCGCTGTGACTGGCCTGATCCTGGCGATCGGGAACTGTTGGAGAGAGCGACGGGTCCGCAAGGTGGTAATCTCGGGAAACGGGACGGAAGCCGTCAGGCTGGGCGGCGCAGGCTGCCACGGGCCTGGTCGAGCCGCACCGGCTGGTCGGGGATGGTGACGGCGAATGTGGTGCGCCCGCCGATCGATTCGACCAATTCCACCGTGCCGCCATGCGCCCGGATCAGTTCATGCGCGATCGCCAGGCCAAGACCGGTGCCGCCGCTGCGCGCCGAGCCGCGGAAGGCCGCGAACAGGTTTTCGCGCGCCTTCGGCGGCAGGCCGGGGCCGGTGTCGGTGACGGCGATGCGGCTGACGCTGCCCATGCGCTCGGCCGAGACCGCCAGCCGCCGCACCACGGCGCTTTCGGTATCGGCCGCCATCGCCTGCACCGAGTTGCGGCAAAGGTTGGTGAGCACCCGGAAGAGCTGGTCGGAATCGGCATCCACCTCGAAAGCCATCTCGACTGCGTTGATGAACTCGATGCCTTGCTCGATGTCGAGCAGGCCGTGCACGTCCTCGACAAGTTGGCGCAGCCTCACCCTGCGGCGCGACGGCGGCGGCTCCTGCGTGCGGCCGTAGTGGAGCACGCCCTCCGAATAGGAGACGGCGCGGTCGAGCGCGCGCAGAAGCTTCGGCGCAAAGGCCTGCACGGTCGGATCCTTGACCAGGCGCAGGCGGTCCGACATCAGCTGGGCGGAGGCCAGGATGTTGCGCATGTCGTGGTTGATCTTCGACACGGCGAGACCGAGGTCGGCCAGATGCTTCTGCTCGGCCAGCATCTTTTGCAGCCGCTCCTGCATCTGCGACAGTTCGCGCTCGGCCACTCCGATCTCGTCGGAACGAGCAGCGGGGCGGATGATCCGTCCAGGGTCGTCGGGAGCTTCCGAGAAGGAGAGCATCGAGCGCGTCATGGTGCGGATCGGCCCGATCATGATCAGGTCGATCGCCGCATAGACCAGCATGGCCGTGAATAGCGAGATCAATAGCGACACGAAAGCGACGTTGCGCGAATAGATGAGCATGGCCTTGCGGAGCGAGTAGTCCGGCATGATCAGCTCGAACTCCTTGTCGCTGTCGCCGACCGGCCCGAAGACGCGCAGCATCCTGTCGCCGCCGAAAAAAAGCGTATCCAGCGCGCCGGTCATGCCCTTGACCATGCCGACGCTGGCGAGATCGATGTGTTCGTCGACCTGCGGCGGCATGTCGGCCACCACCAGAAGCCGCGACACGCCGCCGTCGCGCACCGCGATCGCCTTGGCGCCGATCGCCATCAGCACGTCATTCTGGGCCGTACGCGACAGCGAGGTCGACTCGCCCTGCACCAGCACGATCGACACGGCTGCGGCCGTGCTCAGCCTCTCCTTGAGCCAGCTCAGCCGGTAGCTGGCGATCCAGGGCAGGAAGATGAGCACTTCGGCCAGCAGCACGAAAACGATGGTGAGCAGCAGCAGCTTCGTCGACAGACCACGCGACAGCGGTACCGTGCGGACAGCGGCTGACGCCGGTCCGGTCCCTTCGCCTGCTTGGCTGGCTTCGCTCATGCGACTCGATCTTCACAATCACTTGATCAGCCAAGATTAGGCGATTACGGCTTTTTTGCCAATTTCTCCATTGGTCGGAAAAATAGATGCTCCAAAACAGGTGCGTCTTTAGGGCGCCGACGCCGGATTGACTTCCAAAACCCTTCTTTCTATAAGCCCGCTCACGCTCGGGCCATTCGTCCCGGCGCGGTTTCGATCGCGCCAAAACCGGCCCGGCAAAGCTCCTGTTACAAAGTGACAGAATCAAGAAGGGCCGCACCCCGCGGTATTAAAACAAATGAAGCGTACCTACCAACCGTCCAAACTCGTCCGCAAACGCCGGCACGGCTTCCGTGCCCGCATGGCCACCAAGGGTGGCCGTGGCGTCGTCGCAGCTCGCCGCAACCGCGGCCGCAAGCGGCTCAGCGCCTAAGCGAGACGAGATCGTTGCCCGCAACCGGCAAGCCAGTGGGGCAAAATCCCGAGCGGCTTCTGAAACGCGCGGAATTCCTGGCCGTCCGTCGTGGTGAAAAGCGACGCGGACGGTTTTTCCTCGTCGAGGTCCTCGACCGCGGCGATGGCGGGGTGCCGCGCGTCGGCTACACCGTCACCAAGAAGGTCGGCAACGCCGTTGTGCGCAACCGCGTCAGGCGCCGGCTGAAAGAAGCCGTCCGCGTCCATGCCGCAGATGACATGGTGCCCGGCAATGATTATGTCATCGTCGGGCGCGATGATGCGCTGCGCGCCCCTTTCGGCCAGTTGAAGGCCGAACTCTCCCGCCGACTTCGCGGAACACGATAGGCCAAGGGCTCTCGATGGAAAACAACCGGAACTTCTTCATCACCATCGCCCTGTCGGTGCTGATCCTGGCGGTATGGCAGTACTTCTACGTGCTGCCGCGCAGCGAGGCGCAGCGCGAGGCCGCCAAGATCGAGCAGCAGCGCGTCGAGGAACAGAAGAAGGCGGCCGATGCGGCCAATCCGGGCGCATCGACACCGGCCCCAGGCGCGACCACCCCGGGCGCCATTCCCAACGCGCCCGGTGGTGACGTGGTCACCGTGGCCGGCCGCGATCAGGCGCTGGCGGCATCCAAGCGCGTCAAGATCGACACGCCGAGCCTCGAGGGCTCGATCAATTTGACCGGCGCGCGGCTCGACGACCTCAAGCTCAAGCACTACACCGAGACGGTCGACAAGAATTCGCCCGAGATCGAGCTGCTCAACCCGCAGGCGCTGCCCACCGGCTATTTCGCCGAGATCGGCTTTGTCGGCAACGACAAGACCGGCGCGGTGCCGGGTGCGGAGACGGTGTGGAGCGTGGACGGCAATCCGACGCTAACCCCGTCGACGCCGGTGACGCTCACCTACACCAATGACAAGGGCCTGACCTTCAAGCGCACCTTCTCCGTCGACGCAAACTACATGTTCACCGTGTCGGACACGGTGCAGAATTCCGGCTCGAGCGCGGTTTCGCTGTTCAACTATGGCCGTGTCACGCGCTACGACAAGCCGGCCGTCGCCAGCACCTATGTGCTGCATGAAGGCCTGATCGGCTTCACCGGCACGGAAGGCCTGCAGGAGCACAAATACGCGTCGGTCGAGAAGGACAAGCAGTACCAGCCTGGCAAGTCTACCGACGGCTGGCTCGGCATCACCGACAAATATTGGGCCGTCACGCTGGTGCCGACCGAGAAGCAGCCGTTCCAGCCGCGCTATGCGTATTTCGAGGATGGCCGCCACCGTTACCAGTCCGACTTCCTGACCGACCCGATCAATGTCGAGGCCGGCCAGTCGGCGACCGTCGAGACCGAAATCTTCGCCGGCGCCAAGGAAGTCGGCAAGATCAACGCCTATGCCGAAGACCGCCATATCAAGCGGTTCGACCTTTTGATCGACTGGGGCTGGTTCCACTTCATCACCAAGCCGATGTTCTGGCTGATCGACACGCTCTACAAGTTCCTCGGCAATTTCGGCCTGGCGATCCTGGCCACCACCGTCATCGTGAAGGCCATTTTCTTCCCGCTCGCCAACAAGTCCTACGCGTCGATGGCGAACATGAAGAAGGTGCAGCCCAAGATGCTCGAGATCCGCGAGAAATACGCGGACGACAAGATGAAGCAGCAGCAGGCGATGATGGAGCTGTACAAGACCGAGAAGATCAATCCGCTCGCCGGCTGCTGGCCGGTGGCGCTGCAGATCCCGGTCTTCTTCTCCCTCTACAAGGTGCTCTACATCACCATCGAGATGCGGCATGCGCCGTTCTTCGGCTGGATCCAGGATCTGGCCGCGCCCGATCCGACCTCGATCTTCAACCTGTTCGGGCTGGTTCCGGTCACGCTGCCGCATATGCTGATGATCGGTGTGTGGCCGCTGATCATGGGCGTCACCATGTTCCTGCAGATGCGCATGAACCCGACGCCGCCGGACCCGACGCAGGCTGCGATCTTCACCTGGATGCCGGTCATCTTCACCTTCATGATGGCCGGATTCCCGGCGGGTCTCGTCATCTACTGGGCCTGGAACAACACGCTGTCGATCCTGCAGCAGGGCGTGATCATGAAGCGCCAGGGCGCCAAGATCGAGTTGTGGGACAATCTGGTGGCGCTGTTCCGCAAGAAACCGTCACCGGCGGAATAGCCGGCGCCTCTTTGGCAAGAGAGCCCGCCCCAGCGACTGAGCCATAAAGTTGGACGGTCTCGGCAAGCAAACAGATTTGACGGCTGGGTCCTGTGTTCTACAGGGCCCAGCCTTTTAGTTTCAGCGATGCAGCGTGCGATGCGGTGGTCCGGCACGCGATAAGGACAGGCACCGAGCCGACATTTCCTGGTCTCGGTCATAGCCGGCAAATCAGCCGACCCGCTTTCGGATTGTCCCGCATGGAACTTATCCTGCGTTCAAGAGTTCGCGCAAAAGGCTTCCTAAGCTCCCGCGTGGAGAGGATCAGGTCGGCGCGCCCATCCAAATTCAAGGCAGTGCAGTAGATCGACCTCATCACATGCTACTTGCAGAGAGGCATTCCGATGAGCAGCAACATTCACCCAAAGACGGCCAAGCCCACCAACAAGGATTTGAAGCAGAATCCCGGAATCGGCGCCTCCAGGGGCACGATCAAGGGAGGCAATCTTCTCGACGAGGACGAGGAACTGGACGGCGAGAACACTTTCAAGGGAGATGTCGATAACGACACCACGCCGCAAGGCGGCGTCAATCCCCGACAGACCGGGCGAACCAACCAATAAGCCTGCGCGATCGACGTGGGCTGCCGAGGAAGACCGGATGGTCTGCCGGAGCCGGGAGAGCGAATGCCACCGAAACGCCTTCGCTCTTCAGATGACATCACGTCGATCCGATCAATCGCCTGATTGGAGGCTCTCATGCTGGATTTCGAGCACGCCAGGCATCGGATGGTGGAGGCGCACATCGCGCGCCGTGGAGTGCATGACAGGCGGGTTCTGAATGCGGTACGCCGGGTTGCGCGAGAGCAATTCGTCGACGAGGGTTTCGAGGAATTCGCCTATGAGGACAGCCCGCTGCCGATCGGCAGCGGACAGACGATCTCGCAACCCTTCATCGTGGCGAAAATGGCGGAGATGGCCGAGATCGAGGCGACCGATCGCGTGCTGGAAATCGGCACCGGCTCGGGCTACGCGGCGGCCGTGCTGGCCGAACTTGCTGAACACGTCTTCACTATAGAGCGGCATCGATCGCTCGCGCAGCAGGCGGAGCGGCGGCTCAATGCCGCCGGTTATCGAAATATCGAGGTCAGGGTCGGCGACGGCACAAAAGGCTGGCAGGAAAAGGCACCCTTTGACGCCATCGTCGTCGCGGCCGCCGGAACGTCCATCCCCCTCGGCTTGCAGGAGCAGTTGGAGATCGGCGGCAGGCTGATCATCCCGGTCGGTGAAGACCTCTACTCCCAGCGGCTCGTTCGCGTCACGCGGATCGCTGCAAACAAGTTCGAGGAGGAGGACCTCGGTGGTGTCATGTTCGTGCCGCTGATCGGCGAGCATGGCTGGCACGACGAAAACGCATCGGTGCGCGAGGCGCGCGCTCCTCCATTGCCGCAGCAAATTGCGCGGGCGGCCGAAGATTTGCCGCAGATCGACGATCCGGCCTTCGGCGCAATGTTCGATCGGTTCGGCAGCCGACGCGTCGTCCTGCTCGGGGAGGCGAGCCACGGCACTTCGGAGTTTTATCGTGCCCGTGCGGCTGTCACCCGACGCCTCCTCCAGCGACACGGCTTCACCATCGTGGCCGTCGAGGCGGACTGGCCGGATGCGGCGCAGATCAACCGGTATGTTCGCGGAGGGGAGCGGCGGTCGGATGCGCAGCCGCTCTTCCAGCGCTTCCCGACCTGGATGTGGCGCAACGCCGAGGTGTCTGAATTCATCGGCTGGCTGCGTGAATACAACCGGGATGTGCCCGGTCATGCGCGGAAAGCAGGTTTCTATGGGCTCGATCTCTACAATATGAGCGGCTCGATCGCCACGGTGCTTGCCTATCTGGACAAGGTCGATCCCGAAGCGGCCGCCGTCGCGCGCGAGCGCTATGGCTGTCTGATGCCCTGGCAGAACGAGCCCAGCACCTACGGACGCGCGGCGCTGCGGCCGGGCTACAGAACCTGCGAAGAGGCCGTTGTGCGACAGTGCATGGATCTGTTCGAGCGATCCATGATGGAGGGCGACGGCGATCTCCTCGACGCCAAGCAGAGTGCACGTCTGGTCGCATCGGCCGAGCGCTACTACCGCGTGATGTATTATGGTGGCGCCGAGACCTGGAACCTCCGCGATCGGCACATGTTCGAAACGCTCGATCAACTTCTCGAAGCGCATGGGCCGAAGTCGAAGGCCGTGGTGTGGGCGCATAACTCGCATATCGGGGACGCGCGGCATACCGACATGGGCACTGTCCGTGACGAGTTGAACATCGGCCAGCTCTGCCGGGAGCGCTTCGGTGCCCAGACGGCGCTGATCGGCTTCGGGACGGATACCGGTACCGTCGCCTGTGCCTCGGATTGGGACCGTGAGATGGAGGTAAAGGACGTAAATCCGTCGCTGCCGGGCAGCTTCGAGCGGCTGTGTCACGAGAGCGGCAAACCGTCGTTCCTGCTGGATTTTGAGCGCCATGGCCAGCTCGGCGCCGACCTGGCGGCGCCGAGGCCGGAACGCTATATCGGCGTCATCTACAGGCCGGAGACTGAACGGCTCAGCCATTACATGGACTCGTCCGTCTCCCGCCAGTTCGACGCCTTCGTCTGGTTCGATCGAACGTCCGCGGTCACGCCGCTCAGCAAGCCGGCCGACAGCATCGGCAAGGTACCGGATACATTTCCCTTCGGCATCTGAATGTCCGGGACTCACTTCCAGCGCCTGACGGTCGGCCTGTCCTCAATCGCGCGGCCCGTTGAAAAAGCCTGGTTCGTCCAGATATTTTCTTTGGGCAGGCCTCCATTCACGTTCCCGTGATCGGCGAAACTGCGAGCACTCGCGCGGCGTGACTGCTTGTGCGTTTCCAAAGGCTATCAATTCCGATCAGCCCTCACCCGGAGGAAGACCACATGCGCTTGCCCACATTCAGGACCATCGCCGTATCAGCCCTTGTCGCCGGCATGGCGATTGCCGCCCCAGCCTACGCCAAGAACCCGAATGTCGGCGGCGCGCCGATGTACGCCACCAAGAACATCGTGCAGAACGCGGTCAAGTCGAAGGATCACACAACGCTGGTCGCCGCCGTCAAGGCCGCCGGCCTGGTCGACACGTTGCAAAGCGCGGGTCCGTTCACCGTGTTTGCCCCGACCAACGAGGCTTTCGCCGCACTGCCGGCCGGCACCGTCGATAGGCTGCTCAAGCCCGAGAACAAGGACAAGCTCACCAAGGTGCTGACCGCGCATGTCGTGGCTGGCAAGATTTCAGGCGCCGAGATGATGAAGAAGGCCAAGGCGATGGGCGGCAAATACGAGATGAAGGCCGTCTCGGGCGACACGCTCACGGCCGAGATCAAGAAAGGCAAGCTCTACATCATGGACGAGTCCGGCGGCGAGGCGAAGGTGACGATCGCCGACGTCAACCAGTCGAACGGCGTCATTCACGTCGTCAACAAGGTGCTGTTGCCGAAGTAACGGCTTCCGGCGAAAGGGGGCGTTGGCAGACCGTTGGGGCTTTCTCGGTCCGCCATCCCCGCCTCGTGACGAGGTGCCATGTTTCTTGGGAAGCCGTATCGGCGAGGCCGGGGTCCTGTCGTCCCTCACAGGACCCCGGTTTCTTTTTGCCTACTGTGCGGATGGTCGGGGTCGGCCGTCAAACGTCAACCGTTCCCAGCTGTCTCATTCCATGACAGCGCTGTGGTCGATCTTGGCCGGCGTTCCCGGTTTGCGCAGCAGGAGCACCAGCGGGATGGCGGCCAGCGACAGGAGCATCATCAGCTTGAAGTCGTTCATGTAGCTGATAACAGTCGCCTGCAGCGTCACCACGCCGTCGAGCGCGGCGCGGCCGGCGGCGGTGTAGGGGTTCATCGCCTGGAAGATCGCCGGATCGTTGAACGCCTGGTTGAAGGGCGTCACATAGGTGGCGATGCTGGCGTGATTGATCTGCACATTCTGCGTCAGGAGCGCGGTGACCACCGATATGCCGACGCTGGAGCCGATGTTGCGCGACAGATTGTAGAGGCCGGTTCCTTCCGCGCGCCGCTCCGGCGCCAGCGTGGCGAAGGTTATGGTGGTCAGCGGCACGAACAGGAAGCCGAGCCCCGCCCCCTGGATGAACCCGGTGGAGATGATGGTCCATTGCGAAACGTCGGGCGTCCAGCCGGTCATGTCGTACATCGCCCAGGCGGTGATCAGCAGGCCGATGAGCAGCAGCCAGCGCGTGTCGACCTTGCCGATCAGCCGACCGACCAGGAACATGCAGGCCATCGTGCCAAGCCCGCGCGGCCCCATGACGATGCCGGCCGTCACCACGGGGTAGCCCATCAGCGTCTGCAGATAGGGCGTCATCAGCGCCAGCGAGGCCAAGTAGGTGATGCCGATTATGAAGATGAAGATCATGCCGACGGCGAAATTCCGGTCCAGGAACAGCCTCGGATTGACGAAGGTGTTGCGGCCGGTGAAGGTGTGGACGAGGAAGATGTAGAAGGCCGATGCGCAGATCACCGCCTCGACGATGATCTCGGATGACGAGAACCAGTTGAGCTGCTCGCCGCGATCGAGAAACATCTGCAAGGCAGCGATGGTGATGCTGAGCATGCCGAAACCCAGCCAATCCAGCCTCGCCCTGAAGTCCAGCTTGGTTTCCAGGACGTACAGCGACACGCCGGCGAAGGCCAGCGCGCCGATCGGCACGTTAATGTAGAACACCCAGCGCCAGCTGACATTTTCGGTCAGCCAGCCGCCGATGACCGGTCCCAGCACCGGCCCGACCATCACCGAAATGCCGAACAGCGCCATGGCGGAGCCGCGCTCTTCCACACTGTAGATATCGAGCAGGATGCTCTGCGAGAGCGGCACCAGGGCCGCGCCGAACAGGCCCTGCAGCAGGCGAAAGCCGACGATTTGCGGCAGCGATTGCGCGAAGCCGCACAGCACCGAGGCAACGACGAAGCCGGTGATCGAGGTCAGGAGGATGCGCTTGCGGCCGAAGCGGTTGGCGAGGTAGCCCGAAGGCGGCGTCATCACCGCCGCCGCCACGATGTAGGAGGTCAGAACCCAGTTGATCTGGTCGGCGCTGGCCGAGACGCTGCCCTGGATGTAAGGCAGCGCGACATTGGCGATGGTGGTGTCCAGCGCCTGCATGATGACGGCCAGGATCACGCAGGCAGTGATGGCGCCGCGATTGGCGACCACCGGCGTGGCAGCTGTCGCGGACGCGCTGGTCATGACTTTTGTCCGAACAGGCCGACGAGATTGGTGACGAAGTCGGGCAGGCCGCGTGCATGGCCCGTCTCGACGTCGACCACCGCGCTCATGCCGCCGCGCAGCGGCGGCTTGCCGTCGATACCATCGATCGTCACGCGCATCGGGATGCGCTGCACGACCTTGACCCAGTTGCCGGTGGTGTTCTGCGCCGGCAGCAGCGAGAAGCTCGACGAGGAGGCGGGGCTGATCGAGGCAACGGTGCCGTGCCACACGGCGCCCGGATAGGTGTCGACGCTGATCGTCGCCGTCTGTCCCGGCCTGACATAGGTCAGCTCGGTTTCCTTCGGCTCGGCCGCGATCCACAGGTCGGTCGACGAGACCAGGCTGAACGCCGGCTGCGAAGCCGGCAGGTACTTGCCGACCTGCAGCGCGTCGACATTGGTGACGATGCCGTCGAACGGCGCCTTGACCACGGAATCGCCGAGGTTGCGCTGCGCATCGTCGACGCCCGACTTGGCCTGCAGGTAGAAGGGGTTCTTCTCCACCGGCTGGTTGGCGTCGCCCCCGAGCTGGGCCAGCGTGGCCTGCGCCTGCGCCTTGGCGACGGACACTTTCTGGCGCGCGGCGACGAGGTCGTGCTGGGCGCTGTCGAAAGACGCCTTCGAGGCGGTGGAGGTCTTGAGCAGATCCTGCTGCCGCTGGAAGGCGGCCTCATAATAGGGGATGTCGGCTTGCGCCTGCTCGATCTGCGACAGCGACTGCTGGTAGCTCGCCTCCAGGGTCAGCACCTGGTTGCGCACGGTGCCGAGCTGGGCCTGGGCGGCGGCGAGAGCGGTCTCGAAGGAGGCCGGACGCAGGCGAAACAGCACGTCGCCCTTCTTCACGGCCTGGTTCTCATGCACGTCGATCTCCTGCACCGTGCCGGAGACGTCGGTGGAGACGCCGAGCGACTGGGCCTGGATATAGGCATTGTCGGTCGTCATCAGCTGGCCGCCGGTGACATAGTAATAGCCACCGACGACGAGCGCGACCGGAAGCAGGGCAAAAAGGACCGGCCGTGTCAGGCTGCGCTTCGGTTTGGCCGGAACAGGAGGGGCGACGGCGGCGGGGGCCTGCCGTGGCTGCGGCTCCTTGGCCGGAGCCTCGAGTGCCGCAGGCTCCAGGGCGGCCGGCGTTTCCAGCTCGTCATTGTCGATGACGACGTTGGCCCGCCGCTGCTCCCGCTCATTGTCGAGCTGGATGATCTGGTCGCTTCGACCCGATGGCGTCTCGTCTCCAGCGGGCTTTTTGGGATATGTTGATTCAGCCATGTATTTTCTCCCGGTCGACGGCCGGCTGGGTGCAAGCCGCGAGCAGATTGGATTTGATCAAGCTTAGGGTTTGCAGCAGACGCTGCTGTGTCTCAGGCGAAAGGCCGGCTAAGGCCTCGTCTCGACTTTTCTGGCCGTTGCCGCGCATGATCTCGAGCAGCGGACGGGCCTGCGGCTTCAGGTAAAGCAGCCACGCCCTCCGGTCGGCGGGATCGGGCCGGCGCTCGATGAGGCCGCGCGCCTCCATCTTGTCGAGCAGCCGGGCGAGCGTGATCGGCACGATCTCGATAAGGTCGGCGAGCTTGTTCTGGTGGATGCCTTCATGCAGCGAAAGGTACGCCAGCACCTGCCACTGGGCGCGGGTCAGCCCCGAAGCGCGCGACCGCTGCTCGAACCGCTTGCGAAGCAGGCGCGCAACGTCGTGCAGCACGAAGCTGATATTGGGGGAAGATGGCATGGCGGGAGATCGGGGTCGACAGGCAACTTTTCGTGAGCATGCTTATTATCATCATGCACATAATCCTGCTGGACGCCCCGCGCAAGACCGATTAAGCGTCGGGCAGGAAAAAACGCATGGGCCACGGCACCGCGAAGGCCGCCTGGCGATGTGGATTTGCCGGCAAGGATTTTGGCGATGAATTGGATTGGGATCGCGGCCGTCACGGCTCTCGTTGGGTGCCCCGGCGCTGCGGCTGCCAAGGATGCGGTCAGTTGTGGCGGCGCCGCCATGCTGGGCGGCGCACAGCTCAATTGCAGCCACGTCGAATCCAAGGCGCCGCCGCAGTTCTGCACGTTTAGCTGGGATCTACACACGATGGCGGGCGATCAAAAAGTCGTCGAAGGCAGCTTCATGCTGCCGCCCGGAGCGTCGAACGTGCAGGTGTATCAGGGCAGTGGGTTCGACAGCGCGCTGTCCAATCCGATCGTGATCTGCCGCGGCGACAAATGAGCATGGCGAGCAAGGAAGGCTCGCTCGTCAGCCGATTGGTGCTATAGGGCGGATCACGTTATTTTGACCAGGCGCGCGGATTGCGGATCGGCGTGGCTATCAATTCCTGGACGGACTTCGACATGGACGGACCCAACCCCGGCATCAAGCACCCGATCCCGATGCACACACGCGTCGGCTTCCTGAAGCCTCTGGTGACAGTGCCGAATATCGAGATCGGCGACTTCACCTATTATGACGACCCCGACGGGCCGGACAAGTTCGCCGAAAAATGCGTGCTGCATCACTATCCCTTCATCGGCGACAAGCTCATCATCGGCAAGTTCTGCGCCATAGCCGAAGGCGCGCGCTTCATCATGAATGGCGCCAACCACGCGATGTCCGGCTTTTCAACCTATCCGTTCAACATCTTCGGTCATGGCTGGGAAAACGGTTTTGACCCAGCCACGTGGTCGAAGGAAGTGCGCGGCGACACAATGGTCGGCAGCGATGTCTGGATCGGCATGGAGGCTGTGATCCTGCCCGGCGTGGAAATCGGCCATGGCGCCATCGTCGCCGCCAAATCGGTGGTGACGCACGATGTGCCGCCCTATGCGATCGTCGCCGGCAACGCCGCGAAAGTGGTCAAGATGCGTTTCGACGACAGGACGATCCGGCGGCTGCTGGCGGTGGCATGGTGGGATTGGCCGGTGGACAAGATCGGCCGCAACCTCGACCTCATCAGAGGCGCCGATATTTCTCTTCTGGAGGCAGCAGCTTGAACGTTCCCAACAGCACCGCGATCAGCACCGACCTGTTCACGCGCGGGTGGATCTTCATCCGCGGCGTGCCGGCCATGAAGTTCCTGCCGCCGGAAGGGCCGCCCGAGATCGCCTTCGCCGGCCGCTCCAATGTCGGCAAGTCGTCGCTGATCAATGCGCTGGTCAACCAGAAGGGCCTGGCGCGCACCTCCAATACGCCAGGGCGCACGCAGGAGCTCAACTATTTCGTGCCGGATGGATTTTCGGGCGAGGGCACCGACCTGCCGCCAATGGCGCTGGTCGACATGCCGGGCTACGGCTATGCCACCGCGCCCAAGGAGAAGGTGGACGAGTGGACCAAGCTGGTCTTCGATTATCTCAAGGGTCGGGTCACGCTGAAGCGGGTCTATGTGCTGATCGATGCCCGCCACGGCATCAAGGCCAAGGACGACGAAGTGCTGTCGCTGCTCGACAAGGCGGCGGTGTCCTACCAGATCGTGCTGACCAAGACCGACAAGATCAAGGCCGCCGGCGTGCCGCGGCTGATCGAGGAGACGCTGGCCAAGATCAAGAAGCGTCCCGCGGCGTTCCCGTTCGTGCTGGCGACGTCATCGGAAAAAGGCGAAGGCTTGGAGGAATTGCAGGCCGCGATCGTGCTCGCCGCCAATGGCGGGTAAAAAGCTGGGATAGGTCGGCCATCAGAACGGGCAGCTCTATCTCCCTGTTTTCTCGCATTCGGACGGAAACCTGCACGCAATTTCCTGGATTGCTTCTAAGGTTTCGCCTCGATTGCAATCATCTCGTGGCTTTCTTCCTCTGCCAGCCTTTCGGTGCCGTAGGCTTTCAGGAACATGTTGACGCCCGACCTGACGATGTGGTCGATCTCGTCCTGGGTCGGGGCCTTGGTGCGATAGGCGAAGATGCACTGCCGGAAAAGACCGGCCAGGCACAGTTCGGTGAACTGATAGGCGGCGAGGTCGACATCGTCGATCTCGAGCAAGCCGCGCTCGATGGCGGCGTTGAGGAACGTCACCACCTTGTCGTGGCCGCGCTTGGGCCCGCGTTCGTAAAAGCGCGCGCCCATGTCTGGTATTCTGTCGGAGGCGCCGATCACCGTACGCTGCGCCTGGATGACCCTGGCCGAGGTGATCTTCATCGACAGAACCTTGCCGAACTTCACCAGCGTCTGGCGCAAGTCGTCGGCGCGGTCGAGCATGTCGTACATGTTCTTGAAGATGGTGCCGCGCTCTTCCTCGATCAGCGCTTCGAACAGCTCTTCCTTGTTGGCGAAGTAGACGTAGATGGTGCCCTTCGAGACACCGGCCTCGCGGGTGATGTCATTCATCGAGGCGGCTTCGAAGCCCTTTTCGATGAAGACGCGGCGGGCGCCGTCGATGATCTGGCTGCGCTTGACCGGGTCCTGTCCAGCGGCCGGGCGACCGCGGCGCAGACCATCCAGCAGGTCTTCGCACGGATCGGTTTCGCTGTTGCGTACAATCTCAACCATAAAAGTCGGACCTCGAAATAATTCGAACCAACCGGTTCGATTGCCCCTTGATATGGTCCTCTTTACGCGCTATGTCAACGGCCTGATCGAACCGAACGGTTCAGTATTGTAACTTTAGAGAGATGTCATGTCCTCGACCGCGCCAACATCTGCCGAAGTCCGCCCTTTCCCCAACGCCAAGGTCGCGCCGGCGACGGAAGCTCCGGAAGTTCCCCTCCAGCCGGTCGTCGCACCGCCGCCGGCGGAAGCGCCGGCCAAGAAAAAGCGCTCGGTGCGCTCCTTCCTGCTGCCGATCATCGGCCTTGCCCTTCTGAGCGGCGGCGCCTGGTATGGCTATGACTACTGGACCACGGGCCGCTTCATGATCTCCACCGACGACGCCTATGTCCAGGCTGACATGGCGTTCGTCTCGCCAAAAATTTCCGGCTATGTCGACCAGGTCCTCGTCAGCGAGAACCAGCAGGTCAAGGCCGGCGATCCATTGCTGACGATCGACGCCGGCGACTACAAGATCGCCGTCGCCCAGGCCGAGGCGCAGATCGCCACGCTGGCCAAGACGCTCGACCGCATCGACGCGCAGACCAAGGCCGCGCAAGCCTCGCTTCAGCAGGCACAGGCGCAGAAGGTCGCCGATCGGGCCGCAGCCGACAATGCCGGCCGGGCCCAGCAGCGCGCCGCGCAACTGGTCAAGACCCATGTCGGCACGCAGGCACAGCTGGACGACGCCCAGACCGCGCTCGACCAGGCCAATGCCGCGCTCGTCGGCGCCGACGCACAGATCGCCGCCGCGCAGGCCAATATCGGTGTGCTCGAGGCACAGCGCGCGGAATCCGCCAGCACGCTGGCATCCCTGCAGCTCGGCCGCGACAAGGCCGCGCGCGACCTCTCCTTCACGGTGCTCAAGGCGCCTTATGACGGCGTCGTCGGCAACCGCTCCGTCGAACAGGGCGATCTGGTCAGCCCCGGCCAGAAGCTCGCCGTGGTCGTGCCTATGGACAAGCTTTACATCGTCGCCAACTTCAAGGAGACGCAGCTTGCCAGGCTCGTGCCCGGCGAAAAGGTCAACATTTCGGTCGACGCCATCGACGGCCAGCCCATCCAGGGAACCGTCTCCTCGCTGGCGCCGGCCTCGGGCGCGGTGTTCTCGCTGCTGCCGCCGGAAAACGCCACCGGCAACTTCACCAAGGTGGTGCAACGCGTCCCGGTCCGCATCGACGTGCCGGCCGATGCGCTGAAGACCGGCAAGCTGCGCGCGGGCCTGAGCGTCGTCGTCGCCGTCGACAGCCGTACCGCGCCTGCCGCCACCCGTAACTGATCGCTTTTCGGAGGGCGGCTTGGTGGCTGACTGAAGCACCGAGCCGCCCGGCCTACCTCAACGAGGCCCCAAGGAGGGCCAGGAAATGGCAACCGCAACCATCACCGCAGGATCGCCGCCGGCAATGCCGGCTGCCCCCGACACGATTTCGACGCGCCGCGTCATCGCTTTCCTGGCGATGGTGTTCGGCATGTTCATGGCGATCCTCGACATCCAGATCGTTTCGGCCTCGCTGGCCGAGATCCAGGCCGGCCTCAGCGCCAGCTCCGACGAGATCCCGTGGGTGCAGACAGCCTACCTGATCGCCGAGGTGGTCATGATCCCGCTGTCGGGCTTCCTCAGCCGCATGCTGTCGACACGCGTGCTGTTCACCGTCGCGGCGGCGGGCTTCACCGCGGCGAGCGCCCTTGCCGCGACCGCCACCAACATCGACCAGATGATCGTCTACCGCGCCGTGCAGGGCTTCATCGGCGGCGGCATGATCCCGAGCGTTTTCGCCGCGGCCTTCACCATCTTCCCGCCCTCGCGCCGTGCCATCGTCTCGCCGATGATCGGCCTGGTGGCGACACTGGCGCCGACCATCGGCCCGACCGTCGGCGGCTATATCAGCCACGCTTTTTCCTGGCACTGGCTGTTCCTTGTCAATGTCGTGCCGGGCATCCTGGTGGCGACCGCTGCCTGGTCGCTGATCGATTTCGACAAGCCCAATCTCAAGCTGTTCTCGAAGTTCGACTGGTGGGGCCTGGCCGGCATGGCGGCCTTCCTCGGCTGTATGGAATACGTGCTTGAAGAAGGCCCGAACAATGACTGGCTGCAGGACCAGGGCGTCTTCATCTGCGCCATCGTGATGACCATCGGCGCGGTGATCTTCTTCTGGCGTGTCTTCACCGCCGAGGAGCCGATCGTCGACCTCAAGGCGTTCAGCAACATCAACTTCGCCTTCGGCTCGCTGTTTTCCTTCGTCATCGGCATCGGTCTCTATGGCCTGACCTATCTCTATCCGGTCTTCCTCGGACGCATCCGCGGCTACGATTCGATGATGATCGGCGAAGCGCTGTTCGTCAGCGGCCTGGCCATGTTCCTCACCGCGCCCATATCCGGCATCCTGTCGAGCAAGATGGACCTGCGGCTGATGATGATGATCGGCCTGTTCGGCTTCGCCACCGGCACCTGGTGGATGACGCATCTGACCGCCGACTGGGACTTTTACGAGCTGCTCATCCCGCAGATCCTGCGCGGCTGTTCGATGATGCTGTGCATGGTGCCTATCAACAACATCGCGCTCGGCACCTTGCCGCCGGACCGGTTGAAGAATGCGTCGGGACTGTTCAATCTGACCCGCAACCTCGGCGGCGCCGTCGGCCTCGCCCTCATCAACACCGTGCTGATCGACCGCAATGCCTTCCACTATGCCCGGCTCTCCGAGCATGTGCAGTGGGGCAGTGCCGCCGCGCAGGCCAAGCTGCAGAACATGACGCTCAATTTCGAGCAGACCACCGGCCTCGACCCCACCAGTGCCGCGATCTCCAAGCTGTCGGGCATGGTCCACCAGCAGGCGGCGCTGCTGTCCTTCATGGATGTGTTCTATCTGCTGACGGTGCTGTTCGGGACGCTGGGGTTCTTCACCATGCTGATCAGGAAGCCGGCCGCGCCCGGTGGCGGCGGAGGCGGCGGGCACTGAAGCAAGGAATCGTGGCAGCGGTTTTCGGGAAGCTCCTCCAGTCCACGCCCGAAAGCTCCGACCCACGCAAAAAACTCCGGGCCGCAAAGCCCGGAGCTTTTTTATTGTCTTTGGGTCCTCAGGCGGTGGCGGGCTTGAAGGTCAGCGCCACCCCATTGATGCAGTGGCGCAGGCCGGTCGGCGCCGGACCGTCATCGAAGACATGGCCGAGATGGCCTCCGCAGCGGCGGCAATGCACTTCGGTGCGGGTCATGCCCAGCGACCGGTCCTCGGTCTTGCCGATGCCATTGGCGATCTCTTGCCAGAAACTCGGCCAGCCGGTGCCGGAATCGAATTTCGTCTCCGAGGGATAGACCGGCAGGTCGCAGCCGGCGCAGGCGAAGATGCCCTTGCGGTGTTCGTTGAGCAGCGGGCTGGTGCCTGGATATTCGGTGCCTTCCTTGCGCAGGACGTTGAAGGCGGCCGGCGACAGGATGGCTTTCCACTCGTCCTCGGTCTTGGCGACCTCGAATTTTTCGGCGGCCTGCGCGGCCTGCGGGCTGCCCATGCGCAGCATTGCTGCCGCGGCTCCGATGACGCCGATAGCGGCGGCACCGCTCAAAAGAAAGTCGCGACGGTTCATGACCAGTTCCTCCTGTCGTCTGTTTTGCCAAACTATGCCGCCGCCCGAAAGTCAAAAGCCGGTGACGGTTGCCCCAAACGACACTCCGCGCCGTCCACTTTCGATCGTGGGCGGCGCGGAGCACGCGTGTCGATTGCGGATCACGGGAGCGAGACGGCGCGATCGACGGAGAGCTCTTGCAGCAGGTTCGTCCGCGACAAGCGCCTCGTTACATCTTCGGCCCGATCACATCTTCGGGAGCAGAACCTTGTCGATGACGTGGATGACGCCGTTGGACTGTTCGACATCGGCGATGGTCACATTGGCGACATTGCCGTTCTCGTCGGTGACGGTGACCTTGCCACCGTCGGCCTTCAGCGACAGCTCGCAGCCGCCGACCGTCTTGACCTTGTGCGTGCCGCCATCGGCCTTGGCCATGGACACCACATCCGCCGCCATCGCCTTGGCGCCAATCACATGGCAAGTCAGAATCTTGACGAGCTTGTCCTTGTTCTCGGGCTTGAGCAGCGTCTCGACCGTGCCGGCAGGCAGCGCGGCGAAGGCTTCATTGGTCGGCGCGAAGACGGTGAACGGGCCGGCGCCCTGCAGGGTCTCGACAAGACCGGCCGCCTTGACGGCGGCGACCAGCGTCGTGTGATCCTTCGAATTGACGGCATTGTCGACGATGGTCTTGTTGGCCAACATGGCGGCGCCGCCGACCATCGGGTTTTCAGCATAAGCAGCCGTGGCAAGCGCGGAAACAGCGATCGTACCGGCGAGCAAAAGGGTGGCGAATCTACGCATTGTATCAAAACTCCTTGGGTTTCTCTTCCCATTTTTGGGGACGCAAGGAGATACGGAACACAGATGCGTGAGTTTCAGAATATTTCGCGGATTTTTGATTTATTTTCACTGTGGATGTATTTTCTGCCTTGGCAATTCGCCGGCTACCGGCCCATTTAGACATATGGAACCGAGATAGACTGAGCCTGTTCTATCCAGGCGCCGCCGGTGCGAAGGCTCGATCAGATGCCCTTCAAATCGCCCGCGGCAACCACCGGCCCGGTGGGCTGCCCGGTCGGCGAACCGCCGGTGGGTTCGAGGCTGACGGCCAGCACGGCGCCCTGCGCGAGTTTCCGCTGCGTGGTGGGCGAGACGCCAATATGCGCCGTCGCACCGGCCGGGATGACGCCCATCGAGACCGGCGCGTTCTTGCCCTCGATCATCCAGAGTTCGAAGTCCTTGCCGGCGGCGAGCGCGCCGGAAACATGCGAAAGGCTGACTTCACGCCGTTCGGAATCATAGACGGCGAGATACTTGACGTCACTGCCGTCGGCGGCCAGCGAAGCGACGAGTCGCGCCTGCGGCTGTTCAACCGGCCGGTTGACATAAGGAACGGCGACGTAGAGCGCCAGCGCGGCAACAGCCGCCACCGCAAGGCCGCGCCAGAAGGCGAGGCTGGACCACAGGCTTGCGCGCGGCTCGGCAGGCGTGGTGGCGGCGGATGAAAACAACCGGCGGTCGATCGCCGGCTTCACCGAAGCCGGGGGCTCGATTTCAAGATAGGCCGCGCCCAGCGGCGACAGGCGAACTTCCCAGCCGTCGACCAGCCGCGCGAAATCGGTCTCGGCGTCGATGCGCCTGGAGGCTATCTGCCGCTCTTCGACCGGCAGCACGCCAAGAACGTATTCGGCGGCGAACAGCTCGTCGCCTCCACGTTCCGGTCCGTTGTCCTCTGCCAGCGTCATCTTTCCAGACATTCCCTGAGCTTCATCAGGCTGCGGCGCAGCCAGGTGCGCATCGTGTTCAACGGCACGCCGTGGCGTTCCGCCAGTTCGGCATAGCTTTCGCCCTTGAGATAAGCGCCCCGGACGGCCGCCGCCCGGTCTTTCTCCAACTCATCGAGACAATGATGGATCCGCTCGGTCTCGTCGCCCGCCACCACCATCGCTTCAGGTCCCGGCGCCGGATCGGCCACGTCGAGCGCGGCATCGATATCGGCGGCAGGCTTGCGCCGCGCTCGGATGCGATCGATCGCATGATTGCGCGCGATTGCCACCAGCCAGGAGATCGGGCTCAGATCGGAGACAGCAAAGCGATCCGCCTTCGTCCATATCTTGACGAAGACTTCCTGCAGCGCTTCTTCAGCATCTCCCCGGTCGTTCAATACACGAAGGCATACGCCGAAAAGTTTCGCACTGGTGTGCCGGTAAAGCAGATCGAACGCTGCCCGATCTTTCATCGAAGTCCGGACGATCAGCTTGGTAATGTCCTGCGGCGTCATGCGCGCCAAATTAGGCAATTGGGCTGTATTTGCAACGCCGGAAATATGCTGTGCACCTAAAGTTCGGCGTCCGCACACCTGCCCCGAGACAGTGTCCCGGTTTGAAGTCAAAAGCTGGCAATCGCGTTTGAGGCGCTTCCCCCGACATGCTACGCTTCAGCCGAAGCAAGGGAGATTTGTCATGGGATTGGTGCTCGCCAAACCTGAGGATGTCGCCACTGCCTTTGCCGATGCCTGGAATAGACACGATATGAACGACTTCGCGGCGTTGTTCGCCGACGACGCCAATTTCGTCAATGTCGTGGGCATGTGGTGGAAGAACCGCACCGAGATCGAAAGGGCGCACCGCGCAACTCATGAAACCATGTTTCGTGACAGCCGATTGAAGGGTGTTGTCTCGTCAGTTGTTGAATTGTCTTCCGGCATTGCATCGGTGCACTATTCATGGATCCTGACCGGCGCATCCGCTCCGGACGGCTCATCCGCCGGAAAACGAGAAGGCATTCTGCTTCTGGTTTTGAAGGAAGAACAGTCGGGCTGGCGGATAAAGGTTGCCCAAAACACCGACATTGTTCCGGGGGCGATTGCGCCCCCTTCCAACGCCGGGAGATAGCCGTTTAAAAGTCGCCGCCAAACTCCAAACTGAGACACTATCAGCCTGGATTGCCAAGGGAATTGCCGCTGACTAGCTTGGCAGCAATGGGGGCGCGCACATGTCGGTCGAACGAATCCTTTGGGAAGAAGACGCAACCGGCCTTGCCGGTCTGGTGCGCAGGGGCGAACTATCGGCGATCGAGTTGACCGAAGCGGCGATCGCCCGTGCCGAGGCCACCCGCCCCGAAATCAATGCCACGGCCGAGCCGCTCTACGAGGCGGCACGGACCCGGGCAAAGAGCATCGACCGTTCGCTGCCGCTGGCTGGGGTCCCCTTCGCCATCAAGGATCTCGGCATCGCCATCAAGGGCGTGCCCTCGCATGGCGGCAGCCGCATTCCGGCCTGGGTGCCCGATTTCAACTCGGTGATGACCGAACGCTATCTCGCCGCCGGGCTGATTCCGATCGTCACCTCGACGTCACCCGAGCACGGGCTGCGGCTGATGACGGAATCCAAGGCCTTTGGCGTCACCCGCAATCCCTGGAATACCGGCCACACCACCGGCGGCTCGTCGGGCGGTTCGGCAGCCCTGGTCGCCGCCGGCGTCGTGCCGGTGGCGCATGCGTCGGATGGCGGCGGCTCGATCCGCGTGCCTTCGGCCTGCAGCGGCCTTGTCGGCCTCAAGACCTCGCGCGGCCGTGTCCCGTTGTCCCCACTGGTGAGCGAAAGCTGGTACGGCATGGTCGTCGATCACGCCGTCACCCGCTCGGTGCGCGACTGCGCGCTGCTGCTCGACCTCACCCATGGTGCGGATACGCTCGCGCCTTATGCCGCGCGCCCGCCAAAAAGCTCGTTCGCCGCCGCTGCCGCGCGGGATCCCGGCAAGCTCACGCTGGCGGTGTACCGCAAGTCGCCGCTGGGCCTGCCGATTTCGGCCGAGACGCTGAAGGCGCTCGACATTGCCGTGGCACTCGCCCGCGAGGGCGGCCATTCGGTCGAGGACATCGATCTGCCTTTTATCGGCCGCGATTTCTTCGCCGATTTCTGCACAACGGTCGCCTCCGCCGTCGCCGGCTCGTTGCGGGGTGAAGCGCTGCGCGTCGGCCGCTCGGTGACGGGCGACATCGAGCGCGCCACGCGCGTGCTTGGCCGGTTGGGCGAGATGATCTCGGCCGGCGAAACCTATGCCGGCCTGCAGCGCCTGCATGCCACCTCGAGGCAACTGATCACGGAGACCGCGCGCTATGACGCGGTTCTGATGCCTGTTATCGCGCACCCGCCGCTCGCCTGCGGCGCCATGGATCCGAAAGGCGCCGATGAACTGATCGAAAACCTGCTCGACAAGCTGCACCTCACCGCGCTGCTCAGGATCAAGCCGCTGTTCGGCCAGTTGATGGACAAGAGCCTTTGGTTCACGCATTGGCCGGCGATCCACAATGTCAGCGGCCAGCCGTCGATCGCGCTCCCCGTCCATGTCACGGACGCCGGCCTGCCGCTCGGCATCCAGGCCGCCGGCCGGCCGGGCGACGAGGAAACACTTTTGTCGCTCGCCGCGCAGATGGAGAAAATCTCGGGCTGGCTGACGCGGCGGGCGCCGCTGATGGTGCCGTCACAATGACGACACCGTGAACCGACTATGACAGCAAAGCCATTTGCGGCTCGCGTCAATTCCCGCTAAGACGCCGCCGTCCTTACCTGATGCATGTCGCCCAAAAGTGCCCAGCGGTTTGGGACAACGACATGCATAAAACCAAATACCAGGGAACCACGCCGATGTCGGACGTCGCCGCCACCGCCGAAATGCAGGCCGCCCTCTTGTCGCGCGCGCTGCCCTACATGCAGCGCTACGAGCACAAGACGGTCGTGGTGAAGTATGGCGGCCATGCCATGGGCGATCTCGAACTCGGCAAGGCCTTCGCCCGCGACATCGCGCTGCTCAAGCAGTCCGGCGTCAACCCAATCGTCGTCCATGGCGGCGGACCGCAGATCGGGGCCATGCTGGCCAAGATGGGCATCGAATCCAAGTTCGAGGGCGGCCTGCGCGTCACCGACCAGAAGACGGTCGAGATCGTCGAGATGGTGCTGGCCGGGTCGATCAACAAGGAGATCGTCGCGCTGATCAACGCCGAGGGCGAATGGGCGATCGGCCTGTGCGGCAAGGACGGCAACATGGTGTTCGCCGAAAAGGCGCGCAAGACGATGATCGACCCCGATTCCAACATCGAGCGCGTGCTCGATCTCGGCTTCGTCGGCGAGCCGGTCGAGGTCGACCGCACGTTGCTCGACCTTCTGGCGCGCTCCGAAATGATCCCCGTGCTGGCGCCGGTCGCGCCCGGCCGCGATGGCCATACCTACAACATCAACGCCGACACTTTCGCCGGCGCCATCGCCGGCGCATGCAAGGCCTCGCGCCTGCTGTTCCTCACCGACGTGCCGGGCGTGCTAGACAAGGACAAGAAGCTGATCGACGAGTTGACGGTCGCCGAGGCCAAGGCGCTGATCAAGGACGGCACGGTTTCCGGCGGCATGATCCCCAAGGTCGAGACCTGCATCGAGGCGATCGAGCGTGGCGTCGAAGGCGTCGTCATCCTCAACGGCAAGACGCCGCATTCGGTGCTGCTCGAACTGTTCACCGAACACGGCGCCGGCACGCTGATCGTGCCATAATGCTTGTTGTCAGCCGGCTAACCTTCTGCCTGGCAGGCCGCGATTTACGGCCGCAGGAAGCTCCGGCTTTGTAACCGGCCGCCGGACAACCATCGATTCCTCCTCAGTGTCCTGCGGTGCGCCCCAGAATTCCGCGAGCGTCGGGCCGCCTTTCACCCGGCGGTCGGTCACCAGAAAACCCCAGACCTCGCGGAACCAGACGCGGCGACCCATCTGCGTGTACCAGCGCATCGAATGCCGCTGCTCGGGATCGGGGTGGAACAGGATGCGCGCCAGCGCCTTCGGCCTCGACTGCACGGCGAGCTCAATCAGCTTGACCGAGAAGAACAGCATCCACGGCTTCAGCCGGGTCATGTGCAGCACCTGGTGCTTGTAATCCCACAGGCGGGCATCCGTCTGGATCACCTTGCGATCCCGCGCGATGCGGAAAAACGGCGTCCAGCGATGCGGCGTCACATAGAGCGCCTGGATCTGGTCGGGGTCATAGGCGAGGAGCTGGCGAAAGCCGCGCCACAGATCGCGAAATCCCTCATCCTCGAAGCCGGCGACCCAGGTTGCCATGGACAGGATGCCGTGCTTCCGCAGCAGCCGTATCGCTTCACGATCGGACGAGGTACTGCCGCCCTTGTGGATCAATTGCAGCGTCTGCTCGTCGGTGTTTTCCATGCCGAGCAGCCAGCGGATGACACCGGCCTGGCGGTAGAGGTGCAGCATATCGGCATCGCGCACGATATCGTCGGCGCGGGTCGAGCCGACGATCAGCACCGCCACGTTCTCGGCAATCAAAGCTTCGAGAAAGGCGCGCCAGGCCTTTTTAGAAACTGTCGGATTTTCATCCGCCAGGTTGATCAGTTCGACGCCATGCTCGCGGTGCAGCCAGGCGATCTCCTTGGCGAACTTGACTGGGTCGCGATGCCGCCAGCGGGTCCAGAAGCCGCGCTGGCCGCAATAATTGCACAGATGCGGGCAGCCGCGCGAAAACTGCATGACCACCGCACGCTTGCCTCCCCAGTAGCTGTATCTGCGGTGGTCGATCAGCTCCCAGCCGACGCGGTAGGCGTCGAGGTCGGCGATGGTCATCGCCGCTTGCGTAGCGAAGGGACGGTCAAGATCGTCGCGGCAGGCGATGCCGGCAACGCTTGCCGGCGGCTGGCGCATCTCCAGCGCCTCGACCAGCGCCACCACGGTCGCCTCGCCCTCGCCGCGCACGATGAAGTCGAAGGCGTCGGTTGACGCCAGGATGTCGCGCCAGTGATAGGTGGGGAAGACGCCGCCATAGAGGATGATCGTCGCCGGCGCGCGCGCCTTGACCATCCCGGCGATCAACAAGGCGGTCGGATGTGCTGAGGTCGAGCCGGAATGGCCGATCAGAACGAAGTTGGGACAGTCCTTCAGGGCTTCCGCGACAACCGAGGCGAGCGGCATCGGCCCGAACTCGGCATCGACGAGCCGCACCTGATGACCGGCGTCGAGCAGCGGGCCGCCGATCGCCAGCAGGCCAAGCGGCGGCAGGTGACCGTCCGGCACGCGGCTGCCGATGGCGGTGTGCGGCGGATTGATCAGGACGATTTTCATGGCGGACCTCCTGGAGTTGGTCCGCGCAATGCTGGCCGGCGATAGTGCCGCCCTATTGGCCCGTTTCAGCAGTTTGCTTGCAGCTTTTCCGCAGAAACGCGGATGCGCATCACCGCCTGAGATGGGCGAGCGGCGTGTGGCCGGGTCCCTTGATGTTCTGCAGCACCAGTTGCGTGTGGACGTCGCGCACGCCGTCGAGCCGCATCAGCCGATGCATGACGAAGGCGTTGAGCTCGTCGACCGATGGCACCATGACATGCAGCAGGAAATCGTGGTCGCCGGTCATCGTCCAGCACGACGACACCTCATCCATGCGCTGAACGGCGGCAATGAAGCTCTCGGGCGAGCCGTCGCTGTGGCTGACGAGGCGAACCTGGATGAATACCTCGACCATCAGGCCGACGGCGCGGCGGCTGATCACCGCGGCAAAGCCCTTGATGATGCCGGCTTCCTGCAGCGCCTCGAAGCGCCGCGCGCAGGGCGTGGTGGAGAGGCCGACCTCCTGCGCCAGCTCGGAAACGGCTTTGCGACCGTTGCGTTGCAGGACATCCAGCATCTTGATCTCGAAATCGTCGAATTGAGGCATTTTCACTCCTCCCACGTGAATTGTGAGTGAATAGTATCTCGAATGTGGCGGAGGAGCCACCATCAAAACCGAATTGCCTCGGCAGATCGGGTTAGCCTTGCGGCACGTCAACCATTGATGCGAGGAGAAAACCCATGACGACGATGAGCGTTGCCGAATACGCCCGCGACTGCGCGGCGCAAGGGTTGCGCGGGGACTATTCGGTGTGCCGCGCGGATTTCACCGTGGCGCAGGCTTATGACTATTCGACCGAGGAGCAGGCGGTGTGGCGCACGCTGTGCGACCGCCAGACCAAGCTGACGCAAAAGCTCGCCCATCACTCCTATCTCGACGGCGTCGAGAAGCTCGGCCTGCTCGACTGCATCCCCGATTTCGAGGACGTCAGCACCAAACTGCGCAAGCTGACCGGCTGGGAAATCGTCGCCGTGCCGGGCCTCATCCCGGCCGCACCGTTCTTCGACCACCTCGCCAACCGCCGCTTCCCGGTCACCAACTGGCTGCGGACCAAGCAGGAACTCGACTACGTCGTCGAGCCGGACATGTTCCATGACTTCTTCGGCCATGTGCCGGTTCTCTCGCAGCCGGTGTTTGCCGATTTCATGCAGATGTATGGCAAGAAGGCCGGCGACATCATTGCGCTGGGCGGCGACGAGATGATCACCCGGCTCTACTGGTACACGGCCGAATATGGCCTGATGCAGGAGAACGGCCAGAAGCTGAAGGCGTTTGGCGCCGGTCTGATGTCGTCGTTCACCGAGTTGCAGTTCGCTGTCGAGAGCAAGGACGCCCACCATGTACCGTTCGACCTGGAAACGGTGATGCGCACCGGCTACGAGATCGACAAGTTCCAGCGCGCCTATTTCGTGTTGCCGTCCTTCGACGCCTTGCGCGATGCCTTCCAGACGGCGGATTTCGAAGCGATCGTCGCGCGCCGCAAGAGCCAGCCGGCGCTCGACCCGGCGACGGTCTAAAACATAAAGCGCGTCGCATGAATCTGTCTCAACGCGACGCGCTTTGGACGCTTTGATCGCGCTGGGCTATTGCATGGCAGCGGGGTTCATCCACAGGAGCTCCCAGACGTTGCCGTCAGGGTCTTCGATGTGGCGGTTGAACATGAAGCCGAGATCCTGAGCGGGGTTGGGATCGGCGCGGCCGCCGGCCGCGACGCCCTTCTCGATCGTGGCATTGACCTCGTCCTTGCTGCTCGCGGTGAGTGCGATCAGCATCTGGCTGTCACGCCTGGCGTCGCCGATCTGGCGGGTTGTGAACTGGCCGTAATGCTGGTGCGTCAGCAACATCACCCCGATCGCGTCGGAAAACATGACCGAACTGGCCTGGTCGTTCGAGAACTGCGGATTGAGCGTGCCCCCGATCGCGAGATAGAAATTGGTCGCTGCCTGCAGATCCCGCACCGGCAGATTTATGAAGATCATCTTGGTCATCGGTCTAAGCCTTGCCTTCGTTGACAGGTACTAGTCAGTCCAGTACCGTTTCATGGGCTACCACAAGAGAACGGTACCGTCTAGTACTGGTTAAGAGGGCGCCATGAAAATCGACGGTGAGACCAGATCGGCTCGCAAGGATCGTGAGATCATCCAGGCGGCCACGGCGGCGTTCACCAGCAAGGGATATGACGGGACCAGCATGGAGGAAATCGCCACCAAGGCGGGGGCCTCCAAGCAGACCGTCTACAAGCATTTCACCGACAAGGAGACGCTGTTTGGCGAAGTCGTTCTGTCAACCGCTACCCAGGTCAATGACATCATCGAGTCAGTGACGACGCTGCTTTCCGAGGCGAAATTCATGGAAGGCGGCCTGCAGCAGCTTGCCCGACGCCTGATAGCGGTTCTCATGGATGAAGAGTTGTTGAAGCTGCGGCGCTTGATCATCGCCAACGCGGATCGAATGCCGCAGCTTGGCCGCGCTTGGTACGAAAAGGGGTTTGAGCGCATGCTTGCCTCGACGGCGTCCTGCTTTCAAAAACTCACCAGTCGAGGACTGATACAAACAAGTGATCCCTATCTGGCAGCCAGCCATCTTTTTGGAATGCTTCTTTGGATCCCCATGAATGAAGCCATGTTCACGGGAGGCAACCGGCGCTCCAAGGCCGAACTGGAACGCCACGCGGATGCCTCGGTGGAGGCATTTCTGGCCGTCTACGGAGTCCAGCCGAACTAGTCGCGTCCCCTGCCCACGTTTGCAGGGGTCGAGGACACCACCATGTGCCTTTCGACCCGCAAACAGTGATGCGCACCGGCTACCAGATCGACAAGTTCCAGTGGAACGGCCGGCCGCCGGGACATTCCGCCATTCCTACAGAGCGTAGATGGTCCGGTTGAACTTCGTCTCCATCACCACGTGGGAAGCGGTTTTGACGACGCCGCTGATTTCATTCAGGGCATTCACCTCCCGGTTCAGCTTCTCGAGCGTCTCGGCGGCAAGGTGGATGATCAGATCCCATTCACCGGTTATGGCATAGACCGCCTGGATCGAGGGCATCGCCTTGATCCTTCTGGAGACGTCCGGATAACTCTTGTTGTTCAGGGAGGCGAGGGTGAAACAGTGGACGGCGTTCTGGGCCACCGTCTTGGCCAGCCGCACGGTATAGCCTTCGATGATGCCGCCGGCCTCCAGCTTCTGGATCCGCTCCTGCAGCGCTGTCCGCGACACGCCGAGCTGCCGTGCCAGTGACGCGACCGGCTCACGCGCGTTCTTCTGCATCAGCGCGAGCAACTGACGATCCTTCTCGGTCAATTCCACAAACAAAACCTCTCGCTCGATCCGCTTAGTAACCACCGCGCGATCCTATCGGCTGAACAGCCCTCGCGACAATCCGCAATACTGGCAGCGGCGAACGGAACAAGGCCAACTATCCGGCACTTTGTCATCCCAAGGGACGCAATGACTGCGCGATCGCCAATATCCCGCATTTCGCCGGGTGGAACCCTTCTTTTTGCGACCTGACTGTCTGGAGTCACGAACGCCGGTCCGTCAGGAGGAATCAGCTTCGGCTGTGATGGGCAAAGTCCGAAACCGATCCGGTTGCACCTGCAGCTGAAGCGCTGAGGTTCGACGTCGGCCACTCAACCTATCAGTTCAACCACAAGGGAGGGATAACTTTGAAAAAACTGCTCAATTTGGCCGTTCTTGCCGCCGCGACATTCGCCATCACGACGGCAGCCATGGCCGGTGAAACCCTGGACCGCGTCACGTCGAAAAAGGCGATGGTCATCGCCACCAACGCGGCCTGGCCTCCACAGAGCTTTCTCAACGACAGCAACGAACTCGCCGGTTTCGACATCGATGTCTCGCGCGAGATCGGCAAGCGGCTTGGCGTCGAGGTCTCGTTCGAAACGCCCGACTGGGCGACGCTGACCGGCGGGCGCTGGCAGGGACGCTACGACCTTGGCGTCGGATCGGTCACGCCGACAAAAGCCCGCTCCAAGGTGATCGACTTTGCCGGCATCTATTATTACAGCCCCTACGTCTATGTCCTGCACAAGGACAGCGGCGCTAAGTCGGTCGCCGATCTCAACGGCAAGATCATCGGCGTCGAGACTGCCACCACCTCGGAGGATTTCATCCGCCGCAAGCTCGAAATCGACGCGCCTGGCCTGGCTCCCATCGAATACAAGCTCGAGCCGGGCGAGATCCGCACCTACGCGGATTCCATGCTTCCCTTCGATGACCTGCGGCTTGGCGACGGCGTGCGCCTGAATGCCGTGATCGCGCCGGAACAGACGGCGCAGAATGCCATCAAGAACGGCTATCCCGTAAAGATCCTGGAAGGCGAGTACGCCTTCCGCGAGCCGCTCGTCGTCATCGCCGAGAAGAAGGATCCCGAGTGGACCGCGAAGGTCGGGGGCATCATCACCGAAATGAAGACGGACGGCACGCTCGCCGCGCTGACCACGAAGTGGTACGGCAAGGACTACAGCGCCAAGTAATGTCATTCCGCCGGCTGCCTCCTCGGCAGCCGGCGGGCGTCACCCCACCTCATGAATGCCCCTCACCGCAAAGTCGTCGATGGCCTATCCGGACACCTATTACGCCCGCACCCTGACCGACCGGAAGACGCGGCCCCCGCTCAAAGGCGAGACGCGATGTGACGTGGCCGTCGTCGGCGCCGGATTGGCCGGGCTGACGACAGCGCTGCAGCTGGCGCGCGCCGGACTGCACGTCGTCGTGCTGGAAGCCCAGGTCGTTGGTTTCGGCGCTTCGGGACGCAATGGCGGCTTCGTCACACCCGGCTTCGCCACCGGCGGCGACACTATCGCCGCACGTGTCGGCGGGGAGGCAGCGCGCGACCTGCACCGGCTGTCGATCGAAGGCATGGACTTCGTGCGCGACACCATCGAAGCGCTCGGAATATCGGCCGCCCAGCCGCGTGCCGGCCTGCTCAGCGTCTTGCGCTACGACGGCGGCGATGCGCTGAAGGCCTATGCCGACCAGATGGCACGCGACCACGGTTACGAGCTTCAATATCTGCGCGGCGAAGATGTGCGCGCGGTGCTGAAGTCGGCTCGCTACCACCAGGGCCTGCGCGACCCGAACGCCTTTCACATCCATCCGCTCAACTATCTGCGTTGCCTGGCCGACGAGATCGAGCGGCTGGGCGGCAAGATCCATGAGAGTTCCGAGGTCGTGCAATGCGACCTGTCGGGACCGCAAAAGATGCTGCGCACGAGCCAGGGCACGCTTCGGGCGCCCCAGATCGTGCTCGCGACCGGCGGCTATACCGGCCCGGTGTTCGGCCAGCTCTACCGCGCCTTTCTGCCCATCGCGACCTATGTGATGGTTTCCGAGGCGGCTCCCCGCCTCATTGCGCAAGCCGTCGCCACGACCGATGCCGTCGGCGACAACAGGCGGGCCGGCGACTATTATCGTCTGGTCGAGAGCGGCAATCGCCTTTTGTGGGGCGGACGCATCACCACGCGTGCCGCTTCCGCCGACGCGCTGGCGCGCGAATTGCGCCGCGAAATGGTCGGCACCTACCCGCAGCTCGCCGGCCTCAAGACCGAATTGGCCTGGTCGGGGCTGATGTCCTATGCCCGGCATCTGATGCCCCAGATCGGGGAGATGCAATCAGGCGTCTGGTACTGCACCGCTTTTGGTGGCCATGGCCTCAACACCACGGCGATTGCCGGAAAAATTGTCGCCGAGGGCATTCTGGGCGCTTCGGACCGGTATCGGCAGTTCGCGCCATTCGGACTGAGCTGGGCCGGCGGCGCCGGTGGCCTTGCCGCCGCGCAGCTCACCTACTGGAAACTGCAGGCGCAGGACTGGTGGCGGGAACGCCGCGCCACCACCAAGGACAAGGTGACGGCATGATCGGCAGGCTGATGCTCTCCCATCCAGGGCTTGCCCGCCACGCGGCGGCCGCACTTTTTCCCGCGCTGCTGGCCGCGGCCCTCTACGCCATGGGCATCAAGTCGAGCTGGATCGGCTCGGTGATGCCGCTTGCATCCGACTGGTTGCAGGCCAATCCAGCCTTGTCGCGCGCCCTCTCGGCCGTGTTGATCGCGCTCCTGGTTCTGGTGAATTGCAAGCTGCTGCTGCTCCTGCCCCGACGCCAGCAGATCGCCGGCGTCTGGATCGAGCTGTTCGCGCTGCTGATGCTGTTCTTCTATTCCTTCGACCTCTCCTTTGCCTTCATTGCCAGGAAGGTCGGCTTCCTGATCACCCAGGGCGTCACCACGACGCTTTACATTTCGGCGATCTCGATTCTCATCGCAACGACCATCGCGCTTATCGGGGCCATCGCCAAACTGACCGGCAACGGCATCGTCTACGGGCTGGCGACCTTCTACACGTCGCTGTTTCGCGGCCTGCCGTTGCTGATGCAGATCTACATCATCTATCTCGGCCTGCCGCAGGTCGGCTATGTGATCGGCGCGGTGCCGGCCGGCATCGTTGCGTTGTCGCTGTGTTATGGCGCCTACATGACCGAGATCTTCCGCGCCGGCATCGAAAGCATCCCGCGCGGCCAAAGCGAAGGCGCCACGGCGCTCGGCCTGAGCCCCGGCCAGACCATGGCGCTGGTCATCCTGCCGCAGGCCATGCGCGTCATCATCCCGCCGACCGGCAACCAGTTCATCGCCATGCTGAAGGATTCCTCGCTGGTGTCGGTCGTCGGCGTCTGGGAGATCATGTATCTCGCCCGCACGATGGGCCAGACGGAGTTCCGCCATATCGAGATGCTGATCACCGCCTCGATGATCTACTGGATCCTGTCGATCGCGCTGGAATTCGGCCAGGCCTATCTCGAACGGCGCTTCGGCCGATCGGACCGCTAGGTAGGTTTGACGCCTAAAATCAGCGCGGCTGCGATGCCTCGGCCTTCAGCCGCACAAGCTGGTCGCGCTGCAGGTCGAGCGCGGCGGTGACGAAGCGCCGAATGGTGGCAAGCTCGGCGTCGCCGCCGTGCTGGTGCGCATCGCCCTCTACGGCTTTTGAGCCTCTGCCGGCGCCATCCTTGGCGTCGGCAGAACGGGTGGTGATCCGAGCAGGGACGACGACTGCGCTCAGACCGTGACCACCTTGCTCAGGTGCTCACCCAGCCGGCAGGCGAGCGCGGTGATCGTCGTCGTTGGATTGGCTTGTCCCGACGTGCAAAAGACGGAAGAGCCGCCGACATAGAGATTGTCCATGCCATGCACCTTGCAGTTGGCGTCCACCACGCTCCTGGTGACGTCGGTGCCCATGCGCGTGCCGCCCATATGATGGTGGCCCGCCGTCTCTTCGTTGGTCGGATAATCGTCGCCCTTCGAGATCCAGTCGGCAATGCGCACCCGGCCCAGGTTCTTCTGGGCAAGCGTCGTGCCGAACAGCCTTAAGCCTTCGAGAAGGGTGCGGCGTTCCAGTTCCGATTTCTTCCAGTGCAGTTCGATGCGCGGCACGCCGGCATGGTCGACCTCGGTCTTCGACAGCTCGATCTGGTTCGAAGCCAGCGGCGCCTGTTCCCAGGCGACATAAAGCTGAGCGGCGCAACGCAGGTTCTGGTCGAGCTTGCCCGACACCCATTCCGCCATGTGCGGCGCCGTACAGGCAAGATCAGCGATGAGGCTCTTGACGCCCGGATAGGGAGTCTCGATCAGCCTGATGCCGAAATTCATGATCTTGAGCCGTTCCATCGCGGCAGCCATCGGCGAGAAGAAGGCCTCCTTGACGGCATCGACCTCGAACGCGCCGTAGTCGGCCAGGATGGCATTGCCGCCCTCGAAGGTCGGATGCTCCATCCAGTAGCGGCCAAGCGCCGTCGCGTTCGGCACGACGCCGCCGTTGGAGCGCCGGTTGGACCACAAAAGCAGCCGGGAATTCTCCAGTCCGCCGGTGCAGACGATGAAATAGTCGGCGCTGAACGGGCCGGCGTCCTGCCCGTTGGACCATAATCTGGCGCCGGTCACGCGTTTGCCATCTCCGGCAAGCTCGGTGGCGTAGGTGTTGAGCACGACGGCGATGTTTTTGCTCTGGTCGAGTTGGTCGCCGAACTTTTCTGCAAACCGGACCGCCGGGCTCTTGATCAGTTGCACCCAGCGAATGTCGTCCGAGATCGGCACATCTGGCCGGAAATCTGGAAGGTCGAGGATATCGCGCACTTCCGCAAGATAGGGTTCGATGTCGGCGCGCCGGATAGGCCAGCCGGTGTCCGGTGCCCAGGCTTTCGGCTCGAAATCCTGTTTGTCGAGCACGCGACACCAACCGGCCCAGTGATTGGAACTGCCGCCCATGAACCGCAACCGCGTGATATCGAGATCGAAGTAGGAATCGCCGACCGTCGTGCCGCGGTAGAAATCCTGCGACTCGTCGCTGAATTCCCGCGAGCCGGCTTCCAGCACCACGACCGGGATGCCGGCCGCGCCAAGTTTCCTGGCGATCGTGGTGCCGGCGGGGCCGGAACCAAGGACACAGACCTTTGGCGCGAAATTGGCGGCGCGATACGCCTCGTAGCTGTCGAAGATCATGCCAGGTCGCTCCGCTTCAGGATCCAGCCATTGACCTCGACGATCTCGTCGGGGTCGGCCCGGGATGAACCGCCATGGATGGCGTCGGCATCAGGCAGCTTGCGGAACAAGGACAGGGCAGGCAGGGCGATCAGCGCCTGCACGAGCGTGCGGCGCGGCATTTTTTTGATGAAGAAACTCATGACAGGCCTCTCGGCTGGGGCTTCGATGCGCGCATGACGTTCCCCGAACGGCACACGCATCGTCACGGAAGCCAGTATCGTGCCAAGCATGGCCTCAAGGCGGTAAAAAGCCTGACAAGCGGCACAACCGGATGCAAACAGGGTTAGAGATTTCTTAACCGGCCGGGTGTGCTGGCCAACCCGCTCATGCGGCTTCGGAAATGTCGGTATCGAGGATCGTCAGGTTGCGGCCCGCATGCTTGGCCTGGTAGAGGCGCCGGTCCGCAGCGCGCATCAGGTCCGATACGTTGACATCCTCGCCGCACACGGTGCCGCCGATGCTGACGGTCAACGGAATGGTTCGCTCATCGACGGGTCGGAAGCGGATCAGCTCGACCTCGCGACGGATCCGTTCGGCAACGCGCTTGGCCTCCTGTTCCGTGGCTCCGGTCAGAAACGCGCCGAACTCCTCGCCGCCGATCCGGCCGAGCACGTCGCCGCTGCGCACGCCGCGCTCGATGGCGCTGGCGATCAACAGCAGCGCGTCGTCCCCGGTCAGGTGACCGAAATTGTCATTGATCTTCTTGAAATGATCGGCGTCGATGATCAGCAGCGCGCCGCGGTCGGACTTGCGCCGGGAGCCGTCCAACGCGGCAAAGAAGCTTTCCCGGTTGAGCATGCCGGTCATGTCGTCGCGGCTCGCCTTTTCCGCCAGGCGGCGGTGCGCCGCGGCGAGTTGGGCATGGGCACGGGCCAATTCGCGATGGGCATTTTTCAACCTGTCGCTCTGCCAGAACGTGCCGGCGCATGCCGTCCAGGCAAGGACCAGCGGACAGACCGTCGACGTCAGCCAGATCGTGCGCGTGACCGGGAATCCCATCGCTGGGACGATGATCAATGTCAGCAGGAGCGAGGCAGCGACGGAGGCGAAGGCGATGGCGGCGGATTTGAGAATAATGCTATTCATCGCGGGCTCCCCACAGGACTTGTCTCTGTGCCAGCAAGCCCTGAAGGCCACCTTTCCGGGATGGCTAAAATTTGAATCGTGAGGCCATTTCCGCCACTCTCGACGCGCATAAGTTGTGGATAAAGTCCCTTTCAGAATCCCTGTTTCATGCCATAAGGAGCGCATGACCACGCTTCCCGATCCCGCCCGCTTCGCCCATGTCACCGACTGGGTGTTCGACCTCGACAACACGCTCTACCCGCATCACTCGAATTTGTTCTCGCAGATCGACGTCAAGATGACCGCCTATGTCGGGGAACTGCTGGCGCTGCCGCGCGAGGAGGCGCGCAAGCTGCAGAAGGAGCTCTATCGCGAATACGGCACGACGCTGAACGGGCTGATGACGCGCCACGGCATCGATCCCGACGACTTTCTGGAGAAGGTCCATGACATCGACTATTCGTGGCTGGTGCCCGATCCTGTTCTCGGCACCGCCATCCGCCAGCTTCCCGGCCGCAAATTCATCTTCACCAATGGCGACCGCAGGCATGCCGAGCGCACCGCGCGCCAACTTGGCATCCTCGACCATTTCGACGACATTTTCGATATCGTCGCTGCCGGCCTCAATCCCAAGCCGGCGCGCCAGACCTACGAGAAGTTCGCCGAACTGCACGCCGTCACCGGCCACAATGCGGTGATGTTCGAGGATCTCGCCCGCAACCTGGCCGTGCCGAAGTCGCTGGGCATGACCACGGTTCTCGTGGTGCCGCGCAATTTCGAGCCGACCTTTTCGGAAATCTGGGAACGCGACCCGGCGCAGGAGGACGACGTCGACTACGTCACCGACGATCTCGCGGAATTTTTGACGGGAATAGTGAGTAGTGAGTAGTGAATTAGTGAGTAGTGAGTAGTGGGTAGTGAGTAGTGGAGGAGCACACCTTTCGCTCGCTCACTACTAATCCCTACTCACTAATTCCCACTGCCTACTCACTCACTCACTCCCTAGCTTGTAGAAGCGGCTGATGATGCCCCAGGCTTCGTCGGCTGTGTCGACGAAATCGATGATATCCTGGTCGCCCGGGCTGATCGTGCCCTGCTCGGCGAGGAAGTCGAGGTCGATCGCCCGCTTCCAGAAGGACTTGCCGAACAGGATCACCGGCACGCGCTCCATGCGTCCGGTCTGGATCAGCGTCAGCGTCTCGAAGAACTCGTCCATCGTGCCGAAGCCGCCGGGAAACACCGCCACGGCCTTGGCGCGCATGACGAAGTGCATCTTGCGGATGGCGAAATAGTGGAAGTTGAAACAGAGCTCCGGCGTCACATAGGGGTTCGGCGCCTGCTCGTGCGGCAGCACGATGTTGAGCCCGATCGACGGCGCGCCGACATCATCGGCGCCGCGGTTTCCCGCTTCCATGACGCCCGGACCGCCACCGGTCACCACCACATATTCGCGATAATATGACGTGGCCGACTGCTGCGAGCAGAGGCGGGCGAATTTGCGCGCCTCCTCGTAATATTTGCTGTTTTCCTCAAGGTTCTTCTTCTGCATCTCGTTCTTGGCCGCCCAGGCCTCGCCGCCGGGCTCCGGCAGGCGCGCGCCGCCGAACAGGATCACGGTCGAACGAATGCCGCGCTCGGCGAGGATCATTTCCGGCTTCAGCAGTTCCAGTTGCAGCCTGACGGCGCGCAGCTCGCGCCGGGTCATGAAGTCGGGATCGTTCCAGGCCAGGCGGTAGGTCTCGGCCCGCGTTTGCGGCGTGTCCGGCACGCTTTTCGACCGCTCCAGATCCTCATCCGAGTGCGGCAGCGGCGTCCATCCCGCCTTTTCCATGGGAGTCATCGAATCCACCCGTCCATTCCTTTACTTGCGCCGTCCCATGACGCTGGCGCGATTGACCCCCATTCCACCTTAACATAGGGTCCGCGCGACTTTTAAACAGGTTAAGGCGCAGCCCTTAACAGCTTGGTAATGGAGCAAATTCATGTCGAAGCCCGATCTGGCGAGCCTCGAAAAGACCATCGACAGGGCCTTCGAGGAACGCGACGCCATTTCGACCGCGACCCGCGGCGAGGTGCGCGACGCCATCCAGTCGGCACTCGACCTGCTCGACCGCGGCACCGCCCGCGTCGCCGAGCGGCAGGCCGACGGCAAGTGGCATGTCAACCAGTGGCTGAAGAAGGCGGTGCTGCTCTCCTTCCGGCTCAATCCGATGGAGATCATCAAGGGCGGCCCCGGCGAGGCCGTGTGGTGGGACAAGGTGGCGTCCAAGTTCGACGGCTGGGGCGCCGTCGATTTCGAGAAGGCGGGCTTCCGCGCCGTGCCGTCGTCGATCGTGCGCCGTTCGGCCTATGTCGCGCCGGGCGCGGTTTTGATGCCGTCCTTCGTCAATGTCGGCGCCTATGTCGATAGCGGCACCATGGTCGATACCTGGGCCTCGGTCGGCTCCTGCGCCCAGATCGGCAAGAACGTCCACCTTTCGGGCGGCGTCGGCATCGGCGGCGTGCTGGAGCCGATGCAGGCCGGCCCCACCATCATCGAGGACAATTGCTTCATCGGGGCGCGTTCCGAAGTGGTCGAGGGCTGCATCGTGCGCGAAGGCTCCGTTCTGGGCATGGGCGTCTTCATCGGCCAGTCGACCAAGATCGTCGACCGCGCCACCGGCGAGATCTTCTATGGCGAGGTGCCGCCGAATTCCGTGGTCGTCGCCGGCTCGCTACCGGGCAAGGCATTTCCAAACAACGAGCCGGGCCCAGGTCTCTACTGCGCCGTCATCGTCAAGCGGGTCGACGCCAAGACCCGGTCCAAAACCTCGATCAACGAATTGCTGCGCGATTGATCTTTCCGCCGGGCAGGCGCACCTTCCGCCGGCGCGACAATCGGTCGCGCTGGTTCAACTGGAGGGGTGACATGGACTGGAAATATCTGCTCACAAGCTTTGATGGCCGCATCAACCGGGGCAAGTTCTGGGCTGGCATCGGCGTATTCATCGTTATCGGCATTATTGCTTTCATTCTCGATGCGATCCTCGGCACGCGTTTCACCACGGCCAGCGGTGCCCAGATCGGCATCATCGGCATCCTCTTCGCGCTGGCATCGATCTATTTCGCGATTGCCCTCTATGCCAAACGCTGGCACGACCGCAACAAGTCGGGCTGGTGGACGCTGATCGGCTTCGTACCCGTCATCGGTGGCATCTGGCTGCTGGTCGAACTCGGCATTCTCGAAGGCACCAGGGGTGCCAATCAATATGGATCGGACCCGCTTGCCTGAAAGATCGGATCTCAACTGGCTTTTCTTCAAGACCTCGGGCCGCGTCAGCCGCGCGGCCTATTTTCTCGGCGGGTTGCTCGTCGCCATCATCCAGGCATTTCCGCTGTACCGCTTCACGCTGGTGCCGGAGGGTTCGGCCGAGAGCAACATGTGGTCGTTCATCTTCTTCATCGCCTTCATCGCCTCGCTGTGGTCGAACATCGCGCTGGCGGTGAAGCGGCTGCACGACCTCGACAAGCCGGGTATCGCAGCGCTGATCCTGTTCGTGCCGGTCGTCTCGATCGTCGCCTTCCTTGTGTTGTGCCTGTTTCCAGGGCAGCCTGGACCCAACCGTTATGGCCGGCGCACCAACGAGCCGGCAGAATCAAAGAAATAGAGCATGACGTCGTCGGAAAACCGCTTCACACTTTTCGGCATCATGCCCTAGGGGGCCGATCGGATCGCCATGCGCTACCGCACGCTTGATCCGAAACTGATCATCGAAACCGCCGAGCGGCTGGAAGGGCGTGTGGCCGACCGTTTTCCGGAGGCCGGGTTGCGCGGCGTTGCCGCCGAACTTGTGTCGCTGTCGCGCGATCTGGCCAAGGCCGCCAAGGCCCTGGAAGCGCCTATCTGGTGGCTGCGTGGCATCATCGTCGCCGCCGTCATCGCGGGCGCGCTGATCTTCCTGTTCGTCGGCACCATCCTGCCGCTCATTCACATCTCCCAGGCCGACGACGCGGTGCAGTCGGTGCAGGGCATCGAAGCCACGATCAACATGATCATCCTCGCCGTGCTCGGCTTCCTGGCCCTGATCCGCACCGAGGAGCGCATCAAGCGCAAGCAGGTGTTTCGCCAGTTGCACGGCCTCAGATCGCTGATCCATGTCATCGACATGCACCAGTTGACCAAGGATCCGGCGGCGCTGTCGGCCAGCTTCAAGCCGACGGCGCATTCGCCGGCCCGTCTCACCAATGCCGCGGATCTCGCGCGCTATCTCGACTATTGCTCCGAAATGCTGTCGATCACCGGCAAGATCGCGGCGCTGTTCGCGCAATCCGTCAATGACGCCGTCGTCATCGACGGCGTCAACGACATCGAGAACCTGGCGTCCAACCTGTCGCGCAAGATCTGGCAGAAGATCACGTTGATCGACGGCCGGACGGCGGCGCCACAACCTTCTCCGGCACCAGGCTTGGCGAGCCAAGCCGCTCGGCTTCCGCCGCGCGCACCAGCGCGCTGATAAGCTGGACCGTCGGCGCCGGCGTACCGGCTTTTTCAGCGAGCCGCAAAACAGCGCCCTGCAAGTCGTCGATCTCGGTCGACCGGCCACGCTGCAGATCGTCCCACATCGACGAGCGCGCCTCGAGATCGATCGCCAGCATGCGCCGGGCCAGGAGCTTGAACAGCCAGTCGGGCAACCTGAGCACCTTCGGCAGCAGCGTCGGGCGCAGGCCGGCGATCCGCGCCGGCTCGATGCCGGAGGTTTTCATCGCCAGCAAGGCCTCGTCGATCTGGCTGGCCAGGATCAGCCGCCAGCGCCGGTCGGCGAGTTCGGTTGCCAGCGGCAGGCCCGACAGCGCCACCAGCGCATTGTTCAGGTTCATCAGAAGCTTGCCCCACAGCACGGCCTTCATATCGCCACGCGTTTCGACAGCCAGGCCTTCGGTGTCGAGAAGGTCGGCAAGGCCGACATCGCCCTTTTCGACCATCACCTTGCCGTCGCTGGCGCGGTGAACGCGCAACGGCAGCTCTCCATCGGCTGATTGCACGACATTGAACGGCACCATGCCAGCCAGCACCGTTCGCGGGCCAAGCACCGCGCGCAGCCTGTCGGCGTTGTCGACGCCGTTCTGCAGGCTCACCACCACGGCATCGGGACGGGCATGGGCCTTGATGAGTGCCGCCATTTCCCGCGTCGCGCCGCTCTTGACGGTGACCAGGATCACATCGGCCCCCGGCAAGGACGCGGCCGGATCGGCGGTGACGGCAAGCTCTGCCGGCTTGATCAGGCGATCGCGGCCCTCGAGGTCGCTGACGCGCAATCCGCCCTGCCGGAGCGCTGCCTCGATGCGCGGCCTGGCAAGCAGGACAACCCGCCGCCCGGCGAGCGCCAGGCAGCCGCCGGCATAACAGCCAATGCTGCCGGCGCCGGCGATGACGATTCTCTTTTCGCCGTTTGCCATCTCTTACTCCGCATCAGCCAGAACTATACGACATGAAAACCATAATGTCGGCGGTATCGTCGGCCATTGGCTTGGCCCTATGTCTGGCCGTGACAGGCCATTCGCTTTCGACTATCGCTTTTGCCATGACGCTGCCGACTGACCCCGCCGCAAACCTTGCCTCTCTCATCCGCTGTGCCTCGGTGACACCAGCCGAAGGCGGCGCGCTGAGCGCGCTGGAGGCGATGCTGAAGCCCCTCGGCTTCCTGGTCGATCGGCCGGTGTTCTCCGAAGACGGCACGCCCGACATCGAGAACCTCTATGCACGGCGCTCCGGCAATGGCCCGCATCTGATGTTCGCGGGTCATACCGACGTGGTGCCGGTCGGCGACGAAGCCGCCTGGACGCATCCGCCTTTCGCCGCCGATATCGCCAATGGCGAAATGTATGGCCGCGGCGCGGTCGACATGAAGGGCGGCATTGCCTGCTTCATCGCCGCGGTGGCGCGCCACGTCGAGGCGAATGGTGGCCCGAAGGGCTCGGTCTCGCTGCTGATCACCGGCGACGAGGAAGGGCCTGCCATCAACGGCACGGTCAAGCTGCTCGAATGGGCCGCGTCCAAAGGCGAGAAATGGGACGCGTCGATCGTCGGCGAGCCGACCAATCCGGACACGCTCGGCGACATGATCAAGATCGGCAGGCGCGGCTCGATGTCGGGTAGCATCACCGTCAATGGCCGCCAGGGCCATGCCGCTTATCCGCAGCTTGCCGACAACCCGGTGCGCGGCCTGATGAGCCTGGTGGACGCCTTGCTGCATCCCGTCTTCGACAAGGGAACCAAGGATTTCCAGCCGACCAACCTCGAGGTGACCTCCATCGATGTCGGCAACCCGGCCACCAACGTCATTCCCGCCAAGGCAACCGCCACCTTCAACATCCGCTTCAACGACAGCTGGACGGCCGAGACGGTCCAGGCGGAAATCCACAACCGCCTCGATCAGGCGGCTGGGCGCAAGAAATACCGGCCGGGCAAGAAGACGCCAGTCGACTATGAGCTGGTCTGGCGCGACCGGCCGAGCCACGTCTTCCTGACCCGCGACGACAGGCTGGTCGAGACGCTGAGCGGCTCGGTCAAGGCGGTGGTCGGCAAAAAGCCGGCGCTATCCACCTCCGGCGGCACATCGGATGCGCGCTTCATCAAGGATTATTGCCCGGTGGTCGAATTCGGCCTGGTCGGCAAGACCATGCACATGGTCGACGAGCGCGTGGCCATCGCCGATCTGGAAACGCTGACGCGGATCTACCAGCGCTTCATCGACGACTGGTTCGGACAGGGCTGATCAGCATGCTTTCGGCGGACGAAACCCAAGCTTCGCTGACCGGCGCCTGGCGGCTGATGCTCGGCAAGGCCGACGGCCTGCGCCTGCTCGACCTCACGGCCGACGGCTTCTGGAATTCGTTCTTCGCCATCATCGTCGCGGCACCGGCGCTGATCGTCGGCTGGGTCGGCATCGCCAACGAGATCGGCGATCCCGATGCCTTCGCCGGCCGCTTCAGCATGCTGGTGCGACTGGCGACGGTCGATATCGGCTCCTGGGTACTGCCGCTGGTGGCGCTCGCCTTGGTGGCGCGGCGCGCCGGCATCGGCGGGCGCTTCGTCCACTATGTCGTGGCCAGCAACTGGGCCTCGGCGATCACTGCCTGGCTGATGCTGCCTTCGGCGCTGATCAGGCTTTTCCTGTCCTCGGCAAGCCAGGTCTCGAGCCTTGTGTCGCTGCTGTTATTTTCCCTGTCGATGGTGCTGACCTGGCGCATGACCAACGCGACGATCGGCAGGGGCGCTGCCTTCGGCACCGCCGTTTTCGTCGGCATGTTCGTCGCTTCGCTGCTGGTGCTGTTCGGGCTGCAGATGCTGCTTGGCATCTCCGCGCCGGACGATGTCGGGGGCCAGAGCCTTTCCGGGCTTTATCCCGGATAGAACCAGGGTTCTACCCGGGAGAACCAGGGTTCTACCCGGGATAATCGACGCCAATGAGAAAAAGCCCGTCGGGCGGCGCCACCTGGCCGCAGGCGGCGCGGTTTCGCGCCTCGAGCGCCGCCTTGAGGTCGCCCGATGTCCAGCCGCCGTCGCCGACCCGCTTCAGCGAGCCGACCATCGAGCGCACCTGGTTGTGCAGGAAGGATCGTGCCGATGCCCTCACCTCGATCAGATCATCGCCCGCCCGGCTCACATCGAGCCGCTCCAATGTCCTGATCGGGCTGTTAGCCTGGCACTGCGTCGAGCGGAAGGTGGTGAAGTCGTGCCGGCCGAGCAGGAGCTTCGCCGCCTCGTGCATGGCGGCGGCATCGAGCCGCTTCGGCACCCACCACACCTTACCCTTCTCCAGCGCCGAGGGCGCCCGCCGGTTGAGGATGCGGTAGAGATAGTGCCGGCCGATGGCGGAGAAACGGGCATCGAAATCGTCCGGGACGATCGTGGCCTTCAGGATGACTATGCGCGCGCCGGCCGCCTGCAGGTGTGCATTGACGGCATCGCGCACCTTGTCGTCGGGCCACGCCTTGGCAAGGTCGACATGCGCCACCTGCGCGGTCGCGTGCACGCCGGCATCGGTGCGGCCGGCGGCGCGCAGCCGGACCGCCTCGCCGCAGAATTTCTCGATCGCCTGCTCGATCGCCTGCTGCACCGAAGGCTGGTCGGCCTGATGCTGCCAGCCGGCAAACAGGCTGCCGTCATATTCGATATCGAGGCGAAAACGCGGCATGCCGGTCGGCTATACGCCCCCGCCTAGGCGGCGAGAGCGGTGAAGGCGGAGGCGTAGACCAGCCTGCCGGATTCGGGAGCTTCGCCCCAGGCCAGCGCCTGCAGCGCCTCGCCCTGGTATTCGCTTTCGAACTTTTCTGCGCGGGCGTGGCTATAGCCGAAACGGCCGTAATAGGCCGGATCGCCCAGCACGACGGCCAGTGTCTCGCCGGCGTCCTTGAGCCGAATATGGGCCTCGCGGATCAACGCGCCGCCGATGCCGCTGCCATGGAAGGAAGGCTCCACCGCCAGCGGCGCAAGCGCCACGGCGGCAAAACTCTTGCCGCCGCTCTGAACGAACAGCCGTGAGAACAGGATATGGCCGACGGCCTGGCCGTCCTCTTCCGCCACCAGTTCGACGACGGCGTCACCGCCGGTCACCAACGCGTCGACCAGTCCGGCCTCCGTTTGCTGGCCGAAAGCGTGTTCCTCGACGAGGCGGATGGCCTCGCGGTCCCGCGGCGTCGCCGCGCGTATCGACATCATGCTCATGAGAATTTCAGTCCTTTTTCGATCTTGGCTCCGCGCAGGAATTCCGACGCGGCGGCGGGCTTTCCGCCCGCACGTTGAACTTCGACCAGCCTGACCGCGCCTTTTCCGCAGGCGATTGTCAGCCGGTCATCGAGAATTCCTCCCGACTCGCCCAAATCTTCCGAAGGCGACACGCCTTCGGATAGCGTCGAGCGAAGCAGTTTCAGCCGTTCCATACGGCCGCCAATTTCAATCTCGGACCAGGCGCCGGGCACCGGTGACAGGCCACGAATATGATTGTGAACCTCGGCCGCGGGCCGTGTCCACTCCACGCGCGTCTCGGATTTATCGATTTTCCTGGCGTAAGTCACCCCTTCGGCCGCCTGCGCGGTAAATGCCAGGGTGTTCTGTTCCAGCCGCGCCAACGCTTCCACCATCAGGGCAGCGCCGACACTCATCAACCGATCATGCAGATCGCCGGCTGTCATATCGGGGCCGATGGCGCATTTTTCAACCAGTCCCACCGGGCCGGTATCCAGCCCCGCCTCCATGCGCATCACCATCATGCCGGTCTCGGTGTCTCCCGCCATGATGGCGCGCTGGATGGGCGCGGCGCCACGCCAGCGCGGCAAAAGCGACGCATGGCCGTTGACGCAGCCAAGCCGGGGTGCCTCCAGAACTGCCTTCGGCAACAGCAATCCATAGGCGACGACCACGGCGATATCGGCGCCCAGGTCGGCAAAAGCGGCCTGCTCGGCCTCGCTTTTCAACGATGCCGGTGCACGCACCTCGATGCCAAGCCGCCCGGCCTCGCGCTGCACCGGTGACGGCGTCAGTTCCAGCCCGCGCCGGCCGGCGGCGCGCGGCGGCTGCGTGTAGACGGCTGAAATCTCGTGGCCAGCCTCGGCGATGGCGCGCAGCGTCGGCACCGAAAACTCCGGCGTGCCCATGAAGATGACGCGAAGGGGCATTGCCCTATCCCACCAGCTTGCCTGGCGCCTTGTCCCTGGCGAGCTTCTTGAACTTCTTCACCACCATGTCGCGCTTCAGCTTCGAGATGTGGTCGATGAACAGCACGCCGTTGAGGTGGTCGATCTCGTGCTGCAGGCAGGTTGCCATCAGCCCCTCGGCCTCGATCTCCTGCAGCTTGCCGTCACGGTCCAGATATTTGACCCTCACCGAAGCCGGGCGCTCGACCTCGGCATAGTAATCAGGGATCGACAGACAGCCTTCCTCGTAGACGGACCGCGCGTCGGCGCTTTCGAGAATTTCCGGATTGATGAAGACATGTGGCGCCGGGGCTTCGTCTTCCTTGGCGAGATCGATCACCAGCATGCGCAGGGGCTCGCCGACCTGGATTGCCGCCAACCCGATGCCGGGTGCGTCATACATGGTCGCCAGCATATCGTCGGCAAGTTTGCGCACCGGCGCGTCGACGCGCTCCACCGGCTTGGAGACCTGGCGCAGGATGGGATCGGGAAGAATGATGAGCGGCTTGATCGGCATGGCGTTTCACCTAAGACCTCAATAGAAAGGCGTCAACCGGTGCGCGTGCGCCTCGTTCACGTTTTGATCTGTGCCAGACCGCCGAATCGGCTATGCTGTCCACATGAATGATCTGAGCACCATCCTTTCGGAGCCCGTCGCGCGGCTCGGCGCCTCGACAATCACGCTCGGCCACGTCTTGGCCGTCGCCACATTGCTGTTTCTCGGCTTGTTCGTGGCGCTCGTCATCGCGCTGTGGCGCTCGGCCAAGGCGCGCGCGGTCGCCGCAGCGGAAGCCGCCGACCATGCCCGCGACGCCGAGGCGCGGATGGCCGGCATTCTGCAATCCCAGGCCGAGATGCAGGGCCGCATGGGCGCCATCGCCGAAGTGTTCGGCGCCCGCCAAGCCGAATTGACGCAGTCGATCGGCCAGCGACTCGACGCCATGACCGGCCGCATCGGCCAGACCATGACCGAGCAGACCAAGTCCACGCATGAGAGCCTCGCGAAACTGCAGGAGCGGCTGGCGGTCATCGACACCGCGCAAGGCAACATCCAGTCGCTGGCCGGCCAGGTCGTGCAGCTGCAGGCGATCCTCTCCAACAAGCAGACGCGCGGCGCCTTCGGCCAGTCGCGCATGGAGGCGATCGTCGCCGACGGCCTGCCGCACGGCGCCTACGAATTCCAGGCGACGCTGTCGAACGGCAGCCGGCCGGACTGCCTGGTGAAAATGCCGAACGGCGCGCCGTCGCTTGCCATCGATGCCAAATTTCCCCTGGAAGCGTGGAATGCCATCCGGGCCGCCGATAACGCCGACCTGCAGAAGGTCGCGGCCCAGGCCTTCCGCCGCGATATCGAGGTCCATGTCCGCGACATTTCGGAAAAATACCTGCTGCAGGGCGAAACGCAGGACACCGCCTTCATGTTCGTGCCGTCGGAATCGGTGTTCGCCGAAATCCACGAGAATTTCGAAGCGGTTGTCCAGAAGGCGCACCGTGCCCGCGTCATCATCGTCTCGCCTTCGCTCTTGATGCTGTCGATCCAGGTCATCCAGGCGATCCTCAAGGATGCGCGCATGCGCGAGCAGGCGCATCTGATCCAAGGCGAAGTCATCAGGCTGATGGAAGACGTCCAGCGTGTCGACGAGCGGGTGCGCAAATTGCAGGGCCATTTCGGCCAGTCGGCCAAGGACATCGAAGACATACTCGTCTCGACCTCGAAAGTGACCAAGCGTGGCCAGAAGATCGAGGCGCTGGAATTCGGAGAAGGCGAGCCCGACGCCCCGCGCGGCGGCGCCCCTGCCAAGGTGGAGGCCGCACCGCGCGCTGCCGATTCAAAGACCGGGCAGCTGAGATTGAGGGTCGTCGAAGGCGACGACTGAACGCTACTGCTCTTCGACCGTCGTCATACCCTCGAATTCCGGAAGCCAGTGCAGCGCCGACCGGTGCCATTTCTGGTGTCTCGGGACCAGGTTCTGGCGCTGCCGCGAGGTCCCGACCCTGATCCCATAGACCTTCGGACCGTCGCCGACCGATGTCGCATAGAGATGCGAGCCGCAGTCGGCACAAAAAGCCTGCGTTCGCTTGGCGCCGCTCGCCACGGTCTTGATGTAGATCTTCGGTTCGCCGCTGGTGATCCGGTAGTGATCCTCCGTCGCAGGAACGGTAACGCGAAATGCCGTACCGGTCAGTTGCTGGCAATCGGTACAATGGCAGATCGAGGTCTTCTCCGGGTCGACCTCCGCCTCATAGGTGATGGCGCCACAATGGCAGCCGCCGTCGATCTTCATTGTCATTCCTCCAACTTCGATCGGCTGATTTTAGCGGCACGGAGACCCGAGGCAACGGCAGGGCGCTGGTCCAGAGGCCAGAATCCCGAAAAGTGGACCGCGGTGTCGCAAAGTTCGTACTCGAATCTATCCGGACGCGGATTCGATCAGCTTGCGCCGCTTTTCCCAGGTGCCTGACGTCTGCGGCTTGACGAACAGCCGCGTGATCTCAGGCATCTCCTTCTTCAACCGCGCCTCGATGCGCTCGACACAGGCCTCGATCTCCGGCGCCGACAAATGGTCCTCGAATTCGATGCTCAGGCCGGCGACGATTTCTTCCGGACCCATATGCACCGTCAGCACGCCGTTCGCCCGCTGCACCGCCGGATCCTGCTGGACGATCGCCAGCACCTTCCTCTGCACCTCGGGTGAGGCCGGCTCGCCGATGAGCAGGCCCTTGCTTTCACGCGCCAGGAAGATTGCCGTCGTGCCGAGGATGAGTGAGATGCCGATCGAGGCGGCGCCGTCGAGTTCGGGCATCTTGAAAATCTCCGCAGCCAATATGCCGGCAAAGGCGACGGCCAGGCCGAGAAGGGCTGCACTGTCTTCGAACAGCACCGTATAGACGCTCGGGTCCTTGCTCGATTGCACGGCTTGCAGCCAGCCCTGCTTGCCCTTCTGCTTGCGGAATTCCTTCAGCGCCACCAGCCAGGAGCTGCCTTCGAACAGGAAGGACAGGCCGAGAACGATGTAGTTCACCCTAGCGTTGGCGACCGGCTCCGGCGCCATGATGTGGATGATGCCCTCGTAGAACGACACGCCGGCGCCCAGCGCGAAGACCAGAAGGGCGACGATGAAGCTCCAGAAATAGAGTTCACGGCCATGGCCGAGCGGGTGCGAGCTGTCCGCGGGGCGTGCCGCCCGGTGCATGCCGTAGAGCAGCAGGCCGCCATTGCCTGTATCGACCAGCGAATGCACGCCTTCCGACAGCATGGCCGAACTGCCGGTGAAAAAGGCGGCGGCGAATTTGGTCAACGCTATGGCGAGATTGCCGGCGAGCGCCGCGTAGATGACCGTTCTGGAGCCGCCGTGTCCAGCCATGCAGGTTCTATCCTCTTCGAGGCAGTGTAGCGGCTCTGCCGCGGAGTTGCACAGCCATCACAACGCGCCAATCGTCGGGTCGTTCAATGTGTTCGAAACCTGCTGGCGGGAAGGCCAGCTATTCCTGGATCTCGTCGGTCCACACTTTGAAGCCCGCAAGCAACCCTGGCCCGAAGATATGGGTTAGCGGCACATCCGCCGCGTCGCGGCCGGAGGCGATCAGGATGCGGCCGATGCGTGGCGCGTTGTTGCGCGGATCGAAAGCGTGCCAGCGGCCGCCGAGATAAACCTCCATCCAGGCGCAGAAATCCATGCTCGCCCAAGGCTTCGGCATGCCGATGTCGCTGATGTAGCCTGTGCAGTAGCGCGTCGGGATATTGAGTGCCCGGCAAAACGTGACGGCAAGATGCGCGAAATCGCGGCACACGCCGCTCCGTTCGCGCCAGGCTTCCGCGGCGGTGCGCGTCACCCGTGCGTTGCCGTAGTCGAAGACGATGTGGTTGTGGACGAAATCGCACACCGCCTGCACGCGCGGGATGCCTGATGGCATATGGCCGAACAGCCGCCATGCCTCGCTTGCCAAGAGGTCGCTTTCGCAAAACCGGCTGGGCAGCAGGAACAGCAGCGTTTCAGCCGGCAGGTCGCGCACCTCATGCTGCCACGCCATCAACTCGCCCATCTCGAACGTGCCGGAGTCGCGGATCACCGCATCCGTACCGAAAGTGAAACGCCCGGGCGGGGCGACGAGCCGGTTGCACCAGTTGCCGAAACTGTCGCGATAACTCTCAATCGGCACTGGCGGGTTGGAGGTCAGGAAATCCGGGCGCTCAAGATCGGAGGCGCGGGAATAGTGGACATTGAGCATTGAGATGAGCGGCGTTTCCTGCGGAAAGTCGAAGCTCATCTCGCAGCCGATATGGATCCGCATTGTCGTCCTGACGGGCCTGCCTGACGATCACCCGGCGGTGCACGGGTCGATGCTGCAGTGCGAAGACAAGCATGGCATGGACTGCCGGGGTTTACGAGCAAATTAGAAACCGGTTGAAAGCGGCCTGCCGGCGCTGGCAGCAGGCACTCGCCTCTTGCAGTCTGGCGTTTGTCTTGTTTCACTCCGTTTCCCGCAACTGGAGGAACGAATCATGGCTAAAGGTGCGATGAAGGCAGGCAAGGAAGCCCGCAAACCAAAGAAAGACGCCAAGAAGCCTGTAGCCGCTCCGGCCCTGAAGGCGCCGCCGGTCAAGGCGACGAGGATCAAGGAAAAGTAGATATCGCCAAGCGTGCATGGATTTCACCGGCGGCGTCCGACATGCCGCCGGCGAATTGTTGATTGGGCGTTCAGACACCCTATATCGACGATGCGGGGACGACCTCGCATTCCCGAAATCCGGTTGGGACGGCCCGCCCATTGTTTGATTGAGCATCCGAAGACCTTTCGGCCGGATGTTCTGGATGGAGCGTTCCGATGTCATGGATTCTTCTGTTCTTCGCCGGCCTGTTCGAAATCGGCTGGGCGATCGGGCTCAAATACACCGACGGCTTCACCAGGCTTGTTCCGACCGTGCTCACGGTCGCGTCGATGATCGTCAGTTTGACCTTGCTTGGCCTGGCGCTGAAGACCCTGCCTGTCGGCACAGCCTATGCGGTGTGGACCGGTATCGGCACCGTCGGCACGGCGCTGCTCGGCGTCTGGCTGCTGGGCGAGCCCGCGACGGCGATCAGGCTCGGCTGCATCGCGTTGATCGTCTGCGGCATCATGGGGCTGAAACTCGCGGCCTGAACGGCCCTGTCCACCGACTGGCGCTATCGACCGAGCTGACATCATGAATCGACGTCCCTGGATGCAGGGAGGCTCCCCGTGGGCAACACCGACACGCGAAAAAGGGCCGCGCCTTGGCGCGTCCCTCATTCATCATCCATCGAGGCGAGTGCGCTGTTAGCGACCCGTAAAGCCGGGCGGTGTCCTGCCGGTGCGCTGCTTGCGTGCCGCATAGCGTGCGTCGCGCTTTGCCTTGCGCTCTGCTTCATCGGCAAGCAAACGAGCGATACGCTCGTTCTCTTCAGCTTCCCGAAGCTTGGCATCCGCTTGCGCTGCCTCTTCGGCGGCAATGCGCGCAGCTTCGGCTGCTGCCTCACGCTCGGCTTTCTCAATCGCCTCGCGTGCCAGCTTTTCCTGCTTCAGCTTGGCCTTCTCGGCCTCGCGGATCTCACGAGCCGCAAGGATCGCCTTGCGTTCGGCCTGTCGTGCCAGCACCGCGGGATCGTCTGCTGCCGGCTTTGACTTGAAGCGCTCCAGAAGCGCCTTCTTTGCCTCGGTCGCGGCATTGCGCCGCTCGAAAATGTCTTTTTCCCTGTAGATAGCCAAGTCCACTTCCTTGAAGTCTATTCGCGACGCTTACATACGCGCGAAAACCGGGAGTTCAAGCGCCAAAACGGCATGCCAGCCATGAAATTCCGGGATGTTGCACCCGGGAGACGCATTTTCCGCCGAAATCGACATGCACTGTTCACCAGCCAGCCTCTGGCGGCGCGACGGACGCGTCGCTACCTCTGGAGCATGATGCCGAAAAGGGGAAAGCGGTTTTCGGACGATATCATGCTCTATCTATCTCTTCGATTTAGGGTCGGATTCAGATTTCAGGTCGAACAGAGCTAAAATCATCCGACCCTAGCGCAACAATCAACACACTGGGATGACATCCAAATGGAACTCGGCCTCTACACTTTTGCCGATGTGAGCCCTGTGCCGGGTCCCGGCGCCATCGGTCCGCATGAGCGGCTGCGCAACCTGATCGAGGAGATCGAACTTGCCGACCAGGTCGGGCTCGACGTCTTCGGCCTCGGCGAACACCACCGGCCGGACTATGCCGCCTCGGCACCGGTCGTGGCTTTGGCCGCGGCGGCGGAGCGTTCGAAGCGCATCAAGCTGACCAGTGCGGTGACGGTATTGTCCTCCGACGATCCGGTGCGCGTTTTCCAGCAGTTTTCCACGCTCGACCTTCTGTCGGGCGGCCGCGCCGAGATCATGGCTGGGCGAGGTTCGTTCATCGAATCCTTCCCGCTATTCGGCTACAACCTCGAAGACTATGACGAGCTGTTCGCCGAAAAGCTCGACCTGCTGCTGGCCATCCGCGATCAGGTGAAGGTTACCTGGTCGGGTAGGCTGCGCGCGCCGATCAACGATCGCGGCGTCTATCCCAGGCCCTTCCAGGACAGGCTGCCGGTCTGGATCGCCATTGGCGGAACGCCGCAATCGGCCGCTCGGGCGGGCGCGCTCGGCCTGCCGCTGGCGCTTGCCATCATCGGCGGCGAACCGGCGCGCTTCGCGCCGCTGTTCGACCTCTACCGTGAGGCCGCCAAGCGCGCTGGCGGCGATCCGACGGGGTTGGCGACCAGCATCAACGTGCATGGCTTCATCGCCGACACGACCGAGCAGGCGGCGGACGACTTCTACGGCCCCCAGGCCGAGGTGATGAACCGCATCGGCCGTGAGCGCGGTTGGGGTCCGACATCGCGTGCGCATTTCGACCAGTCGCGTGGTCCCGACGGCGCGCTGTTCGTCGGCAATCCGGAGCAGGTGGCGGAAAAGATCGTGACCCAGCACAGGGTGTTCGGTAATGACCGCTTCCTGCTGCAGATGGCGATCGGCACCATGCCGCACGCCAAGATCATGAAGGCGATCGAGCTCTACGGCACCAAGGTGGCGCCGATCGTACGCAAGGAAACCGCGAAATCCGCGCCGACCGTGGCGGCGCCTGTCGCGTGAACTTAAGGAGGCCCGCGAGCCTCATTCCATGAGCCCTGGATGAGCATGCTTATCGCGTTGCCCGGTGTACGGCCGCATCCATCATCGCGGCATGATGGATTTCGGTCGCCTCGTCGGCTGGGAACAGGCACTCGATGCGCAGTTCCTGGGCGGCGACGGTTTGGGGAGTGCCGACTGGCCTGCTCCCGTACTAGGCCCGCCGCCTGCCCGGACTCAATTACACGGCATGTAATCGTGGAACGCTCGCAGCCGAGCCGTCGGTTTGAGCTATATTGACGGCGCCGCCGCTCGAAGGCGGCCACGCCGTCAGTGCCGGCTAACGGAACCTTGAAGCCGCGCTGGCGTTTCCGTCTGCGGATTGCATCAGTTGTGATGTGCCCGCCGAGGGGATCGCGATGAAGGCCGAACCTACCGCTTTGGGCGCAGGCGTTGCCGAAGCCGAAGAATCGCGAGTGGCGGCGCGTGCCGATACGCGTCTCATGCGCTCGTTGCTCATCGGTATCTTCCTGTTCATGACCGTCTATGCGCTCTATTTCGCGCGCGCTTTTTTCATGCCGGTCATCCTGGCCTTCCTGCTGGCGCTGACGCTGACCCCAATCGTGCGGCTGCTGCGCAAGCGCGGCATTCCCGAAGTGGTTTCGGCGACGCTTCTGGTGCTTGTGTCGATCTTCGTCTTCGCAAGTGCAGGCTATGTGCTCAGTGGGCCTGTCATCGATCTCATCAACAACACATCGTCCATCGGCCAGCAGCTGACCGAGCGATTGGCGCAGTTGCGACGGCCGCTCGAGAGGATCATGGACATCGCGCACCAGATCGAGGGGCTGACCGAGACATCGCAGGAACCGGGTGTGCAAAAGGTCGCGGTAGCGCAGTCCGGCTTCTTCTCGTCGGCGGCGAGCAACATCCTGTCGGCTGGAACAAGCCTGACCATCATCTTCGTGCTGTCGCTGTTCCTGCTCGCCTCGGGCACGATGTTCTACGAGAAGATCATCCAGTCCTTCGCCAGCCTCACCGAAAAGAAGCGGGCGCTGCGCGTCGTCTACGACGTCGAGCGGGAAATCTCGCACTATCTGCTCACCGTCACCATCATCAACACCGGCCTCGGCACGGTCATCGGCCTCGGCCTGTGGGCGCTCGGCATGCCCAATCCGTTGGTCTGGGGCGCGGCGGCCGCCCTGCTCAATTTCCTGCCCTATGTCGGGGCCATGATCACGCTTGTCCTGGTCACCGTCATCGCGCTCATCACCTTCGACACGATCGCCTATGCGCTGTTGGCGCCTGCTTTCCTGGTTTTGTGCGACATCATCGAAGGCCAGTTCGTGACGCCGATGGTGGTCGGGCGGCGGCTCGAGATCAACGCCGTGGCGATCTTCATCGCCATCGCATTCTGGTCATGGCTGTGGGGCTTCGTCGGCGCGCTGATGGCGGTGCCGCTGCTGGTCGTCGTCAAGGTGTTCTGCGATCATTTCGAGAGCCTCAGCCATGTCGGCAACTTTCTCGCCGCCCAACACACCGCGGTCGTTGAGGACGAAGCCGACGAGCAGGACGCCGCGGCAGCCGGATAACCGGCGCACGGTTTGCGACGGCGGGATCGAATGCCTATATCCGGCCGATCAGTGCCCGGTGCCCTTCCCGATGAATGACGTTCCCTTCGACCTCGACGCCTATTTCGCCCGGATCGGCCATGCCGGTTCCGGACAAGCTTCGCTCGACACGCTGAAGACGCTCCATTTCCTGCATCCGCAGGCGATCCCGTTCGAGAATATGGATCCGTTTCTGGGACGCCCGGTCGGACTGGATGTCGCCTCGCTGCAGGGCAAGATCGTCCTTGGTGGGCGTGGCGGCTATTGCTTCGAGCACAATCTCCTCTTCATGCACACGCTGAAGGCGCTCGGCTTCAAGGTCGGCGGCCTTGCCGCGCGTGTGCTTTGGGGTCAGAGCGAGGACGCCATCACGGCGCGTAGCCACATGCTTTTGCGCGTCGAACTTGACGGCCACACCTATATCGCCGACGTCGGATTCGGCGGCCTGACGCTTACGGCGCCGCTGCTGCTGAAGCCCGGCCGGGAACAAAAAACGCCGCACGAGACATTCCGCATCATCGAGGCCGGCGATCATTTCCGCCTGCAGGCCTTGATCGGCGGCGACTGGCGCTCGCTGTATCGCTTCGACCTGCAGCCGCACTATGAGGTCGACTATTCCGTCGCCAATTACTTCCTGTCGACCAACCCGGCATCGCATTTCCTCACCTCCGTCATAGCGGCCCGCGCCGCACCCGACCGGCGCTATGCGCTGCGCGGCGATCGCCTATCGATCCATCACGTCGATGGCCGCACCGAGCAGAAGCAGATCGCCACCGCCGCCGAACTTGCCGACACGCTGGAAGGCCAGCTCGGCATCACCATTCCCGACCGCAAGGCCTTCGAGGCCCAGGTGCGCGAGAAGAAGATCGTGGAGACCAGTATATGACCGAACTTTCCGTTCTCGACTTGTCGCCGATCGTCGAAGGCAGCGATGCCTCGCAATCGCTCGCCAATTCGCTCGATCTCGCCCGCCACGCCGAGCGGCTCGGCTACAAGCGCTACTGGCTGGCCGAACATCACAATATGCCGGGCATCGCCAGCGCGGCCACATCGGTCGTCATCGCCCATGTCGCCGGCGGCACCAAAACCATTCGTGTCGGCGCCGGCGGCATCATGCTGCCCAACCATGCGCCGCTGGTGATCGCCGAGCAATTCGGCACGCTCGCCGCCCTGTTTCCCGGCCGCATCGACCTTGGCCTCGGTCGCGCTCCCGGCACCGACATGAACACGGCGCGCGCGCTGCGCCGCAATCTCGAGGCCGGCGCCGACAATTTCCCGCAGGATGTCGTCGAGCTGATGGGCTATTTCCTGCCGGCCGAGGAAGGCCAGCGTCTGCGTGCCGTGCCCGGCGAGGGCCAGACGGTGCCGATCTGGATTCTCGGGTCGAGCCTCTACGGCGCGCAGCTCGCCGCCATGCTCGGCCTGCCCTACGCCTTCGCCTCGCATTTCGCGCCGGCGGAACTCGATCATGCGCTGGACATCTACCGCTCGCGCTTCCAGCCGTCGGAGCAGCTCGAAAAGCCGCATGTCATGCTCGGCCTCAACGTCTTCGCGGCACCCACCGACGCAGAGGCGCGGCTGCTGTTTACTTCGCTGCAGCAGGCCTTTGTCAATCTGCGCACCGGCAGGCCCGGAAAATTGCCGCCCCCGGTCGAGAACTATGACCGGGATCTCGACCCGATGGCCAAGTCCATGCTCAGCCAGGCGCTGTCCTGCGCCGTCGTCGGCTCACCGGAAACAGTCCGGCAAGGCATCGATGCGTTCGTGCGACGCACCGGCGCCGACGAGTTGATGGTCACGGCGCAGATATCGGACCACGCCGCCCGCGTGCGCTCCTTCGAGATTTTGGCCGAGGCGCACAGATCGTTGTCGCAAGCGGCCTGAAACAGGCGGCCTGGAGCTTTTGCCGACGTCGATGCTCTGCTAAGTGCGGGGTATCCTTCGCAACAGCGAGCCCTGCCTTGCCCCATGATCTCGATAGACGCGAGCAGTTTGCCATCGACCTGGCGCGGCGCGGCGGCGAACTCGGCCTGAGATATTTCCGCGATCTCGACAGCCTGACCATCGAGAGCAAGGGCCATCAGGACCTGGTCTCGCAGGCCGACCGCGAGGTCGAGCTGTTCATCCGCGCTGCAATCGCCGCCGACTATCCGCAAGACGGCATCATCGGCGAGGAGCACGCCTCGGTCGCCGGCTCGACCGGCCATGCCTGGGTCATAGACCCCATCGACGGCACCGCCAATTTCGTACGCGGCATTCCGGCCTGGTGCGTGGTGATCGCCTGCGCAAGGGATGGCGAGACGATCGTCGGCGTCATCCACGAGCCGTCGACCGGCGAGACCTTCCATGGCAGGCTGGGCGGCGGTGCCTTCGTCAACGGCAGGCCGATCAAAACGAGTGCGGCCACCAGCTTGCAAGAAGGCTCGGTGGGCACCGGCTTCTCAAACCGGGCCGAAGCCGAGAACATCGCCGTGCTGATCAAGAAGATCCTGGCCGAGGGCGGCGTCTTCTTCCGCAACGCGTCAGGCGCGCTGATGCTTGCCTATGTCGCCTCGGGCCGGCTGCTTGGCTATGTGGAAGAACACATGAACCCCTGGGACTGCCTCGCCGGCATGCTGCTGATCGAGGAGGCCGGCGGCACTGTGCTGAAGGCGGATCCGAAGACAGTGCTGCAGAGCGGGACGCAAATTATCACCGGCGGCAAAGGCATCTTTTCGAAGCTGCAGGAACTGTGTTCCGGGGTGTTCACGCCCTGATCAAATCCCGGGAATTGCCCGAAAACCGCTTCACACTTTCGGCATGCTCAGGCGCTCACGCTCTGCACCACTGTCCCCAGCGGGCGGCATGAATTGCGGATCATCAAACGGCCCTTGAGGACGAGCTTGCGTGGCGGCGCGTCCCTGTTGCCAGCGAGACGGTCGAGCAGCAGATTCGCCGCCTGTTCGCCGATCGCCTGCACCGGCTGCGCCACCGTCGTCAGTTGCGGCTGGAACACGTCGGACCAGGGAAAATCGTCGAAGCAGGCTACCGAAATGTCCTCCGGACAGGACAGGCCGATGTCGCGGATCGCCTTCATCGTGCCGATCACCATCGGGTTGTTGGCCGAGAAGATGGCGCTTGGCCGCTCATGCAGCGACAGCAGCTGCATGGTCGCGTTGTAGCCGTCGATCTCGTGGAAATTGCCGGAACGAACCAGTTCCTCGGCCACCGGCAAGCCGGCGGCCTGGAGCGCCTCGCAATATCCGGTCATCCGGTCATGCATGGGTGAAATATCCGAGGTGCCGGTAATGTAGCCGATCCGCCGATGGCCGAGATTGATCAGATAGCTGATGGCGTCGAACACCGCGCGCTGGTTGTCGAGAACCACGGCATCGGTGTCCACGCCCTCGCACAGACGGTCCAGCAACACGACCGGCACATTGGCGTCGACGACGATCCGCTCGAGGATCGCGCCGTCACCGACGCGCGCCACGATCAGCCCGTCGACCATGCGGTCGAGCAGCAGCCTGATCTGGTCGTCCTGGGTGTTCAAATCCTCGTCGGTGCAGCACAGCATGACGGCATAGCCGGCGCGGTCGAAGGCCTGCTGGATCACCGAAACGACGGCGGTGAAGAATGGGTTGGTGATGTGCGGGACGGTCAGGCCGATGGTGCGGGTCGTGCCCATCTTCAGGCTGCGGGCGATGGCGTTGCGCTTGTAGCCGATATCGCGGATTGCCTGTTCGATACGCTGGCTGAGTTCCGGGCTGACGGTCGCCGTACCATTGATCAGCGCCGACACGGTGGCGACCGAGACACGCGCGGCCTCCGCCACGTGAAGCATGGTGGGCGCGGTGGATTTGCGCTGTTTTTTTCGCCCTGACGTTGTCATTTTCGAAACGTTTCGTCCCCCCTCTGCCGCCAATACCTACGGAATCCTGTCTTTTTAAGCAAGAATCGAAATGCATCAAACTTCTGGCACCTGATATCGGCTTGACACTATCGAAACGTTTAGATTAGCGTTTGCCTGGAGTTGACGACGACGGAAGGGAGGCCGCCATTGTCATGCAAGAGAGCAGTTCCCCTTCTTCGACGCGCAATGCGGCATCGGATCGGCCGGACATCGTTCTGAGCGCCGAGCACATTTCCAAGAGCTTTGGCGGCATCGCCGCGCTCGTCGATGTCGGCTTCGAACTGCGACGCGGCGAGGTCCATGCCCTGATGGGCGAGAACGGCGCCGGCAAATCGACGCTGATGAAGATCCTCTCCGGCGTCTATACCGGCTATGAAGGCACGGTCAGCGTCGATGGCCGGCCGGTCGGCTTCGCCGGCGTGCGCGACGCCGAGGATGCCGGCATCGCCATCATCCACCAGGAACTCAACCTGGTGCCGGAGCTCAGCGTCGCCGACAACATCTTTCTTGGCCGTGAAAAGCTGATCGCCGGGCTGATCGTCGACCGCAAGGCGAGCAGCCGCGCGGCAAGCGCCCTCCTGCAGCGGCTCGGCATCGAACTCGATCCGGACGCTCGCGTCGGCGCCTTGCGTGTCGGCGAACAGCAACTGGTCGAGATCGCCAAGGCGCTGTCGATGTCGGCGCGCATCCTGATCATGGACGAGCCGACCTCGGCCCTGTCGCCGGCCGAATGCCGGCGGTTGTTCCGCATCATCGGCCAGCTTGCCGATAGCGGCGTCGCCATCGTCTACATTTCGCACCGCATCGACGAGGTGATGCATCTGGCCGGTCGCGTCACCGTCTTCCGTGACGGACGCCATGTGCTGACGCGGCCGATGGCCGAACTCGACGAAAACGCCATCATTTCGGCGATGGTCGGACGGGACCTGCTCGCATCCTCCCAAGGTGAGCGGGATCCCGGCGGCAGGACCGTGCTTTCGGTCAGCGACCTGTCGCTGTCGAAGCCCGACCGCCAGGGCTGGCGGCAGGTGGTCGGCGGCGTCAGCTTCGATCTGGCCGCCGGAGAAATCCTCGGCATTGGCGGGTTGCTGGGCTCAGGCCGCACCGAGATCATGGAAGCGATCTTCGGCTCGAGCGATGGCCGTGCCGGCGGCGAGATCCTGCTCGACGGCCAGCCGGTGGATATCCGCTCGCCGCGCGATGCAAGACGCCTTGGCATCGCGCTGGTGACCGAGGACCGCAAGACGCAAGGCCTGCACCTGCAAGCGTCGATATCGGACAATGTGGCGCTGCCGCTGGTCGGCGCGCTGGCGCGCTTCGGCATCCGCTCGCTGGCCGGAGAGCAGGGGCTGGCGCGGCAGGCGGTCAAGGCGCTCGGCATACGCTGCCGCGACATCGACCAGCCCGCCGGCACGCTGTCGGGCGGCAACCAGCAGAAGGTCGTCATCGGCAAGTGGCTGGCGACCAGGCCGAGGGTGCTGTTGCTCGACGAGCCGACACGCGGCATCGATGTCGGCGCCAAGCGCGAAATCTACGACCTCATCTTCCGGCTGGCGCGCGATGGCCTGGCCATCGCCGTCATCAGCTCCGAGCTGCCGGAATTGCTGCATCTTTCCGACCGCATCCTGGTGATGGCCGACGGCCGCCAGACAGGCATCCTTTCGCGCGGCGCGGCGAGCGAGGAGGCCATCATGCGCCTCGCGGCACCGCGCCGGACCCTATCGAGACCCGCCGCATGACCGCACTGAAACTCCTGTCCCGCACCAAGCTCTACTGGGGGCTGATCGCCATCTTCCTGATCGGAGTGCTGGGCTCCCCGGTGAGTTCCAAGGGCAACAACATCTTTCTCTCCTACGGCAATCTGCTCGACGTGCTGCGCCAGGTGTCGACCACCGGGCTGATCGCCACCGGCATGACCGCGGTGATCATCACCGGCGGCATCGACCTTTCCGTCGGTTCGCTGATGGCCATCTGCTCGGTGGTGTGCGCCATGCTGCTGACGGTTCCGGGCGTGACGCCCGGTGTCGTGCTGGGCGTGCCGACCGTCGCGCTGGTCGCGCTGTGCCTCGGCTTCGTCGTCACGCGCTTCATCTTCCTCAATGTGGAGAAGTCCCGCGCCGGCGCGGATGCCGCCGTTCGCGATGTCAGGCTGGACACCGTTCGCGGGCTGATCACGCCGGCAACCGTCGGCGTCATCCTGTGCTGTCTTTCGCTGTGGTACCTGCTGCCGCAGATCGAGCCCAAATTCGGCGTTCTCGGCGTGCTGCTGGTGGCGCCCTGCGTCGGCCTGCTGTTCGGCGCCATCAACGGTTTCATCATCGTTGGCGGGCGGCTGCAGCCGTTCATCGTCACGCTGGCGATGATGGTGACGGCGCTCGGCATCGCCCGGCTCACCGCCGGCCAGAACAATGCCGTGCTGCCGGTCTATACCGGTTCCAACGCAACCGCCGATTTCGAGCTGCTGCGCTCGCTGGTGTTCGGCGTCATCCCGATGCCCGGCCTGTTCTTCCTCGGCGCCATCGTCATCTATGGCGCGGTCCTGCGCTTCACGCCCTTCGGCCGCTATGTCTATGCGATCGGCGGCAACGAGGAGGCGGCCAGGCTCTCCGGCATCGCCGCCGGCCGCGTCAAGATCGCCACCTATGCCATATCAGGCCTGCTCGCCGGAATCGCCGCGGTGCTCTACGTGGCGCAGTACCGGCAAGGCAAGCCGGATGCCGGCGCCGGGCTGGAACTCGACGCCATCGCGGCCGTGGTCATCGGCGGCACCAGCCTGATGGGCGGGCGCGGCAGCCTGACAGGCACCTTCTGCGGCGTGCTGATCTTCGGGCTGCTGTCCAACATATTGCAGCTCCACAACATCAATTCGAACCTTCAGCTGGTGCTGAAGGGGATGATCATCATCGGCACCGTGCTCGTGCAGGAGCGCAACGCCGGCGATCTCATGGCCTATCTGCGCCTGCCCGGGGCGGCGCACAAGGAAACGGCCGCCGCAAAACGGCCGTCGCAAGAGACACCGTCTCTCAATCTCGGAGGAAACAAGAAATGAAACGACGTGACATGCTGAAGCTTGCCGCACTCGGCGCGGCACTGCTGACCACCACGGCACTGCTGTCCACCGGCGATGCCTTCGCCCAGGACAAGAAGTGGAAGATCGGCTTTTCGCAGGTGACCACCATCGAGCCCTGGCGCGCCCAGTTCAACAAGGACATCATTGCCGAGGCCGCCAAGCATCCGGAGGTCGAGCTGATCATCACCGACGGCGAGGACAAGACGGAGAAACAGGTCGCCGACGTCGAGAACCTGATCCGCCAGGAAGTCGACGCGCTGCTGGTCTCGCCGAAAGAATCCGCCGGCCTGACCGGCGTCGTGCAGCAGGCGATCGACGCCAAGATCCCGGTCTTCGTGCTCGACCGCAATGTCGACACCAAGGACTACACGCAGTTCGTCGGCGGCGACAACAAGCTGATCGGCCGCGCGGCCGGCGAATACGCCGTCGAACTGCTCGGCGGCAAGGGCAAGGCAGCGGGCAATGTCGTCGAGATCTGGGGCGGCATGGGCACCCAGCCGGCGCATGACCGCCATGACGGCTTCCATGAATTCACCGACAAGGAACCGGGCATCAAATATTTGCTCGACCAGCAGTCGGGCGACTGGAAGCAGGACCAAGCCTACAATCTGATGGCCAACGCGCTGAAGACCAACGAGAAGATCGATCTCGTCTACGGCCACAACGACCCGATGGCCTACGGTGCCTATCTGGCCGCCAAGGACGTCGGCCGCGAGAAGGACATCAAGTTCATCGGCATCGACGGCCTGCCCAACGAAGGCGTGCAGATGGTGAACAAGGGCGAGCTGACGGCGACCTTCACCTATGTCACCCCAGGCGCGGAAGGCTTGCGCCAGGCGATCAAGTTCCTCAACGGCGAGAAGGTGGAAAAGACCATCACCTTGCCGACGCAGAAGATCACCAAGGAAAACGCCGCCCAGGTGCTGAAGGACAACGGCCTGTGAGTTTTCGCCGGAGATAAGCGCCGGCCCAAGGTCCAGGTTCTTCGTCCGAGGGACAGCTTGGCACCTTCCTCTCCCCCGTCGATCGGGGGAGAGGAAAGGACCTCGCCGCCGCCGCTCTACGCCAGCTTCGCCAGCAGCTTCATGAAGGTGGCGATTTCCTTGTTCGTGAGCGGCGCCAGCGTTTCCTGTGTGATTTCCCGGGCAAGCGGGATCAGCCGCTCGATCGCGTCGCGACCCTCGGCCGTCAGATTGACCAGCAGCCGCCTTTTGTCGACCTCATGCCGGGACAGCTCGACCAGGCCACGCGCCTTCAGCCGGTCGATGACGCCCTTCACCGTCGCGGCATCCATGGCGATCAACGTGCCAAGCTGATTCTGCGAGGTCTCGCCGACATCGCGCAGCTTGGCCAGTGCGGCGAATTGCGGCGGCGTCAGATCGGCGATACGGGCGGCGAAGATCGAGACATGGCGCTGGTGCGCCTTGCGCAGGATGAAGCCGACCTGTTCCTGCAGGAGGTAGTCGTGATCGTCGGCCTCTTCGGTCTCGACCAGCTTGAGCAGGTTGTCCTCGCCGCTCACCGCAGCCCGTCCCAGGCTTTTATGTCATCCGCAGCGAGGCCACCCATGCGGTTGTGGATGCGCGGGCCACAGGTCATGGCGAGGCAGAACAGGATCTCGTCAGGACGGGGGCCGTCGCTGATGCCGACCTCCATGGCGTCGAAATGGCTGCGCACATAGGCGGCGTTGATGTGGCCGAGCGGTACGTCGAGCTTTGATCCGAAGGCGCCGACCTTCTTGGCCGAGGGCACGATCGCCTTGGCATCGCCCAGCCGCTCGCGCATCGCGTAACCGCCGGGTACATGCCACAGCGCGCCGTGTTCCAGCTCGCCTGCGCTGCCGACAATGGCGCCCTTGCCGTAGCCGTCGATCTGTTTCACGTCGCCGCCGAGCGCCGCGATCAGCCGGTCGGCAAGCAGCAGGCCGAGCGGCTTCAGATCGTCCATGGCGCTCTGCAGCTCCTCGACATAGCGCCCGGCGAAAGGGTTCTTGACCACCGCCATGGCGGCGGCACGCCGGCGCGGCACCGCCGCGACCGGTCCGCCGTCGTGAAAAATCTCTTCGCTCAGCACCGCGATCTTGCGGATCGGAAACTCAGGCATGGGCAACTTCCTCCGGTTCATGCTTGTTGGGCGGGCCGAGTGCAACGGAGCCGCTGATACGGGCCTCCCCACCAAGAAACAGCGCCGATGCGGCAATCAGGCCGCGCCGCCGAAAATCTTCGGCGACGGCGAGGCCATTGTCCAGCGCCCGCGCCACCTCGCCAGAGGCAAGCGTGCCGACGCCTTGTGTCACCAGCCGTGCGCCAAGATCGCTGTCGGGCGACAGGTCGCTTGCGGGAGTGCGCCTGATGGCGGGATTGCCGGGCAGGTCGACGGCGTTGGCGATAAGCGTCGCCGCCGCATCTGCCTCGGCGCCGGTGCGCGCGAGCACGGTGACGGCATCGGCAATGCCAAGCGAGAAGGAGCGGCCACGCCAGCCGCTGGTTGCGACACCACGCACCCCATCTTGCGCGCGGATCGTGATCCGGTCGGCCATGCCGTTGCCGGTCCCGGCGACCGCCAAGCCAATCGACGTGGCCTTGTCGAGATGGAGGGCGCTGTCGCCGCCATTGTTGACATAGGCGCGGTCGAGCTTGCGGCCGGCAAGCAGCGCGGCAAGCATTTCGTCGGCTACCGATCCGGCGACGGCGGCCATCGGCGTGATGAAGCATTCCGCCAGGGGCATGACGGCTGCTTCCATGCGGCGCGCCGTCGGGCCGGTGAAGGTTCGCGGCGCCAAGAAAAATGCCGGGAGGCGCAGTTCGGGAAGCTCCTCGACCAACTCGATCAGCATCGTCTGGAAGCGCGCGACGGCTTGGGCATAGGCGGCGCGACACTCGTCAGCCTCGCCGAAGGCCTCGACGATCAGGTCGATCGGCCCATGGTTGAGATGCAGCCGCTTGCCATCCTGCAGCCAATGCGCTTGCGGGCCTTCCATCAGCCGGCCTCATCCGAGCCCGCGCGGCGCAACTGCACCAGCGGCGGCCATGGATTGCTGGCCGGGGCACCCGTGCCGCGTCGGGGATTGAGGTACTCGCCGCCCTTGGCGACAATATCCGCGACGCTGCGGATTTCAGCCTCGTAGCCGCCAAGCCTGACATAGTCGTCGCGACGCAGCGTGAACTCGATCGGCGCCACCAGCGCTGGCGTCGGCACGTAGCCGAAGGCGCCTGGCGGAACCCTGGTGACATCGACCATCAGCGTGATGCCGCCGCCCGGCCAGACATAGACCGGCGCGCCGCCGACCGTGACGTAGGTTTTCAGGCCTTGCACGGAACGGGTGAGATTGACCGGGTTTTCGGTGACGCCGGCACGCAGTGAGCCGCCGGCGCCGCCGATGAACAGCACGGTGCACAAAGCCGGCTCGCAATTGTCCTCGATCAGGTTGACCGATTTTTGCAGCCGCTCCGGAAACGGTTTTTCGACCGGTTTCAAGTCGTCGTCGAGCTCGTAATAGGCGAACTGCTCGCCGGTGGTCGAAACCATCAGCAGCGACAGGCCCGGCCGCGCGCCCTTCTTGGCGTTCCATTCGCCGAGGATCGACAGCGGATCTGAAATGCTGGTGCCACCCCAGCCGAGGCCGGGCTCGGAGACCTTGAAATAGCGGCCCGGCGTCGAGCGGCGGCCGACGATCTTGATACCGGTATCCTGCCAGCCCAGCACCTTGCCGGCCTGGTGTTCGGAAACGACGCCGGTAATGTGGTCGTCGACCACCACCACCTCGTCGACCAGCCCGCGCCATTGCGTGGCGAACATGCCGATGGTGGCCGAGCCGCAGCCGACGCGCATGCGATGTTCCTGCTTGCCGTCGATGACGGGTGGTTTGCCGGCTTCGACAATGACCGTGGCGCCGCCGTCGATGGTGAGTTCCACCGGTTTGCGGTTGCACAGGTTGAGCAGCGCATCGCAGGTGGCGCGGCCTTCCGCCTTGGAGCCGCCGGTCAGATGATGCACGCCGCCCAGCGACAGCATCTGCGAGCCATATTCTCCCGTCGTGACATGGCCGATGGCTTCGCCCTCAGCCCGCACAACAGCTGTTTCGGGTCCGATATGACGGTCGGTATCTATCTTCACCTTGACGCCGCAATAGGAGAAGATGCCTTCGGTCACCACGGTGACGAGATCGACGCCTTCCACTTTCTGGCTGACGATGAAGGGAGCGGGCTTGTAGTCGGGATAGGTTGTGCCGGCGCCGATTGCGGTGACGAAGCGGCGGCCGGTGTTGATGAGTTCGCCATCCCACTGCTCGCCCTCGGCGACAAAGGGGACAATGGCGGCCCCGGTCTCGGCCGCATGGTCGAGGATGGTCAGCGGGTCCATGCGCACGATGCGGCCCGCGATATTGCCATAGCGGTCGCAGGCTCCGGTGCGTCCGTCAGCGATGTAGCACATGACGGGACAGGCATCGCAGCGGATCTTTTCCGCCACCAGCTTCTCGCCGGGATCATGGGTTTCGAAACGCTCGGCAAGCTCGCTCATGCGCGTGCCTCCTTCTCGCGGATGGCCGCCAGGATGCGGCTTGGCGTTGCCGGCACCTTGGTGACCAGCACGCCGGTGGCGTGACGAATGGCATTGAGGATCGCCGGCGCCGTCGGGATCAGCACGTGCTCGCCCAGGCCCTTGGCGCCGAACGGCCCTTCGGGATCGGGCACCTCGACAAGGATGGTCTCGATCGGCGGCACGTCGCCGATGGTCGGGATGAGATAGTCATGCAAATTCTCGGTGCGGCCGGGGATGTATTCTTCCATCAGTGCCATGCCGATGCCTTGCGCGATACCGCCCTCGATCTGGCCCTCGACCAGCAGCGGGTTGATCGCCTTGCCGACGTCGTGCGCGGCGATGATCCTGATCAGCGTGACCGTGCCGAGCCTGAGGTCGACCTCAAGTTCGGCGATCTGCGCGCCATAGCCATAGACCGCATAGGGTTTGCCCTGGCCCTTGGCATCGAGCGGCAGCGTTGGCGGGTCGTAGGTCTCCTCGGCACGGAAGACGAAGCCGTCCGTATCCACGCCGAGCGCGGCAAGATCGATGCTTCGTGTCGCCTCGCCTTCGCGGATGACGATCGCCGGGCCATCCAGTTCAAGCGAAGCCTTGTCCGAGACATTGGCAAAGCGCAGGATCTTCTCGCGCAGGGCGCGTCCTGCCTTCTCGGCCGCCTTGCCGGTGACGAAGGTCTGGCGCGAGGCCGAGGTCTTCCCAGCATCGGGACTGATCGCCGTATCGGCGCTCTTCAGCCGGAATTTTTCCAGCGGCAGGCCGAGCGCGTCGGCGCAGATCTGCGTGATGACGGTGTTGGACCCTTGGCCGATATCGACCGCGCCCTGATGCAGGATGACCGCGCCGTCAGCCGCGATGCCGACCCGGATGGTCGACGGATTGGGCAGCGAGGTGTTGCCGCAGCCATACCAGCACGAAGCGACACCGACGCCGCGTTTCCTGTCCAGGTTGGCGCTGTTGAAAGCGTCGGCATCGGCCGTCGCCCGCGCCCAATGCGGCCGCAACGCTTCGAGGCATTCGGCGATGCCGACGCCGGACTCCAGGAGCTGCCCGGTAACCGTTTCGGATCCGTTCCGAAGGCAATTCTTCAGGCGAAAATCAAGCCGATCGATACCGAGCTTGCCGGCGAGCTCGTCATAGAGCGTCTCTTGCATGATCGTCGCCTGCGGCACGCCGAAGCCACGGAAGGCACCGGCAATCGGCCCATTTGTGTGGATGGCGCGGCCCTCGGCGCGGTAATTCGGCGTGAAATAAGGACCGGAGGCATGCACCGGCACGCGGTTGGCAACCGTCGGTCCCCAGCTCGCATAGGCTCCGGTGTTGAAATCGCCTTCGAAGATCATGCCTGTGACATGGCCCTCGGCATCTGCGCCGACGGTGGCCTTCATCCGCGCCGGATGGCGCTTGGTGGTCGACATCATGGATTCGTTGCGGGTGTAGGCAAGGGCCGCGGGCCGCCCGGTCTTCAGCGCGACAAGGCCGATCAGCGGCTGCAGGGAAACGTCGAGCTTGGAGCCAAAGCCACCGCCGGTCGCGGTCGGCACGATGCGCACCTTGTCGACGGCAAGGCCGAGCACTTTCGCCGTGTCGTCACGATCCATGTAAGGCGCCTGCGTACAGGCGACGACGACGAGCGTGTCGCCGTCGAGATATGCATAGCCGGCTTCCGGCTCGATATAGGCGTGCTCGACATAGGAGGTGTCGATCGCATCGCTCGCGGTGAACGCCGCATCGGCAAGTGCCGACTCGGGATCGCCGCGTTCGACGAAGCCCTTGGTCAGCAAATTGGCCGGGCGGTTTTCATGGATCAGCGCCGCACCTTCGGCCTGCGCATCGCCGGGCTGGAGAACATGCGGCAGTTCGGTCCAGCGGACGGGGAAATCCGACAGATCGAGATCGAGGATCGCCTCGCGTTCGCCGGCGACCAGCGCGACAGCCTCGCCGCGAAGCCGGGCAAAGCCCTCGGCCAACGCCGGCTGGTCGGCGAACGGGCCGATAACGCCGAAACAGTTTTTTCCCGGGATATCGGCTGCCGTGAAAACACCCGTGATACCGGGATGGCTGCTTGCCCAGCCATCGATGTCGCCGAAGGCGAAGCCGGCATGATGATGCGGCGAGCGGATCACCAGCACCGCAAGCGCATCGGCCGGAAAGGAATCGCCGCCGAATTTCTCGGCACCGGTCACCTTTGGCACACCGTCGAGCCTGACCGGCGACGCGCCGATGGCCTGGCCGGACCGAGGCAGACGGAAGTCCAGGCTCGCGGTCTGGAGGGAAGCCTCCATCACCGCGGTGATGATCTTGCGGTAGCCGGTGCAGCGGCAGAGAATGCCGCCCAACGCATCCTGCACCTCGGTCTCGGTCGGCCTGGGTTTCGTATCCAGCAGCGCTGAAGCCGCGACCAGCAGCGCCGGCGTGCAGATGCCGCATTGCGCGGCGCCATGCGCCAGAAACGAGGCTTGCAGCGCCGACAGGCGCCCATTGGCGAGGCCCTCGACCGTCGTCACCATAGTGCCGGAAGCGGAGGCCGCCGACATCAGGCAGGCGCAGACGGGGTCGCCGTCGACCAGCACCGTGCAGGCGCCGCAGTCGCCGGCGTCGCAGCCGACCTTTGTACCGGTCAGCCGCAATTCGTCACGCAGCACCAAGGACAGCCGGCGCAGCGGTGGCACGTTGACCGAGACGGCGGCGCCATTGACCGCGAAGGCGATATCGGCGCGATCCATGCTCATGCGGCCACCTTGTCGTCCGTGGGCTTGCCCGCGGCCTCAAGCGCGGCGCGCGCAACGATCTCGCGCACCGCGTCGAGCCTGTATTCAGCGCTGCCGCGCACATCGGCGATCGGCTGCAGCTCAGCCATCGGCGCCGACCGGACCGCGGCAACAAGCCCGGCGTCCAAGGGAAGCCCGCGCAGCGCCGCCTCGACACCGGCAAGCCGCCTCGCCACGGCCGAACACGAGCCGACGGCGACGGCCGCCTGCGCGACAGTGCCATTCTCGGCAACCAGACGCACCGCCACCATGGCAATGGAAATAACGAGATAGCGCCGCGCCCCGAGCTTGATGAAGGCCGATGTGCCGGCGGGTTTCGGCACGTGGATGGCCGTCAGCATCTCGCCAGGCCGCAAGGCCGTACGGCGGTTGCCGAGGATGAACGCCGCCAAGGGCAGACGGCGCGTCGCCGTCGCCGAGCGCAGCTCGACCTCGGCATCAAGGACCAGCAGCCCCGGCACACCGTCGGCGGCCGGCGAGGCGTTGCAGAGATTGCCGGCGACCGAGGCGACGTTCTGGATTTGTGGTGAACCCACTTCCCGCGCGGCCTGTTTCAACGCATCAAAGGCCGGCGGCAAGGGATGGCGGATGATGTCGGTCCATGTCGTGCGCGCGCCGATGATCCAGTGGCTGCCGGTCTCGGCGATGCCGCGCAGCGCTGTCAGGCCGTTGATGTCGAGGACATTGTCACGAAACGGTTTGCTGCCCTGCGCCGGATAGAAATCCGTACCGCCGGCAAGGATACGCCAAGCGCGCCCGCTAAGCAGCGCGAGGGCCTCGTCGACCGTGGTGGGTTTCGCGTAACGGATCACGCTTTCCTTCCCAATAAGGTGGGCCTTCCCGATAAGGTGGGCCTTCCCGATAAAATGGGCTTTGCCCGAAACTGGCCCTCCCGAGGCGCTTGCCTAGGGAAAGTCTTTACCGGCTTCGACCGGCAAATTCATTCGTATGCAAATGATATCAAGACGGCGGAAATTGTCAAAGCCAGAGTTTGCGCCGGCTGGCATCGCCACGCATTTGTTATGCCGCTGGAGGTTGACGCGGCCCCTCATCTGGTCAAGTTTCTCCTCAGTCGCGCCAGCGGCTTTTTCTTTCGCCGGGTGCCTCGTTCGGAGCCCGACCCCAGCCTGACAGGAAGGAAGCCCATGGCCGACGAAGCGCTCGTTGTCATCGACCTGCAGAACGACTTTTGCCCGGGCGGCGCGCTGGCCGTTGCCGGCGGCGACGAGATCGTGCCGCTGGTCAACGACATGATCCGGCGAACAGACCATGTCGTGCTGACACAGGACTGGCACCCCGCCGGCCATTCCAGCTTCGCCTCCAGCCACCCTGGGTCGCAGCCCTATTCGACGATCGAGATGCCCTATGGTCCGCAGACGCTGTGGCCGGACCACTGCATACAGGGCAGTCTCGGCTCGGATTTCCATTCCGGACTTGCCTGGACCAAGGCCGAACTCCTCATCCGCAAAGGCTTTCGCTCCGCCATCGACAGCTATTCCGCCTTCTTCGAGAATGATCACGCGACGCCCACGGGGCTCGCCGGCTATCTGCGGGAGCGCGGCATCGACACACTGACCCTGGTCGGCCTGGCGACCGATTTCTGCGTCGCCTTCTCGGCGCTGGATGCGGTCAAACAAGGGTTTAGAACCACGGTCAGGCTCGATGCCTGCCGTGGCATCGATCTCAACGGATCCCTCGAGACAATGCTGGCGAAGATGCGCGATGCCGGCGTGACGCTCGAAGATCGCACTTCGGGCTGACTCGTGGGGGGTAGAAGGGGATACTTGCCGATAGCGACCGGGGCGGGCGGCGCGATCATCGTCGCGATGCTGTTTCCGGCACAGGCCTTCGCGGCCGAAGAGCACGGCCTGCCTGGCGGCGCCATGTCGCTGTGGTGGGCCTTGCCGTTTGCCGGGCTGCTGTTGTCGATCGCGACCGGTCCGCTGCTGTTCCACCATGTCTGGGAACATCACTACGGCAAGATCGCGGCCTTGTGGGCGGCGCTGGTGATCGTGCCGCTCGCGATTGCCTTCGGTGCTCCCGCGGCGACCGAGGCGGTGCTGCACGCGCTGCTCACCGAATACATGTCGTTCATTGTCCTGCTGTTTGCGCTCTACACGATTTCAGGCGGCATCCTGCTTGCCGGCAACATCCACGGCACGCCGCTGGTCAATGCCGGGCTGCTGATCGTCGGGGCGCTGCTGGCCTCGGTGATCGGAACGACCGGCGCCTCGATGATACTGATCCGGCCGATCCTGCGCGCCAACGACAACAGGCCTTTCAATGCCCATGTCGTCATCTTCTTCATTTTCCTTGTGTCCAACATTGGCGGCTCGCTGACGCCGCTCGGCGACCCCCCGCTGTTCGTCGGCTTCCTGCGCGGTGTCGATTTCTTCTGGACGACCACCAACCTCTACCGGGAGACGCTGTTCGTTGGCGTCGTCGTGCTGGCGGCGTTCCTGGCGATCGACCTCATCCTGCACCGGCGCGAGGCCGGCGCACCGAAGATCAAGGATCCGACACCCGATACGAAGGTGCGCCTGCGCGGCCTGGCCAACCTCCCGCTGCTGGTCGGCGTGATCGGGGCCATCCTGCTGTCGGCGGCGTGGAAGCCGGGCGTGAGTTTTTCCGTGTTCGGCGTCGGTCTCGAACTGCAGAACCTGGTCCGCGACGCGATCATCCTCGCGCTGGCCCTGCTATCGCTTCCGCTCTCCTACAAGAGCCACCGCGAGGCGAACGGCTTCAACTGGGGTCCGATCGCGGAAGTGGCCAAACTGTTCGCCGGCATCTTCATCTGCATCGTCCCGGTCGTCGCCATTTTGAGGGCCGGCCACAACGGTGCGCTGGCGCCGCTGGTCGCGCTCGTCACCTCGGCGCAAGGCACGCCCAACGACCTCGCCTATTTCTGGCTGACCGGTGCATTGTCGTCCTTCCTCGACAATGCACCGACCTACCTGGTGTTTTTCGAGCTGGCGGGCGGCGATCCTCGCCACCTGATGACGGAGTTCGCCTCGACGCTTGCCGCAATCTCGGCCGGCGCCGTGTTCATGGGCGCCAACACCTATATCGGCAACGCACCCAACTTCATGGTCTATGCGATTGCCAGACATCGCGGCGTCAAGATGCCGGGCTTCTTTGGGTACATGCTGTGGTCCGGGCTGGTGCTGGTACCGACCTTCTTGGTCGCGGGTTTTCTGTTTTTCGGTTGATCAGCCCACGCCGACATAGCGCCGGACCGCCGAGGGGTCGACGCGCAGGGCCTCGACATCGACCGTCTCGCGGTTGCGGCCGTTTTCGATGAAGCAGACACGATCGGCGACCGACAGCACGGCATCGACCCGCTGTTCGACCAGGATGGTGGAGACATCCATCTCGCGCAGCTTCGACACCGTCTCGCGAATCCTGGCGATCATCGACGGCATCAACCCTTCGGTCGGTTCGTCGAGCAAAAGCACCTGCGGCTCAAGGCAAAGCGCGCGCGCCATGGCCAGCATCTGCTGCTCGCCGCCGGACAAGGTGCCCGAGCGCTGCCGCAGCCGCTGACGCAGCAGCGGGAAGAGGTCGAGAACGTTCTCGCGCGTCGCCTTGCCCTTGCCGCGCGCCATCAGCCCGATCTCGATGTTTTCGGCCACCGTCATCTCGGCGAACAGCCGCCTGCCCTGCGGCACGTAGGCGACACCGGCCTTCGGCACTTCATGCGCCGGCAGGCCGGTCAATTCCTGCCCTGCGAGCCTGATCGAGCCGGCACGCGCGGGAACCAGGCCCATGATCGCCTTCAGCGTCGTCGTCTTGCCGGCGCCGTTGCGGCCGAACAGGCACAGCACCTCGCCCTTGTTCAGCACCAGGTCGAGCCCATAGAGCACCTGGACCTCGCCATAGAAGCAATCGAGCCCGGAAATCGTCAGCGCTTCGACCGTGCTCGCCTCCGTCATGGCGCCGTTCCCAGATAGGCTTCCTGAACCGCAGCGTTCTCGCGGATCGCCTCGGGCGTGCCCTCGGCCAGGATCCTGCCGGCGTTGAAGACGGTGATGCGATCGGCAAGCTGCATCACGACCGGCATGTTGTGCTCGATCAGCAGCACGGTGGCGTTCTTGGCGATGTCGCGCACGAGTTCGATGAAATTGTCGATCTCGCTGTCGGCCAGACCTTGCGTCGGCTCGTCGAGGATCAGCAGGCGCGGTTTCAGCGCCAGGCCCATCGCCACCTCGAGCAATCGTTGATGGCCGTAGGACAATTGCCCGGCCGGCATATGGGTGCGGTCGGCCAGCCCTGTACGTTCAAGCGCAGAGATGACGCCGGCACGCAGCTCAGCCTTCGAGCGGCGATCGCTGAGCGTGAGCTGCACCGGCAGCGCGACATTGTCATAGACGCTGAGGTTGGCAAAGACGCTGGTGATCTGGAAGGTGTAGGCGATGCCCCGGCGGACCCTGGCATAGGTCGGCAGGCCGGTGATGTCGGCACCGTCGAAGACGATCGCTCCCGAAGACGGCTGGATGCGGCCGCTGATCAGACTGACGAAGGTTGTCTTGCCGGCGCCGTTCGGACCGATGACGGCGCGGATCTCGCCCGGCATCAGGGTGAAGTCGACATTGTCGACCGCACGCAGGCCGCCGAAGCTGCGCGACAGGCCCTTGGTGGTCAGCAGCGGCGTCATGGCAGCCAACCAAGCCAGCGCTGGCGGATGGTGCCGAGAATGCCTTTCGGGAAAAACAGCACCAGCAGAATGAGTGCCATGCCAACGATCAGCAGGTAGGCCGACGTGTAGCCGCTGGTGACGTCGATGACATAGTACATGAACAGCGTGCCGATCAGTGGTCCAAGCGTTGTGGCCGCACCGCCGAGCAGCACCCACAGCAGCGGCAGGATCGAATACTGTACCGAGGCGAAACTCGACCCGACATAGCCGAACAGCAGCGCGTAGGCGGCACCGGACGCCGCGCAGATCGTGCCGGAGACGATAATGGCGGCAAGCTTGTTGGAGAAGGTGTCGTAGCCCAGCATCTTCGTGCGTTCCTCATTCTCCCGGATCGCGATCAGCACGCGACCGTATCTGGACCGGACGACGGCAAGCGTGATCAGCAGCACGAGCGAAAACAAGCCGAGCGCCGTCATGTAGCGTACGGTCGGGTTGGTGAGATCGAGCAAGGTGGCGCCGAGATTGAGAACACGCGCCGGCTGCGGCACGACCTGACCCTGATCGCCGCCGGTCCAGGCCGCGAAGTAGAGAATGGCCAGATAAAACACCTGCGCGAACATCATGGTGACGATCATGAAGGCCACGCCCGTGGTGCGCAGCGCCAGGAGCCCGATCACCAGCGCCAACGCCGCGCCGCAGGCAATGCCGGCGAGGAACGCCAGCGGCACGCTCCAGCCGAGCTGGATGACGGCAAGGCCGGCGCCATAAAGCCCGGCGCCAAAAAACATCGCGTGGCCGAGGCTGAGCAGGCCGACATAGCCGAACAGCATGTTGTAGCCCATGGCGAAGACCGCCAGCACCATGATGCGGGCGAGCAGGCCGTGATAATAGCCAGGCAAGAGGAAGCTCAGCACGAAGAGCAGGGCGATCACGCCGAGATGCAGCGCATAGGCCTTTGCCGGCGAAGCTTCGCTCATCGCGATGCCGTCCCGAACAGGCCTTGCGGCCGGAACACCAGCACCATGGCGACCAGCAGCGTGGCGATGATCTTGGCCAGCGTCGGCGAGAAGAACATCGATATGATGCCGTCGGAGACGCCGATCAGCACGGCGGCGACGACCGTGCCGCGCAACGAGCCGAGGCCGCCGATGATGACGACGATGAAAGACAAGAGCAGCGGATCCTGCCCCATCAGGTAGTGCGCCTGGCTGATCGGCACGATCAGCACCGCGGCGATGGCCGCCAGCATGGCGCCGAGCGCGAAGACGCCGCCATAGACGCGGCCGACCGGGATGCCGAAGGCCTGCGCCGTCTCGCTGTCATACTGCGTGGCACGCATGATGAGGCCGATCCTGGTGCGCGTCAGCACCAGCCATGTCGCGATCAGCAGAAGAGCGGATGCGGCGATGATCGACAGCTTGTAGCCGGAATAGCCGAACCACGGCAGAAGGATGCGATAGCTGAACGGCGGCTCCACGGGCCGCGCTTCGGGGCCATAGAAGGTCAGCGCCAGCTGCTGGATGATGTAGAGCATGCCGATGGTGGCGACGATGGTGGCTTCCGGATTGTAGTTGAGCCGGCTCAGCACCAGCCGTTCGGCGACCAGCGCGATGGCGCCGACGATCAGCGGCGCGATCACCAGCGCCGCCAGGAAGCCAAGAGCCGGATGGCCGCCAATTGCCGATGTGATCGCCCAGGCAAGCACGGCGCCCAGCATGAAGAACTCGCCATGGGCGACGTTGACGACACGCATGACGCCGAACACCAGCGACAAGCCCAGCGCCGTCAACGCCAGCACGGCCGAGGTGACGAGGCCTTCAAGGGTTGCGAGGAGAAGGTGGGGTCCAAAGTGCATTTGTTATGCACCAACGGATGCGCGAGGCACCCCCCTCTGCCCTGCCGGGCATCTCCCCCGCAAGGGGGGAGATTGGATGTCCTCGCTGTTTTCGCCAATCATCAACGCGGGCAGATGGGCGCTGCCATACGAACTGCCGATCTCCCCCCTTGCGGGGGAGATGGCCGGCAGGGCAGAGGGGGGTGCCTCGGCGCTCACGCTTGCTAGATGGCCAAGTTCACAGCGCCTGCGTCGTGTAATCCCCTTCGGCCTCGTAAAGCCCGTCCTCGATCTTGGTCTTGTGCACGACCTTCAGCTTGCCGCCCTCGACCTTGGAGATATTCTGGATGCCAAAGCACTGGTGGATCTTGCCATTGAAGGTTTTTGGCCCCTGCGGATGCTCCGGGCCTTCGGCGAATTCCTTCAGCGCCTCGGTCGCCTCGACCAGCTTGGCGCGGTCTTCCGGCCCCTTGTAGCCGGCGTCTTCCATCGCCTTCTTGACGACGTAGAGCGTTTCCCAGCAGCCGAACATGTGCGCGGCGGTGGAGACATCCTTGGCGTCGCCGACGGCGGCGCCATTGTCGTCGATGCCGACAGCGGCCCGATAGGCCTTCTGCGCTTCGGTGTCGTCGGGCTGGGCGTAGCGCGGCGAGCCTTCCCAGAAATGGCTGCCGTCGAGGAATTCGAGGCCGGGGCTGTTGATGTCCACGGCTTCCAGCGAATCGATGAAGCCGAAGAGTTGCGGCCGGTTGGAACCGTAGAACTCGCCGAGTTCCTTGACGAAGGTGAGCACCGCCGGGCCGACCATGACGTGGTAGATCACCTCGGTCTCGGGCGGGATTTGCGGGAAGTATTTGGTGAAGGACGATTCCGTCGGCGGAATGGCGATCTGCGCGATCACCTCGGCGCCTTGCGCCTTCAGCGCCGGCGGCAGGTAGTCGCGATGGTCGTAGCCGAAGGCGAAATCGGGGAATATCTGCGTCACCTTCTTGCCGGCATTGGCCGCGATCCATGGCGCCATCGACTGGATCTGGCTCTTCACGTCGGTGATGCCGGGCTGGAAGACATAGCGGTTGAGCTTGGTCGAGGCGACATGGTGACCTTCGCTGACGACGAAGTAGGGCATCTTGTTTTCGCCGGCGGCAGGCGCCGATCCGATGACGACATGCGAGAACAGCGTACCGAAGACGATGTCGGTCTTGTGCTGGGTGGCGAACTTGCCGATCACTTCGGCGCCGCGGCCGGGATCGGTGCCGTCATCCTCGATGATCACCTCGACCTGACGGCCATTGATGCCGCCGGCGGCATTGATCGCCTTGATCGCAGCGGCGGTCGTCTTCTCGTACCAGCGGCCATAGGCGGCGCCAATGCCGGTGCGGTGCGACTGGAAGCCGATCTTGATCGGCGCCGAACTCTGTGCCTGGGAGTAGCGGACGAAGCCGGGCGCCATGGCGAGGCCAGCGCCGGCGGCGAGGCCCTTCAGCGTGGTACGGCGGGTGAGTGTGGTTTTGGAGAGATCGAAAAATCCGTTCTTGTCAGTCACGTTCGTTCCCCTGTTTTTGTGTTTTGACCAACGATAAGGCGGCTCGAACATCCTCGGCAAGAGGATGCAAAATTGCATGTATACAAACTAAATCACCAAAGGCTTGGCCTGGCAAGCGAGCTTTCCTTCGGGGCATGGCTCACAGGAGATGGCTTGTCTCATCCGACTGTCGGCGTGGCAAGCAGCCAGAGACCGAAAATGGTGTAGGCGATCATCAACACGGTGAGCGGAAACTGACTGAGCGCGGCGCGGGCAGGCTGGGGATGCAGGCGCCAGGCAAAGCCGTGCGCGACGAGGACAGCGAGCACATGGCCAAGGATGATGGCGCCCGCCTGGACATTCCACAGCCACCATGCCGACACCGCGCCGGCGACGATGCCGGCCTCGACCTGCATGTCGGCGGTGCCGAACAGGTTCCAGCCAAGCGCGAAGGGATCGGACAGGGAGGCCAGCGCATATTGGCCGTCGACCAGCAGCGCCGTCAGATAATGCGCGACATGGTAGGCGAGCGCGATCGGCACGATCGACCACACCAGCATGCCGGCTGCCTGGGCGAAAGGCTGGCCGCCGCGGGCAAGACGCTGGCCGAGGACGACGGCAAGCAGGAACACCGCCGCGAGCAGCACGAATGTCATAACGAGCCCAAGCGTGCCGCTGCCGATCACGGCCGTGCGGCCCGGAAACTCGAGCGGATTGATGCCGAACAGGCCGAGCCAGGAGAAGGTCTTCGACAGGCCGTCGAAGGAGACCGAGGACAAAGCGAGCAGCAGGAAGGCGATGCCGCTGGCGGGCAGCGGCTGGGCCCGGAGCAGTTTGGCGCCCGGCCAGCACAGCGCAAGACGGCCTTTGTCGCCGCGCTTGATCGGCGCGAAGCGCGCCACCACCGAAAAGAAGATGCCGAGGAATTCACCGCTGCGGCTCCATTTTTCGTAACCGAACACCAGCATGGCCAGCAGGGTGAACAGCCAGTAGAGGCCGGCGGCAAAGGCCAGCCGCGCCGGATCGTCGGGAGCGGGATAGACGAGTTCGAACCAGGCGAAGGCAAAAAACAGCATGACAGCCGGCCAGCAGCCGAGCCATTGCGGAAGTTGCCTGAACCCGTCATCGCTTCCGCCGGTCAGCCGCGACAGTAGCCGCCACGGGCCGTACCAGGGGTTGAGCCACGACCAGATATCGCCGAACACGCCTTGCAGCAGTGTCAGGCCGGCCCATAGCAGCGTCCACACCACCAGTGGCAGCGGGTTGGAGAGCGGGTCGCGGCTGCCGATGAAGCCGGCGGCGAGGAGAATTGCAAAGCCGGCAAAGGATGCCAGGCTGATGGCTGCGCGGACGCTGTCGCCGAAGGCGAATAGCGGCAGGCGTCGGCGCCAGAAACGGTCGAGGGTGTCGGACGGCAGCAATGCCAAGACAAGGAAACTGGCGGCCACGGCGAAAGCGCCGCCGGCGAGATAATAGCCGGTAGGAAGGAGCAGGACGTGGCCGCGGTCGGAGGCGTGGGCGAAGGCGAGAGTGGGGGAGACGAGCCACAAGGCCGAGAACCATAAGGCGAACGGCAGACGGAGGCGTTCTACGACAGAACTCGAACTGTCCAAGAGCCCGACCACCCTCAAACCTTGACCAGTTGCTCCACGCGATCCTTCTGCCCAAATATCCTCAAATACCGCTCGATCTCCTTGAGATCGCCGGTCGCCTTGGCCGGGTTGTCGGAAAGCTTGACCGCCGGCCGGCCATTGGCCTCGGTGACCTTGCAGACCAGCGATATGGCGTCGAGGCTGTTGGTTTGCGTCGGCGCGCAGCCTTCGAAGTCGTTGGTCAGGTTGGTGCCCCAGCCGAAGGACATGCGCACCTTGCCCTTGAAATGACGGTAGGTCTCCTCGATGGTCTCGACCTCAAGCCCGTCGGAGAAGATCAGCAGCTTCTGCCTGGGGTCCTTGCCCTTCTCGCGCCACCAGTCGATGATTTTTTCGCCACCTTCGATCGGCGGCGCGCTGTCGGGGCGGAAGCCGGTCCAGTCGGCGACCCAGTCCGGCGCGTCGCGCAGGAACGAGGCGGTACCGAAGGCATCGGGCAGCACGATCAAGAGATTGCCGCCATAGTAGCGCTGCCAGTCCTGCAACACCTTGTAGGGCGACTGCTTCAGCTCTTTTTCCGAATTGGCAAGGGCGGCAAACACCATCGGCAGTTCATGCGCGTTGGTGCCCAGCGCTTCGAGATCATTGTCCATGGCCAGCAGCACGTTGGAGGTGCCGGTGAAAGCCTCGCCGATGCCTTCCTTGAGCGCCTCGACGCACCAGCGCTGCCACAGGAAGGAATGGCGCCGGCGGGTACCGAAATCCGAGATGCGGATGCCGGGCAGCGCCTTCAGCCGTTCGGTCTTGGCCCACATCTTGGCCTTGGCGCGGGCATAGAGCACGTCGAGCGTAAAAGGCCCGAACGATCGCAAAGCGGCACGCGAACGCAATTCATTGATGATGGCGAGCGCGGGGATCTCCCAAAGCGTGGTGTACATCCAGGGGCCGGAGAAAGAGAGCTCGTACTGGCCGTCACGCTTGGAAAGCTCATAGTCGGGCAGCCGGAAGCCTTCCAGCCAGGCGAGGAATTCCGGCTCGAAAATCTGCTTGCGGCCGTAGAAATTGTTGCCGGCCAGCCAGATCATTTCCTTCTTGGAGAAGCGCAAGGTGCGGGCATGGTCGAGTTGTTCGCGCAGCTCGCCTTCATCGATCTCGTCGGCGAGGCGGACCGAAGTCGTCCGATTGATCAGCGAGAAGGTGGTGTCGACCTTGGGGTACATGCCCCAGATCATCTGCAGCATCAAAAGCTTGTAGAAATCCGTATCGAGCAGGCTGCGCACGATCGGGTCGAGCTTCCAGGTGTGGTTATAGACACGCCGCGCAATATCGGTCTTTGCCATGCTTGCTGCCGCCTTCGCTGCCTGCCACCCACAATCGCGACAGGCCTCATAGCATCGAATTGGCAAAAACGCTGCCCGCTTTCAGGCTGGCCCGACAAAAAGAAAGCCCTGCATGCGGCTATGTGGGTTTGCCCATCACCTTAAGCGCGGGACGTTTGCGGCGGGTGACGAGGCGGCCCGCAACCGGGGCGTCGGCGCGGCCGTCATCCTCGGCCTTCTCGGCAAACAGCCAGTCGATGAACACCTGCACGATCGGCGTCGTCCGCATTTCGTTGCGGCAAACGACATAGAAATCGTCGACCGCCGGCACTGACAGACTGAACGGCGCGACCAGCATGCCCCTGGCCAGCAGGGCGCTTGCCGTCACCGAGTCGCCCAGCGCAACGCCGTGGCCATGGACGGCGGCTTCCGCTGTCATGCGTGCATCGCCGAGATGATGGCGCCGGCCGCGCTCCAGGTCCAGCGCGTCGGCGGCGGCCAACCAGGTGTGCCACTCGCGGCCATCGTCGCCATGCAGCAAGACATGGTCGGCGAGGTCGCGAACATTGCGGATCGGCCGGTTGTTGATCAGCGTCGGGCTGACGACCGGGAACAGTTCCAGGCCCGACCATTTGCGCATCCAGCAATCGGCCCAGCTGCCATCGCCATAGTGCACGCAGACATCGATATGCGGCGCCCGGATATCCCTGGGATCGTTGGAGGGAATGAGCGTCAGCTGAATGTCGGGATATTGCGCGGTGAAGCTGCCCAGCCTCGGCGTCATCCACAAGAGCAGCAACGCAGGCACGCAGGACACCGACAGCGCGCCGCTGCTTGCCGGCCGCGTCAGCCGTTGGGTGGCGGCGGCGATGCCGTCGAAGGCGACCGATACCGCCGGCAAAAGTTCGGCGCCATGCGGGGTCAGCTTGACCCGCTGGCCGACGCGCTCGAACAGCTTGACGCCAAGCGATTGCTCCAGCGCCTTGATCTGATGGCTGATGGCGCCGTGCGTGACATTCAGTTCGCTCGCCGCCTTGGTCAGCGAGGCATGGCGGGCCGTGGCCTCGAAGGCGCGCAGCGGGTTGAGAGGTGGCAGGCGCTTGGCCATGGATGCTCGGCTTTATTGTGAGATTTTCTCACAGGAAACACCCTAACAATATCAATTGCTTTTTCAAAGCGGCTGCCGGACACTTTGATCCGGAACAACATCAAGACGTGAAATCTGCAGACTGCCAGCCGGACAACGGCCCGGCCGGATGACGGTCGGTTCGCCCGAGGTCACCGCCGGCACTACTGCGTCAGCCGAGGAGGAGCGGATATGGGATACGATCGCGGCAAGCTCGATGCGCTGCGTCGCAAATATGGCGAGAGCCATGGCGGCGAGATGTTCGACCCGAAATTTCGCAAGGTCGCCGACAAGATCTTTTCCAAGAGCGGCACGCGGCTGGCGCCCTATTCCGGCATCCCGACCTTCCTTGCCGCGCCCTACCGCGAAATCGCAGCGGACAATCCGGACTTCGGCGACCTGCAGGTGGCGATAACAGGCGTGCCGATGGATCTCGGCGTCACCAACCGGCCGGGCTCGCGCTTCGGGCCGCGCGCCTTGCGGGCGATCGAGCGCATCGGCCCCTACAATCATGTGCTGGAATGCGCGCCGACGCATGAACTCAGGGTCGCCGACATCGGCGACGTTCCGTTCCAGAGCCGCTACCGGCTGGAGACCAGCCATGAGGATATCGAGCGGCGCATCAACCAGATCGTCGACGCCGGGGTCATCCCGTTGTCGGTCGGCGGCGACCATTCGATCACCCACCCGATCCTGAAGGCGGTCGGCAAGAAGGCGCCGGTCGGCCTGATCCACATCGACGCCCATTGCGACACCAGCGGCCTGTTCGACCTGACCAAATTCCACCATGGGGGCCCGTTCCGCAACGCGGTGCTGGACGGCGTGCTCGATCCGACGCGCACCATCCAGATCGGCATCCGCGGCTCGGCCGAATATTTGTGGGAATTCACCTACGAGTCCGGGATGACCGTGGTCCATGCCGAGGAGGTGACCGGTCTCGGCATTCCCGCCATCATCGAGAAGGCGCGCAGAATAGTCGGTGACGGCCCGACCTATGTGTCCTTCGACATCGACAGCGTCGATCCCGCCTTCGCACCGGGCACCGGCACGCCGGAAGTCGGCGGGCTGACGACGCGCGAAGTGCTCGAACTGCTGCGCGGCCTCAAGGGTCTCAACATTGTCGGTGGCGATGTCGTCGAGGTGGCGCCGCAATATGACGCCACCACCAACACGGCGCACGCCGGCGCGCAGGTGCTGTTCGAGATCCTGAGCCTGATGGTGTTCAGCCCGGCAGTATCAGGCAAGGGGGCCTGACAGAGAAAGGCGGCCGCCGCACTGGAGCCGGCGGCCGACCCAAACAATCAAAGCTTCCAGAAGGGGAATGACAATGACAATCCACCGCAAATCATCCATCGCCGCCGTTCTGCTCGTGGGGTTAGCCGGCTTCGCCACGCAAGCCGCCAATGCCGACGCGCTGGCCGACATCACCAAGGCCGGCACCATCAATGTCGGCGTCTTCGCCGACTTCCCGCCCTTTTCCTCGGCCAGTGCCGACATGAGCCTCAAGGGCTATGACATGGATGTGGCGCAGTACATCGCCGACGCGCTCAAGGTGAAGCTCAACACCGTTGCCGTCACCGGCCAGAACCGCATCCCCTATTTGAACGACCATCGCGTCGACATCCTGATGAGCGTCGGCTACTCGAAAGAGCGCGAGCAGGTCATCGACTTCGCCGCTGCCTACGCGCCCTATTACATCGCGGTGATCGGTCCGGCGGCAATGCCAGTCAAAGGCAAGGAAGATCTTGCCGGCAAGTCGATCGCCGTCAATCGCGGCACGTTGGAAGACACCTCGCTCACCGAAGCAGCACCGGCCTCGGCGGACATCAAGCGTTTCGACAACTACAATTCAGTGATCCAGGCCTTCATCTCAGGCCAGACCCAATTGATGGTCGTCGGCAACGATGTCGGCGCGCAGGTGCTGGCCAAGCAGGATGCGCTGAAGCCGGAGCAGAAGTTTCAGCTTCTGACCTCGCCTTCGCATATCGGCCTCAACAAGCATGAGGATGCCCTCAAGAAGGCGGTCAACGACGCCATTGCCAAGATGCTGGCCGACGGCAAGCTTGACGAAAGCTCGAAGGCCTGGCTGAAGACGCCGCTCAATCCCGACAACCTCAAGGATTGAGTTGCCGTGGCCTTCGGCTGGCTTCCAGGTGCCGTGGCCGACATCGCGCACGGCGCGGCGACGACGATCCTTTTGATCGCCGTCACCACGCTTGCGGGCACGCTGCTCAGCATCCTCGGTGCCGCCGGGCGGCGAAGCGGCCCCGCGCTGCTGCGCCGGGCCATCGGCTGGTATGTCGAGGTGATGCGCAACACGCCGTTCCTGGTGCAGCTGTTCTTCATCTTCTTCGGCCTGCCTAGCCTCGGCATCAGGCTCGATCCGATCCTGGCCGCCATGCTGGCGATGACGCTCAACATGGCCGCCTACACGATCGAGATCGTCGGCGCCGGCCTTGACGCGGTGCCGCACGGGCAGACGGAAGCGGCCCTGGCGCTTGGGCTGAGGCCGCGCCAGGTGTTCATCAAGATCGTGCTGCCGCAGGCGCTCAAGATCATCTATCCCGCGCTGACCAGCCAGATCGTCATCATGATGCTGGAATCAGCCGTGGTGTCGCAGATCGCGGTGCGCGAGCTCACCTATGAGGCCGACATGCTGCAGGCGCGCACTTTCCGTTCTTTCGAGACGTATTTCGTCGTCACGCTGGTCTATCTCTTGATGTCGATGGCCTTGCGGCGGCTGCTGGTTGCAGGCGGCCGCCGCGCGCTCGGAGCTGGCGTGTCATGATCGAATTCACCCTCTGGGACATCGTGCGCAACCTTCTGCTTGCCGCGCGCTGGACGGTGCTTTTGTCGCTGGCCGCCTTCGTCGGCGGCGCGCTGGTCGGAATGGCGGTGCTGTTCCTGAGGATCGCCAAGAATAAATGGAGCCGACGCTTCGCCTCCGGTTACATCGCCTTGTTCCAGGGGACGCCGCTCTTGATGCAGCTGTTCCTCATGTTCTTCGGCCTGCCGATGCTTGGCCTGCGCATCGAGCCGTGGACGGCGGCGGTGCTCGGCCTCACCTTCTTCGCCAGCGCCTATCTGGCCGAAATCTGGCGCTCTGGCGTCGATGCGCTGCCATTGGGCCAATGGGATGCCGGCGCCAGCCTCGGCCTGCACTATCTGCAGGAGCTCAGGCTGATCATCCTGCCGCAGGCGTTCGCGATCACCCGCGCGCCGACGGTCGGTTTCCTGGTGCAGCTGATCAAGTCGACCGCGCTGACCTCGATCATCGGCTTCGAGGAGCTGGTGCGAACCTCAAACGCCATCAACAACGCCACCTTCGAACCGTTCAAGGTCTATGGGCTGGTGGCGCTGATCTTCTTCGCCCTATGCTTTCCGCTGACGCAGTATGCGCGACGGCTCGAACAACGAGCGGCGGCTCGATGAGCCGAGAGCATGTTGCGCTGGCCAACATCGACGGCGGCCGCAAACTCCCGGTGCCTAGCGTTCGAACGCCTCTTGAAGGTCATTTGATCTGCTGGATGCTCAGCTTTCGACCGACGAGGACCCTTGCCCCTCGCCATTTCCAAATCCTCACGGACGAACGCGGATGATCGTCTTCCCAGTGCGTCGCCCGATAGGGTTGAAGGCGGCGACGGCATCGTTGAGGGTCGAAACGTTGCCGATGTTCGTCCGCAGTCGTCCGTCCCGCACCCGCTGGACGATCTCCCTCAGTTGGCCACGATCGGACTCGACAACGAAGTCGACCGCCAGGCCGTCGGCAGGCCGCGCCTCTGTCGATCCGACGACGGACACCAGTGTTCCTCCGGCTCGAATCAGGCCGGCGGACCGCTTCCCGATTTCCCCGCCGATCACATCGAACACGAGAGCGACTTCGCCCACGTCTTCGAGGGCGTCGTTCTCGAGGTCGACGAACTCATTCGCGCCAAATTCGAGCACCGTCTGACGGTCGGCGGCGCGTCCGGTGCCGATGACGTAGGCGCCCGCCTCTCGTGCAAGTTGCGTCACCATCGACCCGACCGCGCCGGCCGCACCGTGCGCGAGGACGCTCTGCCCCGCCTGAAGCCGGCCATGCTGGAAGAGTCCCTGCCACGCGGTGAGACCCGAGATCGGCAGGCTTGCGCCCACCGTGAAGTCGACGGCGCCCGGCAGCGGCGCGAGGTTGCGTGCTTCCATGGCTACATACTCCGCGAGCGTGCCGTCGCGATGCCAGTCGGCGAGGCCGAATACTCTCTGACCTACCGACAGTCCCGTTGTGCCGTACCCGAGTGCGATGACAACTCCGGCCAGCTCGTGCCCAAGGATCGACGGTGTTCGGTCAAGGCCGCGGCGGTCGGTCCAGGTCGAGGGCCATGCCAGCTCGGTCGGGACGAATCCCGAAGCATGAACCTGAACGACGACATCGTTTATCGCTGGCTGCGGCTCAGGCCGCTCCACCAGCTTCATCCCGGCCGTTCCCGCAGCCTGGTCCGTCACCACAATTGCCTTCATGATAATTCTCCTCGGTCATTTGTCTCTTGGTGGAAACGTTTGCCGCTTGGGAACCGTTCAATATCTCATGCCAGGGCCTTCTCTAGCGGGCGTCCGTGGGCCGATCTGAAGGCGCCATTTGATGAGTCACAATGTTGGGACGAACGGCCGCCGGGTCGGCGGCCGTCTTGCGTTCAATGTCCGAACGCGCCTGACGGCACGATGCGGTCGCGGCGCAGCCAGCGGGCAAGAAGCAGCGCTGCCACCACGGCCAGCCCCGAAGACAGGCCGATCCAGATGCCGACGCCGTGGAAGCCGAAATGGAAGGCGAGCAGCACGCCGAGCGGCAGGCCGACACCCCAATAGCCGATCGCGGCATAGATCATCGGGACCTTGGTGTCGTGCAGGCCGCGCAGCATGCCGGCGGCAACCGCCTGCGCGCCGTCGAAGACCTGGAACAGGGCGGCGAAAACCAGGAACGAAACGGCTAGCGCGATCACCCTGGCATTGGCGGGATTGCCAAGGTCGATGAAGGCGCTGATCAGGAGATGCGGCCAAAGCACCATCACCAGCCCCATCAGCGCCATGAAGGAAACGCCGATGACGAAGGCGGTCCAGCCGGCACGCGACACACCTTCGGGATTGCCGGCGCCATGGGCAAGCCCGACCCGCACTGTCACCGCCTGGTTGAGGCCGAGCGGCACCATGAAGGAAATCGAGGCGATCTGGATGGCGATGGCGTGCGCGGCCAGCGAATCCGCGTCGATCAGGCCCATCAGCAGGGCGGCGGCATTGAAGATCGTCACCTCGAAGGCAAGGATGCCGGCGATCGGCAGGCCGAGCCGCAGCAGGCCCTTGAAGCGCGGCCAGTCGGATCGCCAGAAGCGGCCGAACAGGTGATAGCGCCGGAATTTTTTCTCCCACATCACCACGACAGCCATGCCGGCGAACATCAGCGTTGAGGACAGCGAGGTCGCAAGGCCCGAGCCGGCGATGCCCATGGCCGGAACACCGAGATTGCCGAACATGAACACCCAGTTGGCGAACACGTTGAAGGCCACGGCGACGAAGACGATGACCAGCGCCCAGCCCGGCCGCTCCAGCGCCGAGATGAACGAGCGCAGCACGATGTAGCCGTAGAAGGGCAGCACCGCCCACTCCAGCCAGCGCAGGTAAATGCCGGCCTGACGCGCCAGCGCCGGCTCCTGGCCCATGGCCAGCAGGATGGCCTCGCCGTGCCACAGCACGAGCCAGATCGGGACCGAGATCAGGATCGCCAACCACAGGCCCTGGCGCACGGTGCGGCGCAGGTCACGTACGGAATAGCGGCGGCGGCCAAGCTCGGTGGCGATCATCGGCGAGGTCGCCAGCATCAGGCCGAGGCCGAAGATCAGCGGCATGAAATACAGGTTGGCGCCGAGCGCGCCGCTGGCCAGCGTGTCCGCGCCGAGGCGGCCCATCATCATGACGTCAGTGGCGGTCATCGCCGTCTGGCCGAGATTGGTCAGCACCATCGGCCAGGCCAGCGCCAGCGTCGCCCTGATTTCCTGACGCCAAAGATTTTCCGGCGCGCGAGCGCCGGCTTCGATCGCGGACATTGTCCTGCTCTTTCAAGGTTGCGGCGCGTCGGCAAAGAGCCGGAAGCCGCATTGCAAACGGCAAAACCTTCGGTTTCGCGGCGTTTGCGCCGTCTCTTGAACGAAATGCGACATGAAGGCAAGGGAGGGGCGCGAGAACAGATTGAGCCAGCGCCATTGCCGGGAGGCGTCGCCTCGTTCCCTTGCCGGCCCGGGCTGCTCCGGATTAAAACGTCGGCGGCGGGCGAATATGGGAAGCAGGATGGCGTTCAGACGCAGAAAGAACACGGCGGCGATCCCGCGCACGGCGCCTTCCTTCGAGCATATCGTCACCGAGGCGAGCGACAGTTTCCTGTGGCGGCTGGACGACTATCCCTGGGAGCGCAACGTCTGGAACTTCCATCCGGAATACGAGATCCACCTGCTGCGGAAATCCTCCGGCGTGGTCCTGGTCGGCGACCATATTGGCGAGTTCGGGCCGGGCTACCTCACCATCGTCGGTGGCGGCCTGCCGCATGACTGGGTCACCGCGGTGCAGCCAGGCGAGTTGATCGAGGGTCGCGACATCGTGCTGCAATTCGATGCCGAGCGGCTGCGAGGATCGGCTGACATGCTGCCGGAATTGCGCGAACTGGAGCCGTTCCTGGAACGGTCTCTGCGCGGCATGGTCTTCCACGGCGGGACCGCGCTTGAAGGCGCCGCGCTGATGGAGCGGATGGGTACGGTGCATGGGCTGGCCCGGTTCTGCCTGTTCCTCGAACTGGTCGACCTGCTGGCCCGGACCGATGAGTATGAGCTGTTGTCGTCACCGAACTTCCAGCCGGTTCTCGATGCCGCCTCGCTCGACATCATCCAGCGCACGCTGACCTATCTGTTCCAGCATTTCGCCGAGGATCTGAAGCTGCCTGACGTGGCCGAGCTGGCCGGCATGAGCGAAAGCACCTTCTCGCGGTTCTTCCAGAAGAACACCGGCAATTCCTTCAGCGACCATCTTGCCAAGCTCAGGCTGTGGCAGGCGTGCAAGCTCCTGGCTGATACCGATGTGCCGATCACCGACATCTGTTTCCAGGTCGGCTACATGAACATATCCAACTTCAACCGCGCCTTCCTGCGCAAGCACAAGATGACGCCGTCATCCTATCGCAAGCTGTCGCGGCAGCGTCTGGCGATGCGCGCATAAGCGCATCCTGAATCACCCTTTTGGACCAGATCGATACTCGTGTGACGCGTCCCCTATATGGGCGCCGATTTTTGCGCTGCACAATGCATAAAAGTACAGGTCGGCTGCAACGGGGCTTCTAGCTTGCCCCATCGCAACTGCGCATTTTGGCGACGGGTGGCATGTCGTCCGGGCGATGGTGAGGATCGCGCAACCCGATGACCTGCGTTTCCTGCGACGTATTCCTGGAGGAGAAAAAGATCATGAAACCAGTTCGGCTCGCTGCCAGCCTTGGCGCAGCTTTCGTGCTTTCCGCTACCGTTTCAACCCTAGCCCTGGCGCAGGCGCCGGTCTGCTCGGCACCGGTCAAGGTGCTGGCGCAGCCACGCGACGGCCTGACGCTTCTGGAGGACTCAAAGGCCGAGTTCGAGAAGCTCTCCGGCGCGAGCTTCAAGATCGATTATCTCAATGAGAACGATCGCCGCGCCAAGTCGCGCGCGGACGCGTCCACAGTGGGCAACTACAACGTCTACTATGTCGATGAAGCAAATGTGGCGCTTTTCGCCTCGTCGAAGTGGATCGTGCCGCTGACCGATTTTTATCCGGCCGACTACGACTATGCCGACTTCGACCCGGGCCGCCAGAAGGTCGCCACCTATGACGGCAAGGTCTGGTTCGCGCCGCTGACCGGCGGCGGCGACCTGATGGTCTACCGCAAGGACGTGCTGGAGGCCGCCGGCATCCAGCCGCCCAAGACGCTGGACGAGCTGATCGCCGACGTGCCGAAGCTGACCAATGCCGACAAGGGCATGTATGGCATCGCGTTGCGGGGCGCACGCGGCTCGGGCGCCAATGTCTGGCGCTGGATGCCGTTCTTCAAGGCCTATGGCGGCAAGTGGTTCGACGGCGACAAGCCGGCCTTCAATTCCGAGGCCGCGGTCAAGGCGACCGAGACCTATTTGAAGCTGTTCAAGGATTCGGCACCCGGCACGCAGACCGGCAGCTGGGACGAATCGACCGGCGCCTTCCTGTCGGGCCAGGTCGCGATCCTCGTCGAATCGACGCCGCTTTCGGGCATGGCGGTCGATCCGAAAACCTCGCAAGTGGTCGGCAAGATCGGCTTCCTGCCGCCGCCCTCGCCACTTCCCGGCGGCGGCTACGGTCATGGCCTCGCCATCGCGGCAAAAGCCAATGCCGACGACGCTTCGAAGAAATGCGCCGGCCTGTTCATCGCCTGGGCAACGTCGAAGGAAAACGAGAAGCGCCGGCTCGACGCCCACCAGTTCGGTGAGCTGAACCGCACCAGCATCCTGTCCAGCAAGGAGTTCGCCGATATCTACGGCGCCGATCTCGGCCAGGCGCTTGCCGAAACAGGCAAGGTGACGGCCGTGAACTTCTGGCAGGATCCACGCTGGCCGGATCTCGGCGACCGCTGGGGCATCATCCTCGAGGAATTGATCGCCGGCACGCGCACCGACGTCAAGGGCAGCCTCAACGAGCTCGAGGCCTATGCCAATGAGCTGGTGAAGAAGTAGGTCCCTCCCTCTTGCGGCGCGCGGTTCGCGGCAGTCTCGGGACCGCCGGAATCTGTGCGTCGCATGAGGGCCTGCCCGTCATGTCCAGATATCAGAGACACAGCAAGGCCTGAGACCAATGCCTCGACGTTCATCCCTGCCGGTCACCTTTGTCGTGCCGACGCTGGTCATTCTGCTGATCCTGTCGATGGTGCCGACGCTCTACGCGATCATCATCGCCCTGCAGAACCGCGAGCTGAGCTCGACGGCCTATTCCTGGGTCTGGTTCTCGAACTTCTTTGATCTATTCTCCGACCGCCGCTTCCTCAACGCCGTCTGGGTGTCGGTGAAGTGGGAGGTGGTCACCGTCGTGGCAACGATGGTGGTGGCGATCGGGCTCGGCGTGCTGATGTTCGAGGCCGCCTCGCCGCGCCTGCGCAATCTCTACTGCCTGCTGTTCATCATCCCGGTGCTGCTGCCGCGCGTCTCGGCCGCTTTCGTCTGGAAGTTCGCCTACCATCCCCTCTACGGCATCGCCACCTATCCCTACCGGCTCATTACCGGCGGCTTGATCTTCGACCCGCTGTCCAAGCCCGCGACGGCGCTGTTCGCCGTCGCCTCGGTCGATGTCTGGCAGTGGGGCCTGTTCTTCGCCGTCATCGTGCTCAAGCTGCTGGAGACGTTGCCGCCGCAGCCGATCGAGGCGGCCCGACTCGACCACGCCCGGCGCTGGCAGATCCACGCCTACGTCACCTTGCCGATGCTGAAGGCGCCGCTGATCAGCCTGATGTTCGTCAAGATGATCGAGTCGCTGCGCTCCTTCGACCTGATCTATGTGATGACCCGCGGCGGCCCCGGCGTGGCAACCGAAACGCTCGACATGTACGCCTTCTCGCAAGGCTTCATCGAGTCCGGCAAGGTCTCCTACGCCTCGGCGATGGCCGTGCTGATGATGATCGCCACCGTCATCACCTTCACCATGCTGTGGAAGCGGGTGCAGGCATGAGGCCCGGCCGCATCATCGCCAAGGCCGTCCTGGCCTTCGCCGGATTTCTGGCCGTGTTCCCGCTGCTGTGGACTGCGCTCAATTCGCTGAAGAACAGCGTCGACATCATCACCCGCGTTCCGCGCGTCGTGTTCACGCCGACGCTAGCCAATATCAGCTATATCCTTGGCCGCGACAGCGTCATCACCGGCCTCTACAATTCGGTCGTCGCCTGCGGCACGGCCGTGCTGATCGGCGTCGTGCTTGGCCTGCCCGCGGCCTACGCGGTGGCGCGCTATCCCAACCGCTGGGCCGGCGACATCCAGTTCTTCGTGCTGTCGCTGCGTTTCCTGCCGCCGGTGGCGGTGGCGATCCCGCTGATGGTGATCTGGTTGCAACTCGGCCTCTACGACACTTTGCCGGCTTTGATCGTCACCTACTCCCTGCTGACCATCTCGGTGATCATGTGGCTGGCCATTCCAGCCTTCCAAGCCGTGCCGAAGGAAATCGAGGAAGCCGCCTTCGTTGACGGTTACGGCGCTTACGCGGTGTTCTGGCGGATCGCGCTGCCCGTGGCTGCCCGTTCGCTGATCGGCGCGATTGCCTTCAGCTTCGTGCTGGTCTGGAACGAGTTCCTGATCGCGCTGATGCTGTCGAGTTCCAATGCCAAGACCTTGCCGATCGTCGCCTCCGAACTCTCCCAGCAAGGCATGAACGTGCCGTGGGGGATTTTGAACGCCTCGGTCGTGCTCCTGTCGCTGCCGCCGCTGCTTTTCCTCGGCGTTCTCAGCGGTTTCCTGAATTCCGTTTTCCGGCAAAAAAAGACTTGAAGTGAGGACGACCCGATGCGGGCTTTGGTACTTGAGAAAAAAGGCGAACTGTCGCTGCGCGAGATCGCGTTGCCGCTCGATGTCGGACCCGACGACGTCAGGATCGCCATCCACACGGTCGGCGTCTGCGGCAGCGACGTGCACTATTATACGCATGGCGCCATCGGCAGCTATGTCGTGCGGGCGCCGATGGTGCTCGGCCACGAAGCCGCCGGCACAATCGTCGAGGTCGGCGCCAATGTCAGGAGTCTGAAGGTCGGCGACCGCGTCTGCATGGAGCCCGGCGTGCCGAACCTGTCGTCGCGCGCGACAAAACTCGGCATCTACAATGTCGACCCGGACGTCACTTTCTGGGCGACGCCGCCGGTGCACGGCATTCTTGCTCCCTATGCCGTGCACCCGGCGGCTTTCACCTACAGGCTGCCCGACAATGTCTCCTTCGCCGAGGGCGCCATGGTCGAGCCCTTCGCCATCGGCATGCAGGCGGCGAGCCGTGCCCGCATCGTTCCAGGCGATGTCGCCGTCGTCGTCGGCTGCGGCCCGATCGGCATCATGATCGCGCTTGCCGCCCTTGCCGGCGGCTGTTCGAAAGTGCTGATTTCCGACTTTTCCGCGCCCAAGCTGAAGATCGCAGCGCAATATGCCGGCATCGTGCCGGTCAATATCGACGAGCAGTCGCTGGTCGACGCCGTCGCGGCGGCGACCAACAATTGGGGCGCCGACATCGTCTTCGAGGCGAGCGGGAGCCCCAAGGCCTTCGCCGACCTGTTCGATGTCGTGCGGCCAGGTGGCGCGGTGGTGCTGGTCGGGCTGCCGGTGGAGCCGGTGACCCTCAACGTACCGGCGGCGATCTCGAAGGAAGTGCGCATCGAGACGGTGTTCCGCTACGCCAACATCTTCGACCGCGCCCTGCAGCTCATCGCCTCCGGCAAGGTCGACCTCAAGCCGCTGATCACCGGCACCTATGATTTCGCCGACAGCATCAAGGCGTTCGAACGGGCCGCCGAAGGCAAGCCGCAGGACGTGAAGCTGCAGATCCTGCTTACAGGCGAAAAGGGCTGACCATGTCCGCGATCGTTTGCTCCCACGTCGACAAGGCCTACGGCGCCACCACGGTCATCCGCGATCTCAACCTCAGCATTGAAGAGCACGAATTCGTCGTGTTCCTAGGCCCGTCCGGCTGCGGCAAGTCGACCTTGCTCAGGATGCTGGCGGGTCTGGAGGACATCAGCGGCGGCGAGGTCTCGATCGGCGGCAAGGTGGTCAACGACCTCGATCCGGGGGATCGCGGCATCGCCATGGTGTTCCAGAACTACGCGCTCTATCCGCACATGACGATCTTCGACAACATCGCCTTCGGGCTGCGGCGCCAGAAGGTGCCGGCGGCCGAGATCCGCAAGCGGGTCGAAGCGGTGTCGGGGACGCTGGGGCTCGACCCCTATCTCGGCCGCAAACCGGCCGAACTTTCCGGCGGCCAGCAGCAGCGCGTGGCGATCGCCCGGGCCATGATCAAGACGCCCAAGGTGTTCCTGTTCGACGAGCCGTTGTCCAATCTCGACGCCAAATTGCGCAACCACATGCGCGTCGAGATCGCGCGGCTGCACCAGTCGCTGAAGACCACCACCGTCTATGTCACCCACGACCAGCTGGAGGCGATGACGCTTGCCGACCGCATCGTGCTGCTCAAGGACGGCGTCATCGAGCAGATCGGCTCGCCAGCGGAAATCTACCGGCGGCCGGGCAATATTTTCGTGGCCGGCTTCATCGGCACGCCGAACATGAATTTTGCCGATGTGACGGTCGCCCGCGCCGGCAACGGCTGGACGCTGACCGGCGCCGGAACGGTGCTTTCGATAGACGGGGCGGGTTTTCATCTCCAGCCGGGCGATCGCGCCGTGCTGGGCATCCGCCCGCCGGACCTGAAGACGGCCGGCGCCGGCGCCGTCGGCATATTGCAAGGCACTGCTGATCTCATCGAATTCCATGGCAATGACGCGCTGGTGACCTTCGGCTCCGGCGGCAAGGAGATCAGCGCACTGGTTCCGGCACGCGAATGCCCGGTGCTGCATGCGCCCGTCCGCTATACGTTCGAGGAGGAAGCGATCCACCTGTTCGACGCGACATCGGGCGCGTCCCTGCGCAAGCAATAGAGCGCCAAACCTACCGGATGGCGTCGAGCACCTGCCGCTGCCGGTGCATCTCCAGGAAAATGCGGTAGTCGCGATCGAAGCGGGCGCCAGCCGCCGGGTTGGCGGCGCGTGTCTTGCCGCCCTGCTGCATGGCAAGGCAGGCGGCGTTGAGGTCGGGGAACAGCCCGGCGGCGGTCGCCGCCACCATGCCGGTGCCGAGCAGCACCGCCTCGTCGGCCAGCGGCTCGACCACCGTACAGCCGGTGGCGTCGGCATAGAGCTCCATCAAGAGCGGGTTCTTGGTGTGGCCGCCGGTGACGTGCAGCGTGTCGATCAGGTAGCCGTTCTCGTTCAGCGCCTCCAGCACATGGCGCACGCCGAGCGCGATGCCGACGGCGGTGCGCCAGTAGAGCTTGCACAGGCTGTCGAAAGAGGAATCCAGCGTCAGCCCGCTGACGACGCCGACGGCGTGCGGGTCGGCCAGCGGCGAGCGGTTGCCGTGGAAATCCGGCAGCACATGCAGCCGCGCGGCAAGGTTCTCGCCCTCGGCGGCGCGCAGTTCGGCGACGCGCCCGGCAATCCTGGCATGCATGGCCGCGTTCGGCTCGCCGCCGGCGCCGTGCCAGCGGATGATGTGGTCGAGCAGCGCCCCGGTCGCCGACTGGCCGCCTTCCGACAGCCACAGCTTCGGCAGCGCGGCGCCGTAGTAAGGGCCCCAGACACCGGCGAAAGGCTGCGGGTCGGGCGACATCGCCATGACGCAGGAGGATGTGCCGGCGATCAGCGCCAGATGGCGGCCGATATTCTGGTCGTCGCCGGCAAAGCCGCCGAGCACGCCAAGCGCCCCGGCATAGGCGTCGATGACGCCTGCGCCGACGCGGCAGTTTTCGGTCAAGCCGAGTTCCGCCGCTGCCTGCGCCGTCAACGGACCGATATCGGCGCCGACCGGGCTTGCCTTTTCGGGCAGATTGCCATGGTCAAAAAGATCGTCGAGGCGGACGAGTTCGAAGAAATCGCGCTGCCATGCGGTGTCCTGGTGCGCCAGATAAGTCCATTTCGCTGTCAGTGTGCATTGCGAGCGGGCCAGCGAGCCCGTTGCCTGCCATGTCAGGAAATCGGCCAGGTCGAACAGGTAGCCGGCTTCATTCCATGTCTTCGGTAGATTACGCTTCAGCCACATCAGCTTCGGCGTCGCCATCTCGGGCGACATGACGCCGCCGATATAATTCAGCACCTCGTGGCCGCTCGCCGTGCATTCGTCGGCTTCGGCGATGGCGCGGTGATCGAGCCAGACAATGGTGTCCCAGCGCTTGTCGCCGGTCGTCGACACACTGAGCTGGCCGCCTTGCCTGTCCCGCACGACCAGAGAACAGGTGGCATCGAAGGAAATACCGGCAATATCCCCGGCGGCGACGCCGGCCTTTTCCCGCGCGGCACGCACGGCGGTGCAGACGGCGGACCAGATATCGCGCGAATCATGCTCGGCATGATCCGGCTTCGGCTGGTTCATGGCGATCGGCCGCTCGGCGCGGCCGAGCAAGGTGCCACTGGCGTCGAGAATGCCCGCGCGAGCGCTCCCGGTGCCGACATCGACCGCGCAGACAAACTGTTTCGTCAAGATGCTCTAACTCTCGCTCCCAGGCCTGCAATCAGATCGGGCAATTGCAGCATGTCAGCGAATATAAAGTCCGGTTCGGTCGACGCAAGCCGCGCTTTCAATGCCGGATTGCCAGCGTGCGCGCCACCGGTAAAGGCAAGCACGCGCATGCCTGCCGCGCGTGCGGCGGCGACACCGGCCGGGCTGTCCTCGATGACGAGACACCTGCGCGGATGGGCTCGCATGGTGGCGGCGGCGTGGAGGAAAAGGTCGGGCGCCGGCTTTCCCTTGGCAACCATGGCCGCGCTGAACAGATGCGGCTCCATCAGCGTCAGCAGACCGGTGATGTCGAGCGCGTAACGAATGCGTTCCAGCGTGCCGGAAGAGGCGACGCAGTACGGCAGGCCGAGCTTCGGCAGCATCTCCTTGACGCCGGGGATCGGCATCAGCTCCTCGCGAAACTTTCGCATGAGGTCGACGCGCATGGCGGTGAGATGCTGGTCGGTGATCTCCAGGCCGAAGTCGCGGCTGAGGATCTCGCGCACGCTTTTCATGCTCTTGCCGAGGAAATGCTCGTAGGCAGCGTCCTCGCCGAGACTGCCGCCGGCGAGTTCGATCATGCCGAGCAGCGCCGAGACGGAGAGCGCCTCGCTATCGACCAGCACGCCGTCGCAGTCGAAGATGACCAGTTCAGGCGTCATGATGCCGGCTGGCTCTCAGAGCTTGCCGGCGAGGTAGCGCGTCAGCGTGGCGCGCGTGCCATTGGCCCAGAGCACGTTGAGCGCGTGGGCGAAGGCCTCGACGAAGCCGGCGGCGCGGCCGACGTCGCCATAGATATCGTCCATCGCAAGCCACGCGGCGGGCGCGTCCTTTGCCGCCTTTGCCGTTGCCTTCAGCCGGTCCCAGCTCGGGTCGTTGGGCTCGATGACGGCGCCGCTGTCCGTCGTACCGAAGCAGTAGCGGCACCAAAGGGCCGATTCCAGCGCCAGTCCGGCAACGCCTTTGCCGGCCTTCAGCCGGTCGGCGATGGTCGGGATGATGAATTTCGGCTGGCGATTGGACCCGTCGAGGCAGAGCCGGCGCACCGTGTCGCCGATCTTGGGATTGGAGAAGCGCTTCTCGATGAGCTGGTAATAGTCTTCCAGCACCGTGTCCGGCACCGGCGGCACCGTCGGGATGATCTCGTCGTGCTCGAGCTTGTCGAGGAACCCGCGCACCAGCGGCTCCTCCATCGCCTCATGGACGAAGTGGATGTCCATCAGCCCAGCCGGATAGGCTATCGTGGCATGGCCACCATTGAGGATGCGGATCTTCATCAGCTCATAAGGGGCGACGTCCTTGACGAACTGCACGCCGACCTTTTCCAACGGCGGGCGGCCATCGGTGAAATGGTCTTCCAGCACCCATTGCCGGAACGGCTCGCAGAACACCGGCCAGTTGTCCTCGATGCCAAAATCGTCGGCGAGGATCTTGCGCTCGCGGTCGCTGGTGGCCGGCGTGATGCGGTCGACCATGGCGTTCGGGAAGGCGACCGTCTCGCTGACCCAGCTCGCCAGATCCTCGTCGATCAGGCGGGCAAGGCCGATAACACCATCCGACGTGACATGGCCGTTGTGGGGAATGTTGTCGCAGGACATCACGGTGAACGGCACGATACCATCCTGGCGGCGTCGCACCAGCCCGGCCAGGATAATGCCGAACACAGTCTTCGGTGTGGCGCCCGGCTGCGCGTCGGCGACGATGTCGGGATGGGTCGGGTTGAAGACGCCGGAGGCCGGGTCGATGAAATAGCCGCCTTCGGTGATGGTCAGCGAAACGATCCTGATCGCCGGATCAGCCAGCCGATCGATGATGGCGGCGGCATCTCCCGGCATCAGGAAATCGATCATCGCGCCGGTGACGCGGGCGCTCATATGGCCCTCGTCCTGCTCGACCACTGTGGTCAGCCAATCCTGCTCTTCAAGCTTGCCGCGGCCGATCTTCTCGCCGTCGAACACGCCGGCGCCGACCAGCGCCCAATCATGACCGATGCCCTGACCGAACAGGTCGTCGAGATAGACGGCCTGGTGCGAGCGGTGAAAATTGCCGACACCGAAATGCACGATGCCGGCTTTCAGCGCCGAGCGGTCATAGTTCGGACCTGCGACCTTGGGCGGAAGCCTGACGAGGCTCGAGGACGAAAGTTTCACGGTCATCTGCTTTACCCTTTGGCCGATTTGCCGCCCGACTGTTTCGCCTCCTTCGGGAGGGCGAGGATGAGGGGCCGCACCTGGTGTTCCAGCATGCGGCCCCTCACCCGCCCCCGCGGCGCCTTCTCCGGAGGAAAGAAAGAGGCGCCGTCCCCCTCAAATCGTTCTTTTCAACTCATCCATTGGCCGCCATCGACATTGTAGGTCTGGGCGACGATGTATTCGGCCTCGTCACTGGCGAGGAACACGGCCATGCCGGCGAGGTCTTCCGGCTTGCCCATGCGGCCGTAAGGCACGCCTTCGCCGACCAGCCGCTTTTTCTCGCCCTTCGGCCGGTTCTCGTATTTGGCGAACAAGGCATCGACCTCGTCCCACATGTCGCTGTCGACGACGCCGGGCGCGATGCCGTTGACGTTGATGCGGTGCCTGATCAGATCGAGCCCGGCCGACTGGGTCAGCGAGATGACCGCGGCCTTGGTGGCGCAATAGACCGCGACCAGCGGCTCGCCTCGTCGCCCGGCCTGGCTTGCCATGTTGATGATCCTGCCGCCCTTGCCCCGCGCGATCATCGACCGGGCGGCTGCCTGCAGCATGAACAGCGTGCCTGCGACATTGACGGAGAAAAGCTTTTCATAGCTCGCCCGAGATATCTCCACGATCGGGGCCAGGTCGAACAAAGCGGCGTTGTTGATCAGGATGTCGAGACCGCCCGCCTTGTCCTCCACCGCCTTCACCGCCGCATCGATGGAGGCCTGGTCGGTGACGTCGAGTTTCACGGCATAGGCGTTGTCGCCGATCGCGGCGGCCGTCTTCTGCGCTGCTTCAAGGTTGATATCGGCAATCGCGACAGTGGCGCCCTCGCGCACATAGGCTTCGGCGAAAGCCCTGCCGATGCCTCGCGCCGATCCCGTGATCAGCGCCGATTTGCCTTGCAGCCTCACTGTCCCATCCTCACCGGCCCATCCTCACTGGCCCACCCTCACTGGGCCATCGCCTTGCCGTCAGCGCCGAAGCGATGCAGCTTGGCCTTGTCAGGGGTGAGATAGATCGTGTCGCCATGGCGGACCGCCAGTTCGCCGTCGGCGCGCACCGTCAGCGGCCCGACGCCGTCGGCTTGAACGTGCAGGAACGTGTCGGAGCCCAGATGCTCGGCCACGCCGACCGTCGCCTTCCAGTCGCCCGCCGTGGTCGATATCTGCATATGTTCGGGCCGGATGCCGATGGTCTTGGCGGTGTATTTGCCAGCCGGCGCGCCTTCGATCAGGTTCATCTTGGGCGAGCCGATGAAGCCGGCGACGAACAGGTTCTTCGGCGTCTTGTAGAGTTCCATCGGCGAGCCAACCTGCTCGATATTGCCGGCGTTGAGCACGACGATCTTGTCAGCCATGGTCATCGCCTCGACCTGATCGTGGGTGACGTAGATCATCGTGGTTTTCAGCTGATGGTGCAGTTCGCTGATCTCCAGCCGCATGGTGCCGCGCAGTGCCGCGTCGAGGTTGGACAGCGGTTCGTCGAACAGGAAGGCCGAGGGCTGGCGCACAATGGCGCGGCCGATGGCGACGCGCTGGCGCTGGCCGCCGGAGAGCTGGCCGGGGCGGCGTTCGAGGTAGTTGGTAAGGTTGAGCACGCGCGCCGCGTCCTTCACCTTCCTGTCGATGGTCGCCTGGTCCTCGCCCGCCATCTTCAGCGGGAAAGCGATGTTCTTGGCCACCGTCATATGCGGGTAGAGCGCGTAGGACTGGAACACCATGGCAAGCTTGCGCTTGGCCGGCGCCTCGCCGGTGACGTCGCGGCCATCGATGTTGATGGTGCCGCCGCTGGTGTCCTCAAGGCCAGCGATCAGCCTGAGCAGCGTGGACTTGCCGCAACCCGACGGGCCGACGAAGACGACGAACTCGCCGTTTTCGATCACCAGGTCGAGGCCGGGGATGATGGACGTCGAACCAAAGGACTTGGAGACGTTCTTGAGCGTGATGTTTCCCATGGTTTCCTCCCCGAGGGCTGTTTTTCGCCGATTGCTTCAGGCAATTTCCGTCACTTCACCGCGCCAAATGTCAGGCCGCGCACCAGCTGCTTCTGGCTGAACCAGCCCATGATCAGGATCGGCGCGATGGCGAGGGTCGAGGCGGCCGAAAGCTTGGCCCAGAACAGGCCTTGCGGGCTGGAGAAGGAGCTGATGAAGGCGGTGAGTGGGGCGGCTTCCGTGGTGGTCAGCCGGATCGTCCAGAACGCCTCGTTCCAGGCCAGGATGATGTTGAGCAGCATGGTCGAAGCAATGCCCGGCACCGCCATCGGCGTCAGCACGTACCAGATTTCACCCCACAAGGATGCGCCGTCCATACGCGAGGCTTCCAGGATTTCGCCTGGGATTTCGCGGAAGTAGGTGTAGAGCATCCACACCACGATCGGCAGGTTGATCAGCATCAGCATGATCATCAGGCCGATGCGCGAGTCGAGCAGGCCGAGATTGCGGAAGATCAGGTAGATCGGGAACAGCACGGCGACTGCCGGCATCATCTTGGTGGACAGCATCCACATCAATATGTCCTTGGTCCGCTTGGTCGGCGAAAACGCCATCGACCATGCCGCCGGAATGGCGACCAACAGCGCCAGGATGGTCGAGCCGACAGAAAGCAGCACCGAGTTCAGGAAGAACTTGAAGTAACCGCTCTGCGCCTGGACCTCGGCATAGCTCTCGAAAGTCCCGGACGGGATCAGGTTGAAGCCCTGGATTGCCTCCTGTTCCGACTTGAACGAGGTGATGATCGTATAGAGGATCGGAAAGAAGATCAGCAGCGCGACGGTCCAGGCGGCAATTGTCGCGATTGTCTTGTGCTGGGTGGTGACTGAGCGTGCCATCGTATCCTCCCTTACTTGTCCAGGTTCTTGCCGACGGCGCGCATGGCGAAGAAGGCGACGATGTTGGCGAGAATGACGGCGATCACACCGCCCGCGGATGCCTGGCCGATTTTGAATTCCAGCAACGCCTTCTGGTAGACGAGGAAGGGCAGGTTGGTGGAGGCGTATCCAGGGCCGCCATTGGTGGTGACCAGGATCTCGGCGTAGACCGAGAGCAGGAAGATCGTCTGGATCAGGATGACGACGGTGATCGCCCGCGACATGTGCGGCAGCGTCAGATAGATGAAGCGGCTGATGAAGCCGGCGCCGTCCATCTCGGCGGCTTCCTTCTGCTCGCCGTCGAGCGACTGCAGCGCGGTCAAGAGGATCAATGTCGCGAAAGGCAGCCACTGCCAGGCGACGATGATGATGATCGCCGTCATCGGATGCTGGCCGAACCAGTCGATCGGCTGTGCTCCGAAGAAGCGCGCTATGTCGGCGAACACGCCATATTGCGGGTGCATGATCATGTTCTTCCACACCAATGCGGCCACCGGCGGCATGACGAAGAACGGCGAGATGACGAGGATGCGCACGATCCCCTGGCCCCACATCGGCTGATCGATGAGCAACGCCAGCAGGATGCCGCCGATCACCGTGATCAGCAGCACGCTGACCACCAGGACAAGCGTGTTGAGGATCGACTGCAGGAAGGCCGGATTGGAATAGAACAGCGCGTAGTTGGATAAGCCGACGAACCCGTCGCGCATTGGGTTGAGCGGATTGTACTGCTGGAAGGAGAACCAGATCGTGATGACCAGCGGCACGATCATCCAGACGAACAGCAGCACCACGGAAGGCGCCATCATGAATCGGGCAAGCGAACGGGTCTGCTGAGTAGCCATGACGGTCACCCTTCAAGGATCAGGCTGAATTTTCACAGGCTCTGGAAAGGCGGCCGCCCGAACTGGGTTTCGGGCGGCCGGTGCCGGTCGAGGAGGTGACCGGCGTTCGGCACCGGGAGGAGCCTTACTTGATGTAGCCGCCCTCGGTCATCGCCGCGGTGGAGGCGTCCTGGGCCTGCTTCAGCGCATCGTCGACGCTCGACTGGCCGGCAAGAGCCGCCGAGAAGAGCTGGCCGACGGTGGTGCCAAGGCCCTGGAATTCAGGGATGGCGACAAACTGCACGCCGACATAAGGCACCGGCTTGACGGTCGGATGCGTCGGGTCGGCGGCATTGATGGAGTCCAGGGTCATCTTGGCGAACGGAGCCGCCTTCTGGTACTCGGGATTGGCGTAGAGCGAGGAACGCGTGCCCGGAGGCACGTTTGCCCAGCCTTCCTTCGACGCGACGAGCTCGGCATAGTGCTTGCTGGTCGCCCAGGACACGAACTTCTCGGCGGCGTCGGCCTTCTGCGTGCCGGCCGGGATCGCCAGCGACCACGCCCACAGCCAGTTGCCCCGCTTGCCCAAGCCATTATCCGGCGCCAGGGCATAGCCGACCTTGTCGGCGACGGTGGAGTTCTTCGGGTCGGAGACGAAGGAGGCGGCGACGGTGGCGTCGATCCACATGCCGCACTTGCCCTGCTGGAAGAGCGCCAGGTTCTCGTTGAAGCCGTTGGACGAGGCGCCCTCGGGACCGTCGGCCTTCATCAGGTCGACATAGAACTGCAGCGTCTTCTTCCATTCCGGCTGGTCGAACTGCGGCTTCCAGTTCTCGTCGAACCAGCGGGCGCCGAAGGAGTTCGACATGGCGGTCAGGAAAGCCATGTTCTCGCCCCAGCCGGCCTTGCCGCGCAGGCAGACGCCGTTCACGCCATTGGCGCGGTCGGTCATCTTGTCGGCCGCCTGCTTGATGAAATCCCAGGTCGGGGCGTCGGGCATTTTCAGCCCAGCCTTCTCCATCAGGTCCTTGCGGTACATGACGAAGGAGCTCTCGCCGTAGAAGGGCGCGGCATAGAGCTTGCCATCGACCGAAAGGCCGCCGGCGATGGCCGGGATGATGTCCTTGGCGTCATAGTCGTCGCCGAGCTTGTCGAGCGGCAGGAGCCAGCTCTGCTTGGCCCAGATCGGAACCTCGTAGGTGCCGATGGTCATCACGTCATACTGGCCACCCTTGGTGGCGATGTCGGTGGTGACGCGCTCGCGCAGCACGTTCTCTTCGAGCGTGACCCAGTTGAGCTGGATGTCCGGGTTAGCCTTGGTGAAGTCGTCGGTCAGCTTCTGCATGCGGACCATATCGCCATTGTTGACGGTGGCGATGGTGATGGATTCGGCGTGTGCGGCGAACGCAAGCGTGCTGGCCGACAACAAGCCCAGGGTGAGCGTGCGAAGTTTCATCAAATTCCTCCCATGAACCAAGTTGAGCATTTGCCTTGGCTGTGAGCAATTACTCACTTAGTCTTAACTATGTCAAGCCGGATTCGATGCTGCAGCGCAGCACACGGCCGGTGAATGGTACGGAGGTTCGGCGACAGGGCTCGGATTGCAGCCGTCTGGAGTCCAGGCAGCGGGGCCAAAGCCTCTCGAACGGGATGTCGTTTGTCGCCCCGGTCTGACGTCGGTTTATATGCCGGTCAGCAGGCGATCTCGGCCAGCAGCCAGTCGCGGAAGGCGCGGATCTTGGGCACGTTGCGGCGCGCCTCGGGGTAGACCAGCCAGTAGGCGTGCCCGTCGTCGCCGACCAGCTCGAATGGCTGGATCAGCCGGCCGTCGGCGAGTTCGGCCTTGAACAGCGCCCGGGTCAGGATCGCCACGCCATGGCCCGATATGGCCGCGTTGGCTTCATAGGCCTGCGCGCCCATGCTGCTGCCGGGCCGCCTGGCAAGGTCGTGGCTGTGCACGCCGGCGGCCTCGAACCATTGCGTCCACCAGATATCGCTGGGATCGAGGATCGGCAGCTTGAGCAGGTCGGCCGGTTCGTTGATGCCGCCGATGCTCGCAGCGAGCTTCGGGCTCAGCATGGGCGTGAAATCGGCATCGAGCAGCTTGTGGGCTTCCAGCCCCGGCCATTTGCCGCCGCCAGAACGAATGGCGAGGTCGACATCCTCGCGGGCGAAATCCGTCAGCCGGCTCGACGTGTCGAGCCGCACGGCAAGCGAGGGATGCGCGATCTGGAATGCGCCCAGATGGTGCGCCAGCCAGTTCGAGGCAAAAGTCAGCACCGTGGTGACGCACAACAACCCGTCCGCCCCGCCGCGCGCGGCGGCATAGGCCTGGCTAAGAATGGCAAAGGCCTCGCTGACCGCCGGCGCCAGGCGCTGGCCGGCTTCGGTCAGTTCGATCTGCCGCGGCCGGCGCAGGAACAGCGGAGCGCCGACGCGCTCCTCCAGCACCTTGATCTGATAGCTGACCGCCGCTTGCGTCATGGCGAGTTCGCCAGCGGCCTTGGTGAAGGAAAGATGCCGCGCCACCGCCTCGAACACCCGGACCGCCTGTAACGGCGGCAGCTGCGAAACCTGCGGCGCGCTGAGATCAGGCATAAAGCCTCCTTATGGATCGTTATCGACGTTCGATTGGCAAAAGCGGCCGGCAAGGCCGACATTCATCCTCAACCCGTCATTCGGGTTCAGGATAACGAAGGTTGACGATCATGACCATGGCGCAGCAAAAATGCACTCCCGCCCCCGATCATCGCTGGATTTCGTGGCTTGCGGACGGATTCGGCTGGTTCGCGACCCGAAAAAGGGCGCATCTCGACGTCAGGGACCTGTCACCGCATCTGCAGCGCGACCTCGGTTTCCTCGATGGCAACGACCCTTTCGGCCGGCACCAATAGCCTTGCTGGCTTTATCGCGAAGCCGTCAGATACTGGCCAGCAGGGCGGCCGCCGTCCGCTCGTCGGTGATGAGCCCGTTGACCAGCCGTCGGTTGACCGCCGCCAGGATGCCGGGCAGCTTGCGCTCGCCCATGGCGAGCGCGATCACCAGCGACTTCTCGCGCGACGGGAGCGCCGCCGACGACACCCGGTCATTGGTGATGCCGTCGATCATGCGGCCCTCGCGATCGAACACCCAGCCAACGATTTCAGCGACGCCGCCGGCCTTCTGCAAGGCTTTCAGTTCGCTTTCGGAAATGAAGCCATCCTCGTAGAGCGGCGCCTTCGGGCCGAGGTCGCCGATACCGATGAAGGTGACGTCGGCCTCCGCCGCAAGCACCAGTGTCGGCTGGATCATCGGCTGGTTGAGCAGCATCTCGCGCTCCTGCGGCGAAGAGGCGATGACCGGCAGCGGCATCGGGAAGGACCGCGCCTTGACCCTGTCGGCCATGGTGAAGATGACGTTGTAGAAAGCGGCCGAGCCATCTGGCGAGATGTTGCCGGTCAAGGACACCACCTTGTGCTGCGGGCATTCCATCGGTGGTAATTGTTCGATCGCCGCCTTCAGCGTCCGTCCGGTGCCGATGCCCATGACGATCGGCGTCGGCGACCGCAGCCGCCGCTCGATCTCGGCGGCCGCCGCTTCGGCGATGCCGATGGTGGTGGAGGATGAATTGGGGTCGCTCGGCACCACCTCGACCAGGTCGAGCGCGAAGCGCGATTTCAGCCGTGCCGCGAGATCAAGGCAGTTGGCGATCGGATGATCGACGCGGACCTTGATCAGGCCTTCCGACACCGCCAGCGACACCAGACGCTGCGCCGTCTGCCTCGATATGCCGAGCGTAGCGGCGATCTGGTCCTGTGTGTTGCCGGCAACATAATAGAGCCAGCCGGCGCGCGCCGCGTCGTCCAGCCTGTTGCTGCCGCCATCCTGCCGGGTATTCACGTCCTGCCTCCCGAAACCGCCGATCATCAGGCGGTCGTATCAGTTTCGCAGGGAATGACCGCCTGCGCAATTGTCAATCTAAAGAGCAAATGCTTGCGCCGAAGCAGCGGTGATTTCTCCGCAAACATCCTGTCGGAGAAAGCGTCGCGGGTCCGTTTCCCCATCTGAAGGCATGTTCAATGGCCGCCAAAGGTTTATCTCGCGGCGCAAACCCTTTAAGGGATCGAAAAAAGGAGCGCTGCATGACACCGAAGGCGGTTTTCTGGGACATGGACGGGACGCTGGTCGACAGCGAACCGCTGCATGAGGCAGCCCTCATCGCAGCGATGCGCAATGCCGGCCTCACGCCTCCGGCCGATCTGCACGAACGCGTGCTCGGCGTCGCCGCCTGGCCGGTCTACGAAATGATGCGCGACGAGTTCGGGCTGCAACTGCCCTTCGACGAATGGATCGTTCACAAATATGAGCATTACCTGCCGCTGGTCGAGGGGCTGAAGCCGCGCCCAGGCGCCATCGAGGTCTTCAAGGAGTTGCGCGCGCTCGGGGTGCAGCAGGCGGTGGTCTCAAACTCGGATCGGATGATCGTCGACGCCAATCTGCATATGGTCGGGCTGACCTACCCCGGCATGAAGACGATCAGCCGCAACGATGTGCGGGAGGGCAAGCCGCACGCGGAGCCTTTCCTTCGCGCCGCCTATCTGGCAGACGTCGATCCCGCGCACGCCGTCGCGGTCGACGACAGCTGGCCGGGCGCCATGGCGGGCCTGGCGGCGGGAATGAAGACGATCTTCTGGCCTGAAAAGCCGATGGAAGGACCGCCCGGCGCCATTGTCATCAACAGCGCCGGGGAATTGCGGGCTCAGCTCGGACTGTAGCGTTCAGTTCCGGTACACCGGCTCCTGCTCGTCGAGGATCGCCTTCAACTCGGCGAGATGACGTTCGGCCTGGCCGGGATAGTTGTCCATCTCGCTCGCCGCCTTCTCGGCGATCGGGTCGGACAGGGTGCGCAGCGGCCGGCCCGTCCACAGGGCCTTGATGTAGGTCTCGGCGGCACGCTCGAAATAGAACATGCGGTTGAAGGCGTCGGCGACGGTGTCGCCGATGACCAGCACGCCATGGTTGCCCATCACCATCACCTTGACCTTGGGGTCGGCGAGAAGCTGCGAGCAGCGCTCGCCCTCTTCCTCGAAGGCCAGTCCGCCATAATGGGCGTCGACGACGTGACGGTTGAAGAACATCGCCGAATTCTGGTCGATCGGCGGCAGCGTCGAGTCGGCAAGCGAGGCCAGTACGGTGGCGTGGATCGAATGGACGTGCATGACGCAGCGCGCGTGCGGCACGTTGCGATGGACGGCGCCGTGCAGGCCCCATGCCGTGGGGTCGGGTGCATTCGGCCCGGAAAGCGTCTCGGGGTCGTTGGCGTCGATCTCGATCAGGTCGCTGGCCTTGATGCGCGAGAAATGCACCTGGTTCGGGTTCATCAGGAACTTGGTGCCGTCGTCGTTGACCGCCAGCGAGAAATGGTTGGCCACCGCCTCATGCATGTTGAGCCGCGCCGTCCAGCGGAAGGCGCAGGCGAGATCGACGCGCTCTTCGTAGAAGGGCAGGTTGGTGAGCGTTTCCTTCTGCAGGCGGGCGATGCTCATCGAAAAGATCCTCCAGTTTGGCCCAGAATGCCGCGCGCCGCTGGTGCCCGCAACCGCTTTCGCTTGGTGCAGAAGGCCAGTTATGCCGCGGTGCTTGCGGCGCCAACGGTTCGCAGTCCGCCGTGCTCGACGATGAAATCGATCACTTCCCGCAGGCCCTTGCCGCGCGAAAGATCGGTGAAGCCGAACGGTCGCTTGCCGCGCATGCGGCCGGCGTCGCTCTCCATGACATCGAGATTGACGTTCACATAGGGCGCCAGATCGCTTTTGTTGATGACCAGGAAATCGGACCGCGTGATCGCCGGGCCGCCTTTGCGCGGGATTTCTTCGCCCTGGCACACCGAGATGACGTAGAGCGTGAGATCCGCAAGGTCCGGCGAGAAAGTGGCGGCAAGGTTGTCGCCACCGGATTCGATGAAGATGATGTCGAGGTCGGGAAACTTGCGGTTGAGCTCGGCGATCGCCTGCAGATTGATCGAGGCATCCTCGCGGATGGCGGTGTGCGGGCAGCCGCCGGTCTCGACGCCAACGATGCGATCCTCCGGCAGCGCCTGCAGCCGGGCCAGCATCATGGCGTCCTCCCTGGTGTAGATGTCGTTGGTGACGACGGCGATGGAGAACTCGTCGCGCAGCGCCTTGCAGAGTTTTTCGGTGAGCGTCGTCTTGCCGGAACCGACGGGGCCGCCAATGCCGATACGAAGGGGGCCGTTGGGTTGTGTCATGTCGGAAACTCCGTGATGGCAAGGACTGCGAAGCCGAGCCCGATCAACAGGCAGAGCGGCGAATAGAAACTGGAATCGAGCCGAGCGAAAGGCTGTTGCGGCGCCAGCCGGCGCCACCAGGGCGTGAAACCGGCAATGCCGCGCCCCAGGAACACCAGTCCGATCAGCATCGCGGTGGCCGCGAGGCCCTGCTTGGGAAACGGCGAGGCAAAGAAACCGATGAGCGCCAGCGGCCACAGCGTTGCCAGGCCGAGGCAGGCGGCAACGGCGAAACTGGCGAACGGCGTCGGCATTTCGTTGACGCCGCGAAAGCCGACGACAGCGTGGGCGCAGGACGCCGCGTCCCTGCCCGGCCAGACGCCGCCTATGCCCCAATAGACATGCAGTGCCGTGATCAGCAGCAGGACGAAGGAGAGGACGAAGGCGAGGAGGATCATGAGCGGAACAATCGCGAATACTGGGTTTCGTGCTTCATCGCCATGACGTCGGAGACGAAGGCGCAGCCGCCGAGGTCGTCCAATGTCGAGCGGGACGCGCGGGCAGCGGTCGAGAGCGCCAGCGGCTCGAAACCCGCGAGCAGCGTCGTCGCCTCGTTCTGGCCGATCATGCCGAGCCGGATCGCGGCCTGGACGAGGTTGGAGAAGAAGGCTTGCAGGAAGGCGGACAGCGCGTCGTGCAGCGCAATGCCATTGCCGCCGGCCACGGCTCCGACGGCGACGCAGTAGGCGCAATCGGCCGGCAAGCGCTCCAGCACGGCAGTGGGCCAGGCGGCGGCTGCTTTGAGGAAGGCCGCGCCTTGCAGCATGGTCTCGGCGTGGCGTTCGCGCGAGCCGGCCAGTGCCTCGGCCAGTGCGACAACCTCGGCCAGATCGCCACCTTTACGGGCGCGGCGCCAGCTTTCGGCGAACAGCACGGCATCGTTCCAGCCCGAGCCCATCTCGACCAGCGCCTCCAGCCAGCCGGCAAGGCCGGCGGCATTGGTCACCAGCCCATCATGCACCGCGCGCTCGAGGCCATGGCTGTAGGCAAAGCCGCCGACCGGAAAGGCCGGCGACAGCCACGCCATCAGCCGCAGCAGGGCGATGCCGGACGGCTGGTCAGTCATGATCATGGTGGTGATCGTGCGAATGCGCGTGGCTGTGCGCATGCGCTTCGCTATGGCTGTGCGCATGCGCATGCGCATGGCCGTGATCATGCCCGCCGGAATAGGCGCCGCGCACCGGCTTGAACGGCTGGGAGACGTCGCGCACCGTGGCGCCTAGCCCCTCCAGCATGGCCTTGATGACATGGTCGCGCAGGATGAGGATGCGGTCTGCCTCGATGCCTGCGGCGAGATGGCGGTTGCCGATATGCCAGGCGAGTTCGGCGAGATGCACGGCGTCGCGGGCGCGGATGTCATAGACCTCTTCGGGCGCCGCGATGATCTCGATGTGGCCGCCATCCTCCAGCACCAGGCGGTCGCCATCGTTCAGGGCGACAGGCTCGGGCAGGTCGACCAGCACCTTGCCGCCGTCGGCAAGTTCGATGGCGCGACGGCGCAGATGCCGCTCGTCATGGGCGAGAACGGCACGGCCGGACGGCGCGGTGGTCGCGGCCGCGCCGGCGGGCAATACGGAGACGGCGCGCGGGAATTTGGTGAAGTCGGTGTTGAGGTTGAGCTTCATTTCATGGAACCTCCATCAGAGCGCCGCGCGTCCCCTTGGACGCGCAAAGGATGCTCTAACATGTTTGAACCTATGCATCGTGCTTTCCGAAAATCGATTCCGATTTTCGGACCGATGCATTGGCTTGCGCCCGGGTCCGGGCTGGCCGCGCCAGAACGCGATCGAAATAGGCATTGACGCGCTCGGAGTCGATCGGGAAACGGCCGGCACGCGCCCAGCCGCCCATGTCGCCGAGCAGAACGTCGACGGCGGAAAACCGGTCGCCGAGCGCGAAGGGCTTGTCGCCGAGCCGGCGCTCCAGCGCCTTGACCTCCGCGGCGAAGTCAAAGGCCGCGGCAGGACCGACATCGACCCGCACTTCCCTGGGCAGGAGGAAACGGTAGCGCAATTTGTTCCACAGCGGCGCCTCGAACTCGCTCTGGGCAAAATGCATCCAGGAATCCATTTCGGCGCGGCCTGCGAGACCGGGATTGGCGCCCATGCCTTTATCGGCGTGCTTGTCGGCGAGATAGACGCAGATCGCCGCCGAATCCGTCACCGTCAATTCACCGTCTATGAGGATCGGCACCTTGCCCGAGGGATTGAGCGCATAGGCTTCGGGCGAGCGCAGCTTGACCTCGACGAACTCATAGGGCTGGCCGAGTTCCTCCAGCATCCAGAGGACGCGACTGACCCGGGATCCGCGCGATCCGACGGCCTTGTACATCGTTGAACCCTGCCTTTCCCGAGCAGCCTAGTGCATCCGCGGCCGTCATACGATCGTGTCGAAGAGCCGCAGGATGAACGATATCTGGTAGATCAGCGCCGCCGCGACGAAGGCGATGTGGAACCGGCGGTCGCGCACCAGGATCGCGACGACGCACAGCACGACGAAGACCGGCGTGCGGAACAGATACTCGCTGCCGAAGCGGGCGAAATGCTCAGGCCCCTTCAGCAAAGTGTCGACCACGTCGAGCAGGTAGGTCGCCGCCAGCAGGCCGAAGAACCAGGCGCGGCGCGAATAGAAGAAATCCTCGTAGCTGGTGTAGTCCAGCATCGAATCCGGAAACAGCAGCGCGCAGAGCAGGAACAGGGTGATCGCGTAGAAAATGATGAACAGGTACTTGCCGAAGGTCCAGGTTTCGATGGTGTAGAGGCCGAACTCCCACCACCAGAAATGCACCAGCATCAACAGCACCGAGGCGACCCAGGCCAGATGCACGGGGTAGAGACGGTATTGGCCGGGATGCTGCACAATGCGCGCCACCCCCGACAGCAGGCGCGCGACGCCAAGCCCGATCACCATGCCCATGACGATGCGAATATGCGGGAAAATGTCGTGGGCGGAGGCTATTTGCTGGTCCATAGGTAGCTAATAATGCTCTCGATGCTATGAAAAAGCTCTAGCGGACCACGTGGTGCTATTCGCGAATAAGCTGATCCGATGACCACGGCGTGCCGGGAAAATAGTCATGGTCGAGAATTTCCCTGATCGAATACGGACAGTCCGCGGGGAAATTGCCCTCCCTCAGGCCGGTCTCGTCCGCCGCCTTCAATCTCGCTATTTTGAATTCTCGTCCGAGCCGCCGTCCCGGATAGGCTTTCAAGCTAGGGCTTTCATCGAGCAGATCTTCGATCTGAAATCGCTGCTCGCGGATGGTCAGCAACCATCCAGCTTTGCGCCTTTCGGCCTGAAATTCCCATTTGAGCAAATGCAGGAGCAAGGTGCCAAGTCTACTCGCAATTTCTCTTTTGTCGCTCCGCCCCAAGCTCTCGATCTCCTCCGCCAGGTTATCGCGATCGAGGTCTGAGAGGCGACCTTCGCGCAACAGCGCGCCTTGCTCGGCGCACCACTGAGCATAATCGGCCTCATAGGGCGTCAATTGCTGTTTTCGAAAAATCTTGTTCATTTAAGTGATATTGCTCTCAAAGCACGTAATTTCCAAGCCAGACGGAAAAGGTAGACCCTTATCCGAACCCTTCGGTGCAACATTCCGCTGCCGCAGTTGACGAAGCGCATGCGCTTTCATGGCAGTTCATTGCCCATTCATGAATTTCAGCGGAACGTCTCAAAACAGAAAGTACCTTTGCGCCATCGGCAGCACGGTCGCTGGCTCGCAGGTCAAGAGTTCGCCATCGGCGCGAACTTCGTAGGTTTCCGGATCGACCTCGATATGCGGCGTGGCGTCGTTGAGCACCATCGAGTGCTTGCCGATGCCGCCGCGCGTGTTTTCGACGGCGACGAACTGCTTGTCGACGCCGAGCCGGCCGTGCAAACCGGACTCGAGCGCGGCCTTCGAAACGAAGGTCACCGACGAATTGGTCCGGGCTTTGCCATAGGCGCCGAACATCGGCCGGTAGTGCATCGGCTGCGGCGTCGGGATCGAGGCGTTGGGGTCGCCCATCGGGGCGGCCGCGATCATGCCGCCGATCAGCACCATGTCCGGCTTGACGCCGAAGAAGGCCGGGTTCCACAGCACCAGATCGGCGCGTTTGCCGACCGCGATCGAGCCGATGTCCTTCGACAGGCCGTGCGCGATGGCCGGATTGATGGTGTATTTGGCGATGTAGCGGCGGACGCGGAAATTGTCGTTGTCGCCCGTCTCCTGAGGCAATGACCCGCGCTGACGCTTCATCTTGTCGGCCGTCTGCCAGGTGCGGATCGCCACCTCGCCGACCCGGCCCATGGCCTGGCTGTCCGACGAGATGATCGAGAAGGCGCCGATGTCGTGCAGGATGTCCTCGGCCGCGATGGTCTCCTTGCGGATGCGGCTTTCGGCAAAGGCGATGTCCTCGGGGATCGACGGCGACAGGTGGTGGCAGACCATCAGCATGTCGAGATGCTCGGCGAGCGTGTTGACTGTGTAGGGCCGCGTCGGGTTTGTCGAGGACGGGATGACGTTGGGCAGGCCGCAGACCTTGATGATATCAGGCGCATGGCCGCCACCGGCGCCCTCGGTGTGGAAGGCATGGATGGTGCGGCCCTTGATCGCCGCCACCGTGTTCTCGACAAAGCCGCTCTCGTTGAGCGTGTCGGTGTGGATCATCACCTGGACATCGTAATCGTCGGCCACCGACAGGCAGCAGTCGATCGCCGCCGGCGTCGTGCCCCAGTCCTCGTGCAGCTTGAGCGAGCAGGCGCCGCCCAGCACCATCTCCTCGAGCGCGGCCGGCAGCGAGGCATTGCCCTTGCCCGACAGGCCGATATTCATCGGGAAGGCGTCGAAGGACTGGATCATGCGTGCCATGTGCCACGGCCCCGGTGTGCAGGTCGTTGCCAGCGTGCCATGCGCCGGACCGGTCCCGCCGCCGAGCATGGTGGTGATGCCCGACATAAGCGCTTCCTCGATCTGCTGCGGGCAGATGAAGTGGATATGCGCGTCGAAGCCGCCCGGGGTCAGGATCTTGCCCTCGCCGGCGATAATTTCCGTGCCGGGGCCGATGATGATGGTGACGCCGTCCTGCGTTCCCGGATTGCCGGCCTTGCCGATGGCCGCGATGCGGCCATCCCTCAAACCTATATCGGCCTTGAAGATGCCGGCGCTGGCATCGATCACCAGCGCATTGGTGATGACGGTGTCGACCGCACCTTGGGCACGGGAAACCTGGCTCTGACCCATGCCGTCGCGAATGACCTTGCCGCCGCCGAATTTCACCTCCTCGCCATGGATGGTGAAATCCTTCTCGACCTCGATGAAGAGTTCGGTGTCGGCTAGCCGCACCTTGTCGCCGACCGTCGGGCCATACATCTGGGCGTAGGCGGCACGCGTTAGTCTGGCCATCAGCGGTTGCTCCCGAAATGCGGTGTTGGTGAAGCCGGGCTGCACATTGCCGCCCTCCATGGTCACGCAATGACCCGCTGGGCGACACCTTCCGGACCCATTTGGCGGTTGAGGTTGAAGGGTCACCCCAAAACGACCGTTTGCCAAATCGATGGAAGGAAAATCCATGCGCAAAACGACAATTCTTGCAGCCGCCGCCAGCCTGATGCTGGCGGGTGCCGCCAGCGCCCAGCAGCAGCCCGCGCAACAGCCCGCCCCGACTACGCCGGTTCCAGCCGCGCCCGGCGGTCAGCAGGCCGCGCCGGCGATCCAGAGCGTCAACGTGATCGACATTAGCGAGTTGCCGAAGGACACCCAGACGCAGGTCAACCAGGTCATCGCCCAGCGTGGCGATGCCGGCCTGCAGAAATTGCGCAGTTCGATCGATGCCACCCCCAAGGTGAAATCCGCCCTCCAGGCCAAGGGCATGACGTCGGCCCAGGTGGTCGCGGCCAGCATGGAGCCGAACGGCGCGCTGACCCTGATCACCAAGAAAGCCAGCTGATGAGCCGGCGCGGCGGGCCGGTATCCGGTCCGCCCACCGAACCGGAGAGGGAACCGTGACAGGGCTGGGGACGTTTCGTTTCAAAGGCCTTGAAGCAAACTGCGAAAGCGAACGATGACCCTCACCACCCTGCCCGATCCCCGATGCGATGCGCGATGGTTGCATGTCATTGCCGCGGCTGCGTTTCTGGCGGCGAGTGTCCCGCAGGCGGCGCTCAACGCGCAGGGCCTGGAAAGTCCCGAGACCGTCGACCGTATCGTCGGATCGCAAGTCAACCAGGAAGAAGCCAAGACGACCGCTGAAATCGGAAAAGTCAGTTCGGCGATCGACCGCACGCGCGAAAACATCAGCACGGTGCGTAAGACGTCCAAGCTCGACAAGGTCGATATCGTGTTCCTCACCGACGCGGCGCGCAGTGAAGGCGGCCCCCCGCCAGCCATCGAGAACAAGGTTCGGCAGCATCAGGACGATGTCACCGAGCTGCGCAAGGAGATCGAGGCCAACGCCCTGCTTTTCAATGCCCTTGATTCGCGGCGCGTCCTTGCACAGGACGTTCTCGCCGTGGAGTTCGACGATCCCGGAAAGATCGTTATCTATGCGGCCGCCAAGCCATCGGGCTGAGCCCCATGCAGCGCTTGCGCGCGCTGGCCTTGCCGGCCATGCATAAGAAGCCCTCACAGCTTGCCCATCACCTTCTGCTGGAAGCCATGGATTTCACGCTTGCCGCCAAGCGGCACCAGCGTGACGTCCCGTTCCTGCCCCGGCTCGAAACGCGTGGCGGTGCCGGCGGCGATGTCGAGGCGCATGCCGCGCGCCCGTTCACGATCGAATTTCAGCGCCTCATTGGTTTCGTAGAAATGATAGTGGCTGCCGACCTGGACCGGTCGGTCGCCACTGTTGGCCACTTTCAGGATGACGGTCGGCAGACCCTTGTTGAGCTCGATGTCGCCTTGAACGGGGATGATTTCGCCTGGGATCATGGGTCCTCACACGACGCCGAAGGCGAGGCCGATGCCGATCGCCGCGCAGGCGGCGCCCATGACGCGGGCCACGCCGCGGGACCTCATGCCGAGGCCAAGCCCGACGGCGATGCCGATGGCATGGAGCAGCACGGTGGCGACGGCAAAACCGGCCATATATTCGAGGCCGCCGGCATTTTCCGGCACTTCCGTGCCATGGGCATGGCCGTGCAACAGCGCGAACAGGCCGATGATGGCGACACCGGCCGAAACAGGCAGATCGACCGCCAGCGCCACCAGCAGGCCGAGCGCCACGACGGAGGCCAGTATACCCGGCTCGACGAAGGGCAGCGGCACATGGGCCATGCCCAGGGCCGCGCCACCCAGCATGACGCCGACGAACGCCGCCGGCCAGACCCAGATCGCCTTACCGCCCTTGAGGGCCGCCCACAGACCGACGGCGAGCATCACCGTCATATGGTCGAGGCCCGACAGCGGATGCGTGAAGCCGGTCATGGCGGAGGAGGTCGTGGCGATGCCGACATGGGCGTAGGCAGGCATCGCCGCCGCCACGAGCAGGATCGCCGAGAGGCACAGGCGTTTGACAGGGATCATCTTACTTGCCTTTCGTTTTGCGGTGTCACGCGGCCTTGCGGGGGCCGCAGCCCTCGGCCTTGAGCACGCGTTTGGTCGAAGCCGGATATTTCTCCAGCATCGCGGCGGGGCGGATCGGCCGGGCCGTAAAATTGCCGCAGCAGTTCGGGCAGACGCCGCCAAGCACGTTTTCGACGCAGCCGGCGCAGAAGGTGCACTCGAAGGTGCAGATCCGCGCATCCGTCGCTTCCGGCGGCAGATCCTTGTCACAGCATTCACAGTTCGGGCGCAGTTCAAGCATGTCTGTCTCTCCTCACCGGATCGGTTCGTGCACGGTCACCAGCTTGGTGCCGTCGGGAAACGTCGCTTCCACCTGTACGTCATGGATCATCTCGGCGATGCCTTCCATCACCTGCGCGCGGCTGACGACATGGGCCCCGGCCTCCATCAGCTCGGCCACCGGGCGGCCATCGCGGGCGCCCTCGACGACGAAATCGGTGATCAGCGCGATCGCTTCCGGATGATTGAGCTTGACGCCGCGCTCCAGCCGCTTGCGCGCCACGATCGCCGCCATGGCGATCAGCAGCTTGTCCTTTTCCCTTGGCGTCAGGTTCATGCGTCTTCCTGAAATGATGCGGACACAGTCACAGTGACCATAATTTGGGCAGCCCCGCTTTTCCGTTGAGCAATCCGACGAGCGGGACCAGCCGCTGGCGCAGCTGGTAGCCGTCCCCGGCGTAAAGCCTCGCAAGAAGCTTGCCAGATGTCTTCACGGTCCAGACGCTGGCGCCGCCCCGGTCGCCAATGATCTCCCTGGCCTGATCGAGCAGGGCTTCCGCGCGCGGCGACACCAGCAGCAGCGTAGCCACGGCGATCGCGCCATTTGCTATCGCCGGACGGGCCATGATGTCGGCGATATCAGGTCCGATGCGGAAATCCTCGGCGTGGATGAGGGTTCCTTCCCTGCGGATACGCCAGCGGTCGCGAAAAGTGCCCTGTGTGGCACGTTCGCCCATGGCCAGACGGCCGAAGACGGCCGCTTCCAGCACCAGCGCCTCGGCCCCCGCGGCAAGCTCGACGTCCAACGTACGGACAAACGCGGCGCGATCGAAGACGATGGTTTCCTGCGGCAGCCAGGCGATGCTGCCGTTATCTCCGACGGTCAGCCTGACCCGGACTTCGGCATGGTCCGATGCGGCGCGATAGACTTTTTCGCAGGCCTGGGTCGTTATCCCCGCGCTGGCATGCGGGCCGACATCGACATCCCAGCCGAGGCGGTCGCCGCCGGTCAGCCCGCCGGCGGTGTTGATCAGGACGGCCTCCAGCGGGCCGGCCGAAAAATACGGCAGCCTTATCTTGGCGGAGCCGTCCTGATAGAGGCGCCGCAGCCGCGTGCGGCCGTCAATGCTGGCGCAACCTAGCCGCGCCTTGCCCGCCGCGCGCTGGGCCAGCTGACCTGAAAACCTGGTATTTTCGATCGTATCCACGCCGTCAGGTTAAGCACTGTGGCGCTTTTGTCGACATATAGCTTGTTGCTTGATGGCGTTTCCGTTTCTATAGAGGGAACCACCTTGGTACGGTCAGGCGACGCTTGGCGGAGGGATAAGGCGAAGATCGCGGCCTGAGATCGAGGACAAGAAGGCGCCGTTCAGTTGGCGTCGGGAAACGACACAGTGGGGAAGAAACCGAATGGCTGACCAGCTGGCAGCGGACATCATCGAGAAGATCAAGGCCCATGCCGAGCCGGGCGGCGAGGAAATCACCACCACAACCGAATTGACGGCGCTCGGCATCCATTCGCTGGAGCTGACCGAGATCATCTTCGACCTCGAGGAGCAATATGGCATCGAGATCGAGATGAACACGGTCGACGCCTGGAGCAACCTGAAGAACGTCGGCGACATGGTCGAGGCCGTTCGCGCGCTGATCGCGAAAAAAGCCTGACCGAATGCTGAAGCGCGTCGTCATTACCGGCATCGGTGGACTGTGCGGATTGGGCACCGATGCGCAGGCAATCTGGGCCGAGATGCGGGCCGGCCGGTCGGCGATTGGCCCGATCGACAACCCCTTCCTGCACGACCTGAAGGTCAAGACCGGCTGCGAAATCAAAGCCCTGCCGGATCACGGCATCGAGCGCAAGCAACTGGTGTCGATGGATCGCTTCAGCCTGCTGGCGGTGCTCGCGGCGAAAGAAGCCATGCGGCAGTCCGGATTGGTCCCGCATGCGGACAACACCTATCGGATGGGAACCATTGTCGGTGTTGGCGTCTGCGGCTTCGAGACCGTCGAGGAGAATTATCGCGCCATCCTGCTCGAGGGCAAGAATCGCGCCGGTATCTTCACCGTTCCAAGAGTGATGCCGGGCGCCGCCGCCGGTCAGGTCAGCATGCATCTGGGTTTGCGCGGACCGGTGTTCGGCGTCACTTCGGCCTGTTCGTCGGCCAATCATGCCATCGCATCGGCGGTCGACCAGATCAGGCTCGGGCGCGCCGACGTGATGGTGGCCGGGGGCACCGATGCGCCGCTCGTGTGGGGCGTGCTGAAGGGCTGGGAGGCGCTGCGTGTGCTTTCGCCCGACACATGCAGGCCGTTCTCGGCCGACCGCCAGGGGCTGGTGCTGGGCGAAGGCGCCGGCATGGCGGTTCTGGAAAGCTACGATCATGCGATGGCACGCGGCGCCACCATTTTGGCTGAAATCGCCGGCGCCGGCCTTTCGGCCGATGCCTCCGATATCGTCGCGCCGACCGTCGAGGGGCCGGAAGCGGCGATGCGCTTCTGCCTGGCGGATGCCGGGCTCAATCCCGAAGACATCGACTACCTTAACGCGCACGGCACCGGCACCAAGGCCAACGACCAGATCGAAACCCTCGCGATCAAGCGCGTCTTCGGCGACCATGCGCGCGCGCTATCCGTCTCCTCGACCAAGTCGATGCACGCGCATTGCCTCGGCGCTTCGGGCGGGCTGGAGATGATCGCCTGCGTCATGGCGATCCGCGAAGGCGTCGTGCCGCCAACGGCCAATTACCGCGAGGCCGATCCCGACTGCGATCTCGACGTGACGCCGAATGTCGCGCGCGAGCGCAAGGTGCGCGCCGCCATCAGCAATGGCTTTGCCTTTGGCGGCACCAATGCGGTGCTGGCCTTCAAGGCAATCTGATCCCGGGCGGTTACTACCTGGCCGCGCGGTCACCACTGTTCGCGCGGTGCGAATTGGGTGACTGTCCGTGCGTGGCGAAAGCGTCGCCGCCATATTGATCCGGCCTCGCCGCAGCCCTAATTCTTGGCCGACCCGCCAATATCGCGCCGCTTGGTGCGCATCCCCCCGCTCAGGAGTTCCCGATGGCCGACCTGTCCGCCTTTCCGATCGCAAGCCGCTGGCCGGCCAAGCATCCGGACCAGATCCAGCTCTATTCGGCAACGACGCCGAACGGCGTGAAGATCTCGATCGCGCTGGAGGAAATCGGCCTGCCCTATGAGCCGCACCTGATCAACATCGGCAAGAACGAGAGCTGGACCCCGGAATTCCTGTCGCTCAATCCCAACGGCAAGATCCCGGCGATCATCGATCCCGACGGACCGGACGGTGCGCCGATCGGCCTGTTCGAATCCGGTGCGATCCTGCTCTACCTGGCGGAAAAGACCGGCCTGCTCATGCCTGTCGACGCGGCGCGGCGCTACGAGACGATCCAGTGGGTCTTCTTCCAGATGGCGGCGATTGGGCCGATGTTCGGCCAGGTCGGGTTCTTCCACAAATTCGCCGGCCGCGAGATCGCCGACAAGCGGCCGCTAGAGCGCTACCGCGACGAATCGCGCCGCCTGCTCGGCGTTCTCGACGTCAGGCTGAAGGGCCGCAAGTGGATCATGGACAATGACTACACCATCGCCGACATCTCGCTGCTCGGCTGGGTGCGCAACCTGATCGGCTTCTACGAAGCCCGCGATCTGGTCGGCTTCGACGATTTCGCCAATCTGGCAGCCTGGCTGGAGCGAGGCCTGGCGCGGCCGGCGGTGCAGAAAGGCCTGACCATTCCGGCGCGAGGCTGAACCCGTCAGCCGACGGGAAGAGCGGCCTACTTTGCTTTCGCCTTGGGTCCGCCCCTGCCGACCACGGAGGCGGCAAGGGATGCCACGCCACGCGCCGTGGCCACGACCGCGCCAGCGGCGACATTGGCCGCGGTGCGAACCTTCGAGCCGCCGCCTGCTTTCGAGCCGCCGGCTGGGGCCGGCTTCTTCGCCTGGGCGGGCTTGGCGGCCGCTTTCGGCACGGTCGCTTTCGACCCTGGCACGACTTTTTTCGGCGCCGCCTTGCCGAAGGCCTTCGCGTCCTTGGAGCGCTGGGCGATCGCCGGGCCAGCCCCGGCCGTCGACCGCGGCGCTCTCGGTTGTGCTGACTTGCCCCTGGCGGGCTTTTTTGTGTTTGCTGCCATCGGACGGAATCCCTCTTCTGGCATGATTGCCTGATCGGGATAACGCGTTGTAAGTCTTAAGGTTCCCGCCGAAAAATACTGAAAATTAACCGGGTTGACCAAAGACCAGGTCGGCCGCCCGGCGCCGCGCAAGCACGCGTTCGATGTTGGGCATGTCGTTGGAGGCGATCCAGGCGCGCGCATCCGCCTCGGAACGTCCATGCTCGTGCCAGCGTTCCATCAGGCGGCGTTCGAGCTCGTTGCGCGGCACGTCGACGAAGATCGAGAAATCGAACAGCGGCGCCAGGCGCAACCACGGCTCCTCGTCGAGCAGCAGGTAATTGCCTTCCACCAGGATGAACTTGGTCTCGGCGCCGACAATCGCCGCGGCGGCGCGCGACAATTCCATGCCGCGGTCGAACACCGGAATGGCAATCTCGGCCTCGCCGGCGCGGATGCGCTTCAAAAGCGTCTCGAAGCCGCCAAAGTCGAACGTGTCGGGCGCGCCCTTTCGCGCCCGCAGACCGCGCCGCTCGAGCACGATGTCGTCATAGTGGAAGCCGTCCATGGGCACGACCTCCACCGCGCCTTCCGGCAAAAGGTCATGCAGGCTTGCCGACAGTGTCGACTTGCCGGCGCCCGGCGGCCCGGCAATGGCGACGATGAAGCGATTTGCCTTGCCGGCGCGCTTGAAGATGGTGGCGGCGAGGTGGGCGATTTCGGACATTTTTCGGCTCCTTCCGCGGATTTGGACGCATCTTGTCGGCGGTCGCTTGAAATTTCAAACCGCGATTTGCACGATTTAGAGCGACCGGTTGTGGAGTCAGCAGTGGCGACTGCGATTAGTCCGTTACGGCTTTGTCTTCAGCATGCCGCTGGCTGGCCGATACGCAGAAATTCGCTATCGAACGGGACCTCCGATACCGCGGCGCCAGCCAACCGCAGGCGGCCACCCGCCGTGGTGATCGCCCACGGAGGCTCGCCACCCGACAGGGGCAACGCACCGATGACATGGCGGAACGAGACGCGATCCTGGCCGAGCTCGAACGCGGTCGCCACGCCCTCGCGCTTCAGCCAGTTGTCGCCAAGCGAGGCGGCGTGGCCGACCGCGGTGCGCCCATCCTCGATGCCGAGCACGCCGAGATGGCGGCCGCTCCACGGCGCGTAGTCGCGCCCGCCATTGCTGAACCAGAGCATGGTAACAGGCAGTTCGGCCGGGTTCTTCAGCACCAGCACCAAATCGTCCTCGGCCTGGCGCGCCAGCGCGGTCCAGCCCGGCCCGCCATGGTCGGCCTCGACCAGGGTGAGGAAATCCTCGCGCCGGTCATCCATGCGGTAATCCGCCAGATCGAGCGTGCCGCCGCCGGCAGCAGGGAAATGCCCGAGGTCCGACGACCGACCGGGGTAGGCCAGCATGAAGCGGCCGCGCACGGGGTCCGGCTCCAGCGGGTCGGCTGGCGTGGCGGCAAACCGCTTCGGCGAGAAAGCCAGCCTGCCGCCGCCTTTCATTGCCGTCATCGGGTGATGGGCGACCGAGATCGCGCCGGACCCGCCGGAAAACACATGTTCCTGGTAGAGGAAAGGATGGCCGTCGCGCAGCGTGAAAATCTTGTCGACGCTGGCGCCCATCACCTTATGGCGCAGCCGGAAGACCGCGCGCCAGCCACCATCCGTGGCGCCGCTGTCGACCACATCCCAGGCGCTGTTGGCCGGCCAGCCATGCAGCGGCGCCTCCTCGACATCGCTGCGCGAAAACGGCGCGCACAGAAAGTCGCCGGAGAGCCTGACGGTGCCTCGCGGCAGGTCTGGAGGCAGCGTCTCGCCCGCGTCGACCCAGGGTGCACGGTGCAGCGGCTTCAACCGGCGCGCGCCGCTCTCGATGACCATGTCGGCGATGTGGCCAACCGTGAGGTCGAGCGAAACCGAAATGCCCTTGGCGTTGATCGTGACTGTATCCATGGATCTCTCACCCGAATCCGACGGATGCCAAGAAGAACCCGTTCGGCGCACCGCGCAAGCGCGCGGGCGCGTATTTTGCATCGGTTTTGCGCTCGCCGTCGTCGGAAATGCGAGCTCTATTGCCGCTTGTAGTCCCGCACTGGCGATTTCGTCCCGTCGGTATAGGTCACCTGCACCGAGATCGAAGTCACGCTTTCGACGACCTTGAAATAGGGCTGGAAATCATCGGGGATGGCGTAGGGGTCCCTGGCATTGCAGGGCGGCATGGGAAGGGTCTTGTCGAGCGCGGCACCATTCAGGCTGTAATGCACTTCCTTGATGGCGCAGCGGTATGACAGCATCTGCGTGAAATAGACCAGTCCATGATTGCCGCTGGCGTCGAAGGCGATCCATGAGGTCCAGAACTGGTCGAGGATCTGCTTGTTGCCCTGTTGCAGGGCGGCATCCGGGTCGAAGCTTATGTCGAACGGGCCGGTCTCGCGCCCCCTGATGTCGAGATATTTGATCGCGATCATGGTCTGCGCCGTGCTGTCGGGCAATTCGAAGCTCGGATTGGGCATCGGCTTGCCGGTTCGCTGGTCGTTGAGCGCCAGCAGGCCGGTGTCGGTGAAGGGACCGCTGCCGCCTAGACGCCAGGATATCGCGGTCGCCGGCTCGGGCAGCGAAATGGTCATCGACCAGCCCTGGTTGGAACGCATCGGCGTCAGCGACGGCGCGAAGCGGGCGGGGTCGAGCACGTCGCCAAGGGCCGCCAGCCGGCTGCGGCCGCGGTCCAGCCAGTCGGCAAGCTGGGTCTGGTCGACGAAATATCCGAGCAGCCCGCCATCCTTCTCGTAAGAGACGAACTTGGTCAGCGCCTGGGCTTCGCTGCGCTTATCGGCCAGCGTCTGGCTGCCGAGCCGATCCTCCGAGAACTCCTGCGCCAACAGGAAATAGGCCGGCGCATAGTCCGGATTGGCCGCGATGAAGGCGTTGAGCTTGTCGAGCCGCTGGGTATCGTCGAACTGCAGCAGGTGGACGAGCTTGATCGATGGCGCCTTGGCTTTCTCCGCGAGCTGGCCGAACACCTCGCGGGCGCCGGCCTTGCCATCCTGGACCCGCAGAAGTGTGGCAAAGCGCGTATAGGGGTCGATGGCGTCGACATCGAAGCCGGCAAAGGCGAGGTAGGAGCGCCGCGCGTTGAGCATGTCGCCCGAGAGCTCGTAGACGCGGGCATTGTGGTAGAACTCGTCCGGCCGCTTCGGCTCGGCGATGGCGCCGCCTTGCGCGGCCAAGGTGGCAAACCCCTTGGCTATCGTGTCGATCGAGGCGGCGATCTGCTCAGTCGTCGCCTGAAGCTTTTCGGCCTGGGCCACTTGCTGCTGCTGGCCGCCCACGAGTGTCTCGGTGGTTTGCTTGACCGCTTCGACGGTCCTTTGCGTCGCGGCGCCTTGGGCCGCTTGCTGCTGCTGGGCGGAGGCGATCTGATCGGTTTTCTGGGCAACCGTGTCGGTCGATTTCTTGACCTCTTCGACGGTCTTCTGGGTTTGCGTGACCGTCTGCTCGATCCTGGCCACCTTTTTGGCGACGATGCCAATCGACTGCTGCAGTTGGGCGATCGCCGGCACCAGGCTGGCGATGATGCCGTTCTGCGAATTGGTCTCCTTCTGCACGGCGTAGACGCCGCCGGCAACCGCCGCCGCACTGGTGGCGAACACCAGCGCCGGCAGCGCCTTGGCCGCCAGCACGAGCCTGAGCACGATGGCAATGGCGATGATGACGGCCGCGATCGAGGCAGCCAGCGCGATATAGGCGGCGAACGGCGCCAGCGGGTTGAGGATGTCGGAAACGGCGCCGCCGATGAAGGCGATGCTGCCGGCCCATTTGCCGGTGCGGCTGAGCGACGCCCTGATCAATGACGGCGCGGCGCCAGCCCCAATGTCAGCCATTTTGCGAGCCCCCCTGCCGCCAGATGCCACGCTCCTTCCCACGGGAAACGCGGCTTTGGCAAGGAAAGACAGGAAACGGGCGATTTCGGGGCGGTGGCAAGGCTTGGTTCCTCTCCCTGGCCTCTGGCGGGTGGGGAAACAGGTCGCGCCGGCACTCGACATTCCCGGGGCTAACCGGCATTAACCAAATGGACGCACCCGCCGCGTTACGTTAGCTTCGCCTTATCTCAGCAACAGCATCGCCAGAACAGTCCAGCCCTTGTCCTTGCCGCGTCTCTTTCCGCTCTTCCAGAAAATCCTGGCTGTCCTGGCCCTGGCGGCCCTGACGGCCGGCTGCTCGACCACGGCCCCGCCCGACAGCGTTCTGGCCGTGCCGGCGCCGCCGCAGAAATACGCGGCCATCGTCGTCGACGGAAAGAGCGGCAAGCAGCTGTTCGAGGTCAATTCGACGGCGCAGCGTTATCCGGCCTCGCTGACCAAGATGATGACGCTCTATCTGCTGTTCGAGGCGATGGAGACCGGCCGCGTCACCAAGGAAACGCAGGTCCCGGTTTCCGACCACGCCGCCTCGCAGCCGCCGACCAAGATGCGTTTCCGGCGCGGGGAGACGATCGATGTCGATTCCGCCATCCGCGCCATCGTCGTCAAATCGGCCAATGACGTGGCGGTGGCGGTGGGCGAATATCTCGGCGGCTCTGAAGACCAGTTCGCCGCCATGATGACATCCAAGGCGCGCCAGCTCGGCATGAGCAGCACCACCTTCCGCAACGCATCGGGCCTGCCCGACGACGGCCAGATGACGACCGCCCACGACATGGCGGTGCTCGGCATGTCGCTGCAGCGGCGCTTCCCGCAGCACTTCCACTATTTCTCCGAAAGCGACTTCATGTTTCGCGGCCGGCTGGTGCGCGGCCATAATGACATGCTCGGCCGCGTGCGCGGCGTGAACGGCATCAAGACAGGCTATATCAGGGCTTCCGGCTTCAACATCGTCACCTCCTACGATGCCGACGGCCGCCAGTTGATCGTGGTGGTGATGGGCGCCGACAGTGCCCGCCAGCGCAACGACCATGTCGAAGCGCTGATCCAGCGCAGCCTGTCGCCCACCATGGCCGACACCAAGACCAGGCTGATGTTCGCCGAACAGCAGTGAAGTGAGGCGTGATCCGCGCAGCGGACAAAAAGCCACTTGCCTGGCTTTTTGAACGACGAACGGTGAAGGCACGGTCCGCCCAAAGTGCAAGGAGCCTGCGAAGGGCCGGCCGCCATCCAAGTCGTGCCTTGGTCACTGTAAAAACCTTGCAGCCGGCTATCGTCTTGCGACTGTCACGCAATCGTGCGGAAGACGTGGCATAGGCTGCGAATCCGACAGTGGATAGGCGCCGTCGCCTCAGCGTATCCTAACTTACAGCGCAGGAGCCCATCATGAGCACCGTTCCCAAGGCATCCGAGCAGAAGTCGGCCGACAATGAGAACGACAGCGGCGGCGAGTATTTCGAGGCGCCGACCACGCAAGAGGATTCGCACGAGGTTTCCGACGAGCATTTCGACACGCCCGAAGTGCCGGACTCCGAGCCATCAGGTCCCGGCGCATCGCGGCTGAAGCCCAAGAAAAAGCCGTCGGCGATCTCGGGCCGCAAATTCCGCAAGCGCGACCTTGTGCGCATCGACACGCTGCGTCCGAGCCTCGCCGACCGCATTCATTCGGACCACCCCGACCTGCCCAAGGGCGCGCGCATCAGCCGCGAGGAGCTCGGCCGCTATCGCATGCGCTACATGGAGGAGCTCTTACAGCAGGAGCACGGCGAATTCTCCGAGCTCGACCGCCAGGTGGTGGAATCGATCGCCCGGCAGGACACGATTTCGGAAAACAGCGAAGAAGAATTCGAGGAGCACCGCTCCTTCGCCGACCGCGTTTCCGACAACATGGCTGCCTTCGGCGGCAGCTGGTGGTTCCTGATCTCGTTCGCCAGTGTGCTCCTGGTGTGGATCGGCATCAACCTGATTGCCGGCATGGCGGGGGCCTTCGATCCCTACCCCTTCATCCTGCTCAACCTGCTGCTCTCCTGCATCGCCGCCGTCCAGGCGCCGATCATCATGATGAGCCAGAGACGGACGGAGGCCAAGGATCGGCTGCGCTCCTTCAACGACTACCGCGTCAACCTCAAGGCCGAACTGGAAGTCCGCCACCTGCACGAAAAGCTCGACTACCTCATCTCGCGGCAATGGACGCGGCTGGCCGAGATGCAGCAGATGCAGCTCGATGCCATGCATGAGCTGGCGAGCGCCAAGAAGGCAAAGCGGGCGGTGCGCGGGCGGCGGCCGGTGAAGAGCCCGGTAGAGCAGTGAGGGGGTGAGGAGTGGTCTGTGTAGCGGACGAAAAGCCAACTGCTTGGCCTTTCGAGCTTCGAACGCCCTGAGCCTGCGAAGGGCAGGATGCCGTACGCGAGGCCCAGACGCATCAAGCCAAGTTCGCAACGCCGCCAATTGCCCGTTGAAGCCCGCGCCCGCTTCCGCTAAGAAGCCGTGACTTGCCGGTTCGCCGGCTGGTCGTTTTCCGGGCTCTTCGCCCTGAAAGCACCCGTAGCTCAGCTGGATAGAGCGCTGCCCTCCGAAGGCAGAGGTCACAGGTTCGAATCCTGTCGGGTGCGCCATGCTTCCAAGGGGTCCGTTCCGGACACATAGGTTACGGTTTATACCGGAGACATGGGTAACACTTTTGGCCCGAACGGGTTTTGGAGCCAGACTTGGCCACAACCACCACCAGACGTGTCCTGATCACCGGCGCCGGCGCGGCTGACGGCATCGGCTTTGCCATTGCGCGGCAGTTTGGCCGGGCCGGGCATGCGGTTTTCCTGACCGGCGCCAGCGCGCGGGTGCTGGAGCGCGCTGGCGAGCTTCGCGGCGATGGCGTCGATGCCACGGCCGCGGTCGCCGATCTTACCATCGCGACGGAGGTGGAGCGGCTGCGGGCCGAGGTCGGCGCTGTCGATATCCTGGTCAACAATGCCGGCATGGGATCGCTGGCGTCGCCGTCCGTGGACAAGACGTTCCTGGCGATGAGCGAGGCCGAGTGGGACCGGGGCATCGAGACCAGCCTGAAGACCGCGTTTCTCGTCACCAGGGCGTTTCTGCCGGCGATGGTCGAAACGGGGTATGGGCGCATCGTCAACGTCGCGTCGGTGACCGGGCCGCTGGTATCCTACCAGGGCACCGCCGCCTATTCCGCGGCGAAGGCCGGCATGGTCGGCCTGACCCGGACATTGGCGCTGGAAGTGGCGCGCCACGGGATCACCGCCAATGCCGTCGCGCCCGGCTGGATCGAAACCGGCGCGTCGAGCGAGGCGGAGCGGATGGCGGCCCTGCATGCGCCGCCGGGCCGCGCCGGCCGGCCCGACGAGGTCGCGGCGGCGGTCGTGTTCCTGGCTTCCGAGAGCGCCAGCTATATCAACGGCGCCTTGCTGGTGGTCGATGGCGGCAACAGCCTTGAAGAACGCAAGCGATAGACGGCGCGGCCAGTCTCATGCCTTGGCGGATTTCCACCTTGGCGCAACTCCTTTCACCGTAATGAAGTGTAACCTCTATCTCGTTAGAAATTTCCCCGCCGCCACCTGGCCGCTGGCACCGTAGCTTGACTTAACTATCAGTCTGCACTAATCATAAGTCATGACTGTTGATAGCGCACAGCTTGCCGCCCTGGGCGATCCGACCCGAAGGCAGATTTTCGAGCTGATCGCGGAGCGTCCGCGCTCGGTGGCGGAGGTCACGCGGCAGGTCAGCGTGTCGCAGTCCGCGGTGTCGCAGCATCTCAAGGTGCTTCGCGACTCGCGGCTGGTGCGCGCGGAGCCGAAGGGCGCCAGCAACGTCTACCACATCGATCCGCACGGGCTGGGCCAGATGCGCGCCTGGCTCGACCGGTTCTGGAGCAAGACGCTCGCGGCCTACAAGCTGGCCGTCGAGACCCCACCAGAGGAGTGACCATGAACACCCAGATCCCCATCGCCTCCGTGAAACAATCCGTCGTCGTCGAAGCGCCGATCGAGCGCGCCTTCAAGGTCTTCACCGAGGATTTCGGCAGTTTCAAACCGCCCGAGCATAACCTGCTTGCAGCCCAGATCGCCGAGACGGTGTTCGAGCCTCGCGTCGGCGGCCACGTCTATGACCGCGGCGTCGACGGCAGCGAGTGCCGCTGGGCGCGCGTGCTGGCCTATGAGCCCCCCAACCGCGTGCTCCTGAGCTGGGACATCAGCCCGCAATGGCGCATCGAGACCGATCCGGCCAAGACCAGCGAGTGGGAAGTGCGGTTCACCGCCGAAACGGCTGGGCGTACCCGCGTCGAGATCGAGCACCGCAACCTGGAGCGCCATGGCCAGGGCTGGGAAGGTGTGCGCGACAGCGTCGCCGGCGATCAGGGCTGGCCGCTTTACCTGCAGCGCTATGCCGATCTGGTTGCTCGGCAGGCCTGATCGCGGTTCAAAGGCGCTTCGCCGCCTGGGTGGTCAGGGCGCCACGCCCCTGCACGCCCAGGCGACATTGGCGAACGACCTCGGGCCGTCCGGTCGCCCGGCCTGATAGGCATCGCGGACGGCAGCCTCGGTGCGCTCGCGCTCGGCTGCCTCCAGCGTGGTCACGTATTTGCCGAGCGGGCCCTCGCCGGCTGAAATCGGCGCCCAGTAATCGGCGAAGTCCTGGTAATCCATGCGGATCATCAGCTCGGTTTCGGTCACGTCGGCCAGCCCCTGCTCGATGAAGGTCCGCTTCATTTCGCCGGGCTGCATCATCGGCTGGAAGCAATAGCGGCCGCGCAGCTGGCGCCCGCTCTCGCTGAGCGCGGCGACCGTGTCGATCATCATGCGCATGCCCGCCATGCCGCCGAGATGGTCCCACACCACGGCCGCGACCACGCCGCCCGGCCGCGTCACCCGGCGCATTTCGGCAACCGCCTTGCCGGCTTCCGGCACGAAGTGAAGCACCAGCAGCGCCAACGCGCGGTCGAACGCATTGTCGGCGAACGGCAAGGCGGTGGCGTCGGCCTGCGATATCTCGATGCGCGGATCGGTGTTGCGTCGCTTTGCGGCCTCGACCAAAACAGGCGAAAAGTCGATGGCCGCGATCGCCGCGAGGTCGGCGGATTTCGCCAGTTCGAACGCCAGGCTGCCGGTGCCGCAGCCGACGTCGAGGATCTTTTCGCTGGGGGCGAGCCCGGCGAAGCCGATGAAGCTGGGCGCGAGCTTTCGGCTCCAGCGGCCCATCAGTTGCTCATAGCCGGACGCGTCATGAACGGTGAAACTCGACGTCATATGCCCCTCCCTTGGCTGCGGGCGCAGGCTAGACCTCTATCAGGATGAAGCCAAGGCAGGGGAGCACGGCGGACGCCTGCCTCCGAGTGCGGGAGGAAAAGTCCGGCTCTTATGCGACACCCTTGAATGCCGCCACGCTCTCGCGCTCCACCAGCGGGCATTCCAGCTTGGTGATTGGATATCGCCCCCGCCCCACTATCGCAGGCGCTTCCAGCTGCTCGATCGCCCATTGGCCCATGGCCATGTGCGGAAGGATCGACGTCGTCAGCGGCGGGAACAAATGCCGGGCGATTTCCTCGTCGTCATAGCCAACGACCGAGATGTCGGCGGGAATGTGCAGGCCGGCTTCCTTCAGGGCTTCGTAGCAGCCGATCGCGGTGCGGTCGTTCTGGCAGAAGATCGCGGTCGGGCGGTCCTTCAGGGCCAAGAGCTTCACTGTCGCGGCGTAGCCGGCGCTGGCCGACCAGTCGCCCTCGACCACCAGTTCGGGGTCGAAGGGGATGTCGGCGGTGGCGAGTGCGCGGCGGTAGCCTTTCAGCCGGTCCTGCGCTGCCTGCATCCAGGATTCGCCCGTGATGGTGGCGATGCGGCGGTGGCCATGGCTGATCAGGTGTCGCGTCGAGCTCTGGCCGCCGGCGATTTCGGAGGGCACCACGGCGGGGAATGCATAGTCCGCCGTGTAGCAGTTGAGCAGGATGACCGGGATCTCGAGGCCATAGAGGAAATCGGGCGCCGTGATTTCGCGGGTGAAGATGGTCATGTAGATCAGTGCCGAAATGCCGCGCCTGGTCAGCGCCGAGATGGCGCGCGGCTCCATCACGGCGTCGCCCATGGTCTGCGCCACCAGAAGCACGTTGCCGGCATTCCACGAGGCCTGGCGCGCGCCCTCGATGGCGACCACGGCTTCCGGGCTGGTGGCGAGCTGGTCGACGGCGAAGCCGATCACGCCGTCGAGTCCGTCGAAGGCGGGGCCATCAAAAATTCCCTCGAAAGCCGCAACGGGCTTCAGCGCGGAGAAGGCGGGGGCGCTGTAGCCGAGCGCCCGCGCCGCCTCGATCACCCGCTCCCGCGTCTGCCGCGACAGGCGAATGCCAGGCGAATTGTTGAGCACGAAGGAAACCGTCGCCTGCGAGCAGCCGGCGGCGCGTGCGATGTCGGTCATGGTGACGCGGCCCTTGGGCTTTGCCGCCGCCTTGCGGCGCTTCCTGATGGCCTGGTCCGTCGTCTCGCTCATGCCGCCCCCAAATCCCCAGCCTGTCTAGCCGCAGCCCCCCGGTCCAACAAGATGAGGCGGCGCTTCCGATTCACATGCGCATCGACCGCACTAATAATTATTACCATCCTTGAGACCCATCCCCGACACACCGGCTCGAGCCCCCGCAAAAACCAGAGGTCGCAAAGGCCCTGGCTGCGTGCGATCAGCCATCGCCGCGTCGGTAGATCGATTCGGCCATGACACCCGAGCGCCACCGGACCGGTCGTTTGCTAATAGTGTTTACTAATACAAGGATGCGCTATACCGTCAATCCATCGCCGCCGGCCCCGATTGGTCCGGCTGCGATGGAAGTGTCTGTGAATGGCCCGATGGGGGGCGGATATGACTTCCGCAAACCATGTCTCAGATATGTGATATGTCAGACAAATCGGACTATTTACGAACGAAGAATGAGTCTTTAAAGTCCGTGGCCGTGGCTGGTAACGACGCCATTCTTTCACTGCCGGGAACCCCTTGAGGAGGAGGGCGTCCACGCCGCAGACGGCAATTCAGGTGAGCAAGACAAATTTAGTGTGCAAGACAATCCAGTGAGCAAGTCCGGCCAGTCCTACGACTGACCAAAACGGGAGGTTGAACATGAAATCCTTGATACGCAATGCATCCGTGGCCGCCGCGGCCCTGGCTGTCGGCCTGACGGCGACGGCAATCGCGCGCGCCGACGACAAGCCGACGCTGGCCTTCGTCGTCAACGGCGCTTCCGACTTCTGGAAAGCGGCCGAAGCCGGCGTCAAGAAGGCGCAGGGCGAACTGCCCGACTATACGCTCGAACTCAAATATCCCGAACAATCCTCCGTCGCCATCCAGCAGCGGCTGATGGACGACCTGGTGACCGCCGGCGTCAAGGGCATCATGGTCTCGGCCGTCGATCCCAAGACCTCGACGGATGGCCTGAACAAGATCGCTTCGCAAACGGCGCTGTTCACCACCGATAGCGATGCCCCGCAGACCAAGCGTGTCGCCTATATCGGCTCGTCCAATGTCGACGCCGGCAAGCAGGCGGCCGAAATCGCCAAGAAGGCGATGCCGGACGGCGGCAAGTGCCTGGGCTTCGTCGGCCTGCTCGGCGCCGACAATGCCAAGGAGCGCATCCAGGGCATGAAGGACGGCCTCGCCGGCACCAAGATCGAACTCGTCGACGTGCGCGGCGACGACATTGACCAGGCGCGTGCCAAGAAGAATGTCGAGGACGCGCTGGTCGCCAGCCCCGACGTCACCTGCATGGTCGGCTTCTACTCCTACAACACGCCACGCATCTATGAAGCGCTGCGCGATGCCGGCAAGCTTGGCTCGATCACCGTCGTCGGCTTCGACGACGATCCGATCACGCTGGGCGGCGTCAAGGAAGGCACCATTGCCGCCACCGTCGTGCAGCAGCCCTTCGAATGGGCCTATCAGGGCATGAGGCTGATGGCCGCCTATCTCAAGGGTGACAAGTCGGGCATCCCGGCCGGCAATTTGATCATCATCCCGACCAAGATCATCGGCAAGGATGACGTCGACGCTTACGCCGCCAATCTCAAGGCGATGGCTGGAAACTAAGACCAGAAGCAGTTCAGCCGGCTCAACTTCGCTTGAGCCGGCTGTTCGCATTGACGAACCCTGCCGGGGTCGTCAGTCTGCAGAACGGGTCATGTCGGCCCACCGGCTGCTGTCAGGCATGATGAATTATTCCGACACATCCATCGCGGCGACCACCCCGTTTCTCAGCCTCGAGAACGTGCGCAAGACCTATCCGGGCGTCGTGGCGCTCGACGGGTTTTCCATGGAGGTCAGGCCGGGCGAGGTCATCGGCCTGGTCGGCGAGAATGGCGCCGGCAAATCGACGCTGATGAAGATCCTCGGCGGCGTCACCACGCCCGATAGCGGTGCCATCACGGTCGACGGCACCGCCCATAAAGGCCTGAGCGTGGAGGGGAGCCTGGGTTCGGGCATCGCCTTCGTCCACCAGGAACTCAACCTCTTCGAAAACCTCGACGTCGCCGCCAACATCTTCTTCGGCCGCGAGCCGCTGCGCGCCGGACCGCTGAGACTGGTCGACCGCGCGAAACTGCGCGACATGGTGGCGCCGCTGCTGAAGCGCGTCGGCGCCAACTTCTCCGCCGACACGCAGGTCGCGGATCTGTCGCTGGCGCAGCAGCAGATGGTCGAGATCGCCAAGGCGCTGTCGATCAAGGCGCGCCTGGTGATCCTCGACGAGCCTACATCGAGCTTGCCGCTGGCCGAGACCGACAAGCTGCTCGACGTCATCAAGGCGCTGAAGGCCGACGGCATCAGCGTCATCTTCATCTCGCACCGCCTGCACGAGATCGAGCGCGTCGCCGACCGCGTCGTGGTGCTGCGCGACGGCATGCTGGCCGGGACGCTCGGCAAGCGCGACATCAATCACGACCAGATGGTCAAGCTGATGATCGGCCGCATGCTGAAGGAGCGCGAAAAGGCCTCCGAGGCGGCGCGTGCCCCCGGCGCCGTGGCGCTTGCGGCCAAGGCCGTCCGCACCCCCACCTACCCCAGCCGGCCGGTCGATCTCGACGTCAGGCGCGGCGAAATCCTCGGCCTTGCCGGCCTTGTCGGCTCCGGCCGAACCGAACTGGCGCGGGTGTTCTTCGGCATCGAAGCCAGCCTTGGCGGCACGCTGGAGCTCAACGGCAAGCCGTTAACGCTGGCCAGCGCGGCGGACGCAGTCACGCAAGGCATCTTCCTCGTGCCGGAAGACCGCAAGCTGACCGGCATCCTGCTCGACCTGTCGATCGCGCAGAATATTTCACTCCCCAATCTGCCGGCGCATGCCAGGCGCTCGCTGGTCTCCGCAAGCGCCGAGACCGCCACCGCCGAGAAGCAGAAGAAAAACCTCGGCATCAAGGCGCCCTCGGTGCAGACGCGCACCGGCACGCTGTCGGGCGGCAACCAGCAGAAGGTCGTGCTCGGCAAATGGCTGGCCATGAACCCGAAGGTGATGATCCTCGACGAGCCGACGCGCGGCATCGATATCGGCGCCAAGGCCGAGATCTACGGGCTGATGCGGGCGCTGGCCGACGCCGGCGTCGCCGTGCTGATGATCTCCTCCGACATGGAAGAGGTGATCGGCGTCTCCGATCGCATCGCCGTCATGCATGAGGGCCAGATCTCGGGCATTCTCGACAAGGATCAGTTCAGCCAGGAAAACGTGCTTTTGCTCGCGGTGGGCAAACCGGCGAACAGGCCGTAAGCGGAGACGACGATGACAAAGAAAGATCTCGGCCTGCTGATCCTGATCCTGGTGGTCGGGGCGATCGTCGCCATCATCAATCCGCGCTTCCTCTTGCCGATCAACCTCGCCAACACCTCGAACCTGATCGGCCTGTTCGGCATTCTCTCCATCGGCCAGGCCTTCGTCATCATCACCGGCGGCATCGAACTGTCCGTCGGCTCCGTTGTCGCGTTGCTGGGCACGCTGTTCATCGACTTCATCGCCGTGCGCGGCATGGGATGGCCTGTTGCCTTCGTGCTCATCCTGGTGCTCGGCGCCATCATCGGCCTGGCGCATGGCTGGCTGATCACGCGGCTCAAGCTGCAGCCCTTCGTCGTCACCTTGTGCGGGCTTTTGATCTATCGCGGCGTCGCGCGCTTCTACACCGCCGACGGCACCGCCGGTTTCGCCTTCGGGCAGAATTTTCCCGATCTCGAATTCCTGACCGCCGGCCGCTCCTGGGGCGTGCCGAACTCCTTCTTCGCGCTGATCGTCATCGCCATCGTCATGTGGGTGGTGCTGCACCGCTCGGTGTTCGGGCGCTATCTCTACGCCATCGGCAAGAACGAGGAAGCGGCGAAATATTCCGGCATTCGCACCGGCCGCGTCGTCATGGCGGCTTACGTCATCTGCGGCGTGCTTACCGCCCTGTCGGCGATCTATTTCGCCATGTACACGCGCTCGATCTCGCCGGCCAGCCACGGCCAGTTCTACGAGCTCTACGCCATTGCGGCCGCGGTGCTTGGCGGCTTCTCTCTGCGCGGCGGCGAGGGCTCGCTGATCGGCGTCATCCTCGGCACGGTGCTGCTGCAGGAACTGCAGAACCTCGTCAACCTGCTCGGCATTCCCTCCTCCCTCAACTTCGCGGTGATGGGTGGCGTCATCCTCATCGGCGTGCTGGTCGACCAGCAATGGGGTGTGTTCCGGGCGCGCCGGCGGATGGTCGATGCCGCCCGTAAGGGCGCGGTCGGCGCCGCCGCCGAATAGGTTCCTCCCGGCAGAAATAGCTTACCGGTGCTGGGAGCTGACGGGGTGGCGTGCCTTTCGCGGCCACCCTCTGGTTATCAGCCATGCGGCTTGACTGAAATTACCTGCCGCCCTGGCGCGCGGCGCGGCGAACGCTTTGCAACAGGATGGCAAGGCAGCCGACCAGCAGCAGCCCGCCGCCAAGCAGCGGCGGCAGCGCGAGCAACTTCACCGCCGCGGTGACGGCGGCCACCAGGACCAGCGCCAGCAGCGCCAGATTGCCGTCGTCGACGAACATGCCGAAGACTTCCCTGGCAACGAGACGAAGGACGTTCATCGGGCGAGCCCTCCGGCTGCCGTTGGACTGATTCCGCGCAGCCAGCGCACCATGGCGAAGGACGCCAGCGCGACGATGGCGAAGATGGCGAGCAGGGCAAGATCGGCGCCAGGCCAATCGGCGCCGATGCCTTCGCCGGTCCAGAAGATGCCAAAGCTGGTCAGCATCAGCCCGACCACGAATTTGAGCGCATTCTCGGGCACGCGCGCCAGCGGCCGGTGGACGGCCAGGCCGACAAGCATCACCAGGATGAAAGCCGCCAGCGCACCCATGCTGGCGTAAAATGTCTGCCCATGCGCGGCGCCGACGGCAATGACGATGAACACCACCTCGACACCCTCGAGCAGCACCGCCTTGAACGAGGCCAGCCCGGCGAGGTAGTCAGCGCGCCGGTCGGCGGCCTGCCGGTGCAGGGCCGCGGTTTCCTTGGCGAAGGCCGCTCCCTCGTCATGCAGGGCAATGACGCCGACGCTGCGCAGGATGGCTTTTCGCAGCCAGCGCATGCCGAACAGGATGAGCAGCACCCCGACGACGAACTGCAGGGTGGTGATCGGGACCAGCGCCAGCAGCGGGCCGAAGGCCAGCACCAGGGCCGCCAGCACCGCCAGCGCCAGCGCGGCGCCGGTCAATGCCGGGCGCCAGCTGCGTGTCACCCCCACCGCGAGCACGATGGTGAAAGCTTCGACGACCTCGACCAGGGAGGCGAGAAATGCCGCCGTGACTGTCGAGAGGATGGGTGTCAGTGTCTGCATGAAGCTTCCTGTCTGGCTCGCCCCTGATTCCTGGGGCGAATTCCCGGAGCGTAATCCAGAATCACCCTATGCGGCCAGCAGCCCGGAGCATTTCCAGCGACAGCGCAAGCAGGCGGGTGAAACAAGTCCGGATCAGATCAGGCCCGACATGTCGGAAAACGCCATGGCCTTGCGCAGCACTTCGGCGAAACGCTCGCCGGCCACTTCGCGCGGACCGCTGTTGTCGATCGACGTGACGCCAGGGCCGGACAAGCTCATATTGGCGCTGCGCGCCAGCCGCGCCAGCACCTCGCCGCGCGACTCGCGGCCGCGCATGGCCAGCCGCTCGGCCAGCACCTCGGGCGAAGCGGTGATCTCGACGATCGCCAGATTGGCATAGCGCTCGCGCAAGGTGGGGATGATCGCGCGCGACACGTTGGCGACGGCGACATGTCCATTGGAAACAGACCAGTCGACATCGGCAGGCAGGCCATAGCGCAGGCCATGCGCTTCCCAGGAGACGGCGAAAGCGCCGTCGGCATCGGCCTCGGCGAAGGCGGCGTCGGCCAGCGTATCGTGGTCTTCGCTCGCCGCATCGCTCGGCCTGGTGATGACGCGGCGCACGAACTCCAGCTGCGTCTCGTCGGCAAAGAGCGCCTTGGCATAGCCGATCACCGTGTCCTTGCCGGCACCGCTGGGGCCCACGACAGCGACAAAGACGCCGTGACGGATCGGAAAGGTTTCGGCGGACAGTTCGCGCTCGATCGAGGCCGACACCATCATGCCACCCGGCGCCCCTGCCGCCAGACGGTGCGCACGACCGGAACATGATCGTCGACGCGCACGCGCACCAGATCGGCGCGACGACCCTGCTCGATGACGCCGCGGTCGTCGAGGCCGACTGCCTCCGCCGGGTTTTTGGAAACCATGGCGACGGCCTGCGGCAGCGAAATGCCTTCCACCATGTCGCCCAGGAAGAAGGCCGACTGGATCAGGCTGAAGGGAATGTAGTCGGACGACAGGATGTCGAGCAGGCCATCGCTGGCCAAGGTGCGTGCCGAGACATTGCCCGAATGCGAGGCGCCGCGCATGACATTGGGCGCGCCCATAAGCACGCCGAGCCCGGCGGCCTTCGAGGCCCGCGCCGCTTCCTCGGTGGTCGGGAACTCGGCGACCCGCACGCCCTGCTCGATGGCCTCATCGACATGAGCCGACGTCGCATCGTCATGGCTGGCGAGCACGATGCCGCGCTCCTGGCAGGCGGCGGCGATGAAGACGCGGTTCGGCCCAGAGTTGCGTGCCGATTCGGCCATCCGCTTCTCGCAGAATTTCTGGAAATCGCGATCCGAGAGTTTCAGCTTACGCTGGTAGTAGTAGGCATAGGTTTCAAGGTTGACGAACTGGCGCTGGCCTGGCGCATGGTCCATCAGCGACGCCAGCTTGACCCGTTCGTCACCGTCGAAATTGGCGAATGCATCGAGGCAATCCGGTGCTGAAACCTCGCAGCGAAGATGCAGGAAGTGATCGGCCCGCAGACGATCCCGCGCGACGCTGTCCTCGATCGCATCGGCCAGCTTGCGAATGTCGTCCAATGTCAGGTCGGCGTCCTCGTCCATGCCGACGCGCAAGGCATCGAGCACGGTCGTGATGCCGGCGGTCGCCACCTGCGCGTCATGGGCGAGCACCGCGGCGATCGGGTTCCAGCGCACTTTCGGCCGCGGCGCATAATGGCCCTCGAGATGGTCGGTGTGGAGTTCGACCAGCCCTGGAATGATAAAGTCGCCGCCCATGTCCTCGCCGGTTCGGGCAGCATCGCCATCGATGCCGGCGATCAAGCCATCGCGCAGCACCAGTGACCCTTCGACGATCTCGTCGGCAAGAACGATGCGGGCGTTGGAAAGAACAGTTTCGGCGGTCATTGCGGGTAGTCCTTGGTTCTTGCAGTCGGGTTTCGTTCAGGCGGTTTTCCGGGCCGGGCGGCGTCCGAGCGCGTGCTGGGAAAGCACCATGAATGGCGCGCCGGGTTCGGGTTCGACGAACAATGTCAGCGCATCCACCAGCACGGGCTGGCGCAACACATCGGCGAAAAGGCTGTCGATGGCGGCGCGCAGGCGAGGGCTTTCCTGTGGGCCGGCCCGGCCGGACAGGGTCATGTGGAAGCGGAAGGTCTCGAAGACATAGGGATAGCCCCATTGGCAGAGATTGCGAAACTCGGCCGGCTTCAGCGAATCCGGGCTGCGCCGCTCGATCTCGGCCTCTGACAGCGGTGCGCGAAACCGGTCGAAATCGCGTACCACATTGTCGGCGAAGCGGTTGAGCGGCGGCAGCGGCCCTTCCGGCACCAGCGCGAAGAAGCTGTCGATCTGGCTGACGATAAGGCGCGGGATCGTGACGACAGGCGTAACCTCGGCAAAATGATCCAGCGCCGCGCGCAGCGAGGTCTCGGTCTCCGTGGCAGCCAGATGGAAGGGCGCCTTCAGCGTCGCGTGAAAGCCATAGCGGCGTGCCGAGGCCGTGTGGAAGGCCACTTCCGCCGCCGACAGATCGGCAACGGCCTCAACCGGCCTGGTCGCGGCACCGAAGGGATCGCGGCCTAGCCAGTCGGCGGCGATGCGCGCCAGCGGCTCGTCCTGCCGGGGGGTGAAATAAATCGCATAACGCATGGGAAGTCCTCGTCAGAACCGTTGCCATAGGTGATTTCCATGACGGATTGACGAAGCTTTGACGGGTTTTAGAAGGCAAATCGGCCCCTGGGGTCCTTAGCCGACGATTTTTCCCAGCTGGACCAATAAGTTCGGCCGGAAATGCGAGACGGTCAGGCCTTCATCAACCATTCGTGCTCGGGCGCATTGTGGAATTTCCAGGTCCGCTTCGGTCCGGCCATCACATTGAGATAATAGAGGTCATAGCCGTGGCAGGCGGCACAGGGGTGATAGCCCTTGGGCACCAGCACCACATCGCCGTCCTCGATCGCCATGGCTTCGTCCAGCGCGCGATGTCCGCTTTTGTCGGCATCGGTGTAGACGCGCTGGAAGGCAAAGCCCTGCGGCGGGTTGAGGCGATGGTAGTAGGTTTCCTCGAGATAGGATTCGGCAGGCAGATTGTCCTGGTCGTGCTTGTGCGGCGGGTAGCTCGACGTGTGACCGCCGGGCGTGATGACCTCGACGACCAGCAACGAGTCGGCCGGCTGGCCTTCCGGCAGGATGTTGGTGACGTAACGCGTATTGGTGCCCTTGCCGCGCACCTCCTGGCCGAGATCGTCCGGTCCGATCACCCGGACCGGCAGGCCACCGCCAAGACCAGGCGCCGAGCAGACGCCAAGTTCCAGCTCGGTATCGGCCGTTACAGACCAGTCCGATCCCTGCGGCACGTAGACCGACCACGGCTTGCCATCGAAGGGCGACATGCGCTCGCCGAGCAGGCCGAGATCCTTGCCGCCGGCTTTCGCGGTACCCTTGCCGGTCACGAACACCAGGCAGACTTCGCGGTCGTCCGTCTTTCCCGAGGCGCTTTCGCCCGGCTTCAGCCGATGCAGGTCGAAACCGACATAGGTCCAGCCGGCGCTTTTCGGCGTCACATGGGCGACGCGGCCATGGCCCTTGTCGGCCTTGACGAGCAGTTTCGACATTTTGTCTCTCCTATCCTAGCCTTCCAACTTCGTCATCCTGGGGCGGAGCAGGAGCGAAGCTCCGTCGCGAAGACCCTAGGATGACGAAGCGAGGGGCGTTTCGGCCAATCGCCGACGTGTGCGATCCGTTACGCTCGCAGTATCCAATCCACAAAACTGCTCGCGCCATGGACCGCCTATTCCTTCGGATCGGCCGGAGGCTTCGTCTCGTCGGCCGGCTTATAAAGATAAAAAAATTGCCAGGCGCCGTAGCCGGCAAAGCCGAGCGCGATGACGCCCCAGAACGGCGTGCCGGTGGCGAACTCGATGACCGACCAGATGAGGCAGACCGCGACGACGGCGACACGCCGCCACAATGGCCGGAAGAAGGGGTGCTCGGAATCTTTCATCTGGCCAGCCTACAGCAAGCCCGGCCTGGCGAGAACCCGATCAGGCATTCGGAAACCCTTGCGTCTCCACCGTGTAACCGGCTGATGTCATCACCCGCATCAGCTCCTTGTGGCCAACCTGCGCCATCTTCAGCGGCGGGTTCTTCTTCGGGTCCTGCTCGGCCTCGACCACGAACCAGCCTTCATAGCCGTGGTCGGCGAAGCGCTGCACGATGGCGCCGAAATCGAGCGAACCGTCGCCCGGCACGGTGAAGGCGCCGAGCGCCACGGCATCGAGGAAGGACTGCTTCGTACGGTCGAGCTTCTCGATCACGCCCATGCGCACGTCCTTCACATGGACGTGGCTGATGCGCTTGTGGTGGTTGTCGATGGCGCGCAGCACGTCGCCGCCGGCAAAGGCGAGGTGTCCGGCATCGAGCAGCAGTGGGATGCCTTCGCCGGAATGGCGCATGAAGGCATCGAGCTCCGGCTCGGTCTCGACCACAGCCGCCATGTGATGGTGATAGGACAGCGGCATGCCTTGCTCGGCGCACCATTCGCCGAATTCGGTCAGGCGCCGCGCGTAGGCCTTCATCTCGTCGCCAGTGAGCTTCGGCTTGGTGGCGAGCGGCTTGGAACGGTCGCCCTGGATCGAGCGGCCGACCTCGCCATAGACGATGCAGGGCGCGTCGACTGCCTTGAACAGGTCGATCATCGGCTGGATGCGGTCCTTGTTGGCAGCCATCTCCTCATCGACCAGCGTGCCGGAAAACCAGCCGCCGCACAGCGTCACGTCGGCGGCCTTCAGGATCGGCAGCATGATGGCGGGGTCGTTGGGAAAGCGCCGGCCCATCTCCATGCCGGTGAAGCCGGCAGAGCGCGACTGGCGCAGACATTCCTCCAGCGACACGTCATCGCTCAGTTCGGCAAGATCGTCGTTCCACCACGCGATGGGGGACATGCCCAATTTGGCTTTCAAGTCGTCACTCCGGGATTAGACAGTTCAATTTTTTGGCGCTAGCGCCGCCCCTCATCCGCCTGCCGGCACCTTCTCCCCGTATCGTGACGGGGAGAAGGGAGCTGGCGTCAATCGCCGACGCTCTGCATCCGCCGCTTCTCGTCATAGGCCTTGCGCGCGGCGTTCACTTGAGGCCGTGCCGAGACCTCGGGCACCGCTACGTCCCACCAATGGCCGCCGGCATCGGTCGAAACCAGCGGATCGGTGTCGATGACCAGCACGGTGGTGCGGTCGTTCTTCTTGGCTTTTTGCAGCGCGTTTTCCAGCTCGGCGATCGACGGCACTTTCTCTGATATCGCGCCCATGCTCGCCGCATGCGCGGCAAAGTCGATGTCGGGCAGGATTTCATGGCGCGAGTCCTGCAAGAGATTGTTGAAGTTGGCGCCGCCGGTCGCCATCTGCAGCCGGTTGATGCAGCCAAAACCCCTATTGTCGAGCAGCACCACGGTCAGCTTCAGGCCGAGCATCACCGAGGTGGCGATCTCGGAGTTGAGCATCAAGTAGGAGCCGTCGCCGATCATGACGACGACCTCCTCGTCGGGCTTGGCCATCTTGGTGCCGAGCCCGCCGGCGATCTCGTAACCCATCGTCGAGAAGCCATATTCGGCGTGGTAGGAGCCCGGCGCACCGGCCTGCCAGAGCTTGTGCAGTTCGCCGGGAAGTCCGCCTGCCGCATGCAGCAGCGTCACGCCTGAGCCCATGGCGCGCTGCACGGCGCCGATCACCTGCGCATCCGAGGGGAAAGCAGCGTTGGTCGAGGCCGTCACCTTGGCCGCATCGGCCTGCCAAGCCTTCTTGCCGGCGGCCGCATTGTCGGTCCAGGCGGCGGGCGCCTTCCAGCCTTGCAGAGCGGTTGCCAACTCGGCCAGCCCTTCCCAGGCATCCGCGACCAGCGGCAGCGCCCGGTGCTTGCCGGCATCGAAGGGCTGCACGTTGAGCCCGATGATGGTCTTGCCGGAATTCTTGAACAGCGCCCACGAGCCGGTGGTGAAATCCTGCAGCCGCGTACCGATGGCGAGCACGACGTCGGCCTCTTCCGCCAGCCGGTTGGCGGCCGAAGTGCCGGTAACACCGACCGCTGCCATGTTGAGCTGGTGATCGTCCGGCAGCGAGGACTTGCCGCCTTGCGTTTCGCAGACCGGAATGCCGGCGGCTTGGGCGAACTTGGCCAGTTCGTCGGAAGCCTGGGAGTAGAGCACGCCGCCGCCGGCGATGATCAGCGGCTTCCTGGCTCCCTTGAGCGCCGCCACGGCCGCCGCCAGTTCGTCACGGTCCGGACGCGGCCGGCGCTGGCGCCAGATCCGCTCGGCAAAGAAACTCTCGGGATAGTCATAGGCCTCGGCCTGCACGTCCTGGCAAAGCGACAAAGTCACCGGGCCGCATTCGGCCGGATCGGTCAGCACCTGCATGGCGCGGCTCAGCGCCGGGATGATCTGCTCCGGCCGGGTGATGCGGTCGAAATAGCGCGACACCGGGCGGAAGCAGTCGTTGACCGTCGCCGTGCCGTCGGAAAAATCCTCGGCCTGCTGCAGCACGGGATCAGGAATGCGGTTGGCAAAGACGTCGCCTGGCAAAAACAGGACGGGCAACCTGTTTACGTGGGCAAGGGCCGCCGCCGTCACCATGTTCAGCGCGCCGGGACCGATCGAAGAGGTCGCGGCCATGAAGCGGCGGCGGAAATTGGCCTTGCCATAGGCGATCGCCGCATGCGCCATCGCCTGCTCGTTGTGGGCGCGGAAGGTCGGCAATTCGTCGCGCACCTGGTAGAGCGCCTCGCCGATCCCGGCGACATTGCCGTGGCCGAAGATCGCCCAGACGCCGCCGAAGATCGGCGTTTTTTTCCCGTCGATCTCGGTCATCTGGCGGGACAGGAAGCGGGTCAGCGCCTGCGCCATCGTCAGGCGGATTGTCTGGCTCATGGTGTTTTCCTCCGCAGTCCCTACGCCGTTGCGTATTGTTATGCCGCCTTGCGGCCGCGCGCGGCAAGCCACGCTTCGGTCAACTGTTCGAAGCGCGACGCCATGTCGGCGACAGCCTCGTCATCCGACATCCTGCCGGCCAGCCATTGTTCGGCTGCGTGGACGAAGATGGTGCGCCCGACGGCAAAGCCCTTGACGATGGGCGCGTTGGCCGTGGCGGCAAAAGCGGCCTCCAACTCGTCCTGCGGCGCCTCCAGGCCAAGCAGCACGATGCCCCGGCACCAGGGATCGTGCTTCAGGATCACCGCCTCGATCTTGGCCCACGCGCCGCTCGACGCCTGCGGTTCGAGCTTCCACCAGTCCGGCTTGATGCCGAGCGCATAGAGTTCCTCCAGCGCGCGCGGGATCGTCGTGTCGTCGAGCTTGCCGTGCTTGCCGGCGATGATCTCGATGAGAAGTTCGCGTCCAACTTTGCGCGCGGCCTCGAACAGCGCGCGCAGCTTCTGCTGCTGTTCTTCCTTCAGTTCCGCCGGATCGTCGGGATGATAAAAGCACAGGCACTTGATGCAGTGATCGACGGGCCATTCGGTAAGCTGCGAGCCGATGTCCTGCGAGAATTCGAAGCGCAGCGGCCGCGAGCCCGGCAGTTCCACCGGGCGTCCAAGCCAGGCGAAGGGGTGGCGAGCGAATTCGAACATCGCCTCGCGGCCATGTTTCTCGTCGATCAGCATGCCATAGCCGTCGCGGCCGGCGGCGACCTTGGCCGCTGCCTTGACCGCCAGCACCTTGAAATCGCGGATGCGCGCCGGATCGGCGCCGGTCTTGGCCGCCACATCCTCGAGCTGCACACGGTGGTCGCAGGCGAGCGCCATCAGCGAGGGGATGTCGCGCCGGCGTGTCGTCGCCCAATGGATGTGATTGATCGCCTCGTCCTTGCGCAGCGCGCGATGCTTGCTGCCGTTCTCGAGGAAGAACCGCAGCTCCTCGAAGGTCGGATATTCCGGCGCGCAGAGCAGCCGCGACACGGCGAAGGCGCCGCAGGCATTGGCCCAGGTCGCCGCCGTGGCAAGGCTTTCACCGCCGAGCCAGCCGCGCAGCAGACCGGACATGAAGGCGTCACCGGCGCCCAGCACATTGTAGATCTCGATCGGGAAACCCTTGCCGACGACGCCGTCCTCGAGATCGTCGCTGATCGGTCCGTCATAGACGATGCAGCCCATGGCGCCGCGCTTCAGGACGATGGTGGCCGAGGACTGGGAGCGGATCGTCTTCAGCGCGCTCAGGCAGTCGTCGGCGCCGGACGCGATCATGATCTCTTCCTCGGTGCCGACGATGAGGTCGCAATCGGGCAGCACCGTCTTCAACTGGGCCGAGACGCGGTCGGATTTGACATAGCGCTCAAAGCCTTCGGCGTGGCCGGCAAGGCCCCACAAATTCGGGCGATAGTCGATATCGAACACGACCTTGCCACCCCTGGCCTTCATGATGCGGATCGCCTTGCGCTGGGCGGCATCGCTATTGGGGCGGGAAAAATGCGTGCCGGTGACGACGATCGAACGGGCCGAGGCAATAAACGCCTCATCGATGTCCTCTTCGGCCAGCGCCATGTCGGCACAGTCGGATCGGTAGAAAATCATCGGCGAAACGCCTTCGCTCTCGACCGAAAGCAGAACCAGAGCGGTCAACCGCTCCTTGTCGGTCTTCAGACCGTCGGTGTTGACGCCTTCGCGTTTCAGCTGCTCGCGGATGAAGCGGCCCATCTGCTCGTCGCCGACGCGCGTCAGCAGAGCCGAGCGCAGCCCGAGCCGCGCCGTGCCGACGGAAATATTGGCCGGGCAGCCGCCGACCGACTTGGCGAAGGAGGTGATGTCCTCCAGCCGCGAGCCGATCTGCTGGCCATAGAGGTCGACGGACGCGCGGCCGATGGTGATGACATCGAGCGGCACCTGTCTTGCGTCCACGGCTTCGCTCATTGGAACCTCCCGTCGGTCTTGTCGTCATGGACAACATTGTTTTGGGTAACACGCGCGAGCGGCTGCGTGGCGCCGGCAATATGAAATAATAATTCCAATCCATAGTCAATATGGAATGAGCATTCCCTAGGCTAAAAAATTGCCTTGATGGGACGCCTGATCAAGCTTTGCGCTTACGGCTCGCGTCGCGCCGCTTCTCGCCGACGCCGACGGTCAGCGCCATGGCCAGCGCCATTGTCGCCGACAGCGAACGGAAGCCGGCGAAATCCGCCTCGGCAACCTCGAACCAGACCCTGGCGAACTGGGCGAGCGGCGAGAACGAGCTGTCGGTGATGGCGACGATCGGCACGCCCTGCTCGGAAATGGCGCGCGCCTCCTCGATCGTGGCCGGCGCGTAGGGCGAGAAGCTGATGGCGATGACGGCGTCCGCCGGTGTGGCGAAGCCGACCATCTCGGCATTCAGGCCGGCGGCCGATTCGATCAGTTGGTTGCGGATCTTCAGCTTGCCGAGCGCATAGGCGATGTAGGAAGCCACTGGATAGGAGCGTCGCTTGGCCAAGACATAGATGGTCTGCGCCTTCGCCAGCAGCGAAATCGCGTCTTCCAGATGCGCATCGTCCAGCGTGCGGGAAATGTCGTTGAGGGAGGTGCTGGCGGCGGCGATGAAGCCGTCGAAGATCGCCCGGTGGCCGGCACCGCCCTCGGCCTTGGCGCGCAGCGCCTGCAGCCGCTCGTCATAGGAAGAGTTGCGCTCGCGCAGCCGCTCGCGGAACACCTGCTGCAGGCTGGTAAAACCGTCGAAGCCGAGTTGCTGGGCAAAACGGATCAGGGTCGAGGGCTGCACGCCGGCCGAAGCGGCGATGCTGGCGGCGGTACCAAAGGCGATGTCGTCGGGATTGTCGAGCGCGTAGGCGGCGATCTGGGCGATGCGCTTGGGCAGGCTCTCGCGCCGGTCCAGAATCGTGGCACGCAGCGTCTCGAAGTCGCGAGGTACCTGTTCGTCCATCGTCCCTCTGCCCAAGCCTGTCTGGACACCCTCTCTGCCCCATCATAGCGAGCCTGCGCAAGAACGCCATAAAAAATGAGGCAGACATTCCATTCCTGGGAAAAATGGACTAATTCATCCACTCAGCTTCTATGGCAGCGGAGGACGAAAAATGGTCGGCGTCGGTCTTATCGGCACGGGTTTCATGGGCAAATGCCACGCCATCGCGTGGAGCGCCGTCGGGGCCGTCTTCCCCGATGCGGCCAAGCCACGGCTCGTCCATCTGGGCGAGGTCAATGAGGATCTCGCCAGGCGCAAGGCAGGCGAGTTCGGTTTCGCCAGAGCCACCGGCGACTGGCGCGCCGTCGTCGACGACCCGGAGGTCGATATAGTGTCGCTGACAACCCCCAATCAGTTCCATCCGGAAATGGCCATCGCTGTCCTCGAAGCCGGCAAGCATCTGTGGTGCGAAAAACCGATGGCGCCGAGCTTTGCCGAAGCCGAGGCGATGGCGGGCGCGGCGGAGAAATCAGGCAAGGTCGCCGCGCTTGGCTACAACTACATCCAGAGCCCGGCCATCCGTCACATCGGCGCGCTGCTCGACGAGAAGATCATCGGCGAGGTCAACCACCTGCGCATCGAGATGGACGAGGACTTCATGGCCGATCCCGAGGCGCTGTTCTTCTGGAAGCACGAGGCGACTTCCGGCTATGGCGCGCTCGACGATTTCGCCGTGCATCCGCTGTCGCTGGTCTCGGCGCTGTTCGGCCGCGTCGGCCGCGTCATCTGCGACATGGCCAAGCCCTATGCCGACCGCAAGCTGGCTTCAGGCGGCCGGCGCGCGGTGGAGACCTACGACATTGCCAGCGTGCTCATGCATCTGGAGAACGGCATTGCCGGCACGCTGCAGGTCAACCGCTCGGCCTGGGGCCGCAAGGGCCGCATCGCCATCCAGATCTTCGGGTCCAAGGGATCGATCCTGTTCGACCAGGAGCGGATGAACGAATTCCAGCTCTACCTGACGTCCGACCGACCCACCGAACAGGGCTACCGCACCATTCTGGTGGCGCCGCAGCACAGGCCCTATGACCTCTTCGTGCCGGCGCCCGGCCACAGCCTCGGCTTCAACGATCTCAAGATCATCGAATGCCACGAATTGCTGACCCGGCTTGCCGGCAAGCCGGCCCGGCTCATCGAGTTCGCCGAAGGACTGGAGATCGAGCGCACCGTGCACGCCATGGCGCGCTCCTTCGAGGAGAAGCGCTGGGTGGATGTAAGGTAGGATTCGCTGCGCTGGTCGCTTTAGCCGGCGGCCGCTGCATCGACTTCCCACCCATTGACCCAGACCTGCCGCAAACGATCGCCTTCGCCCTTGAAGCCTAGGCCGGTCGGCTGGCAATCCTCGATGCGGTCGCTGCGGAAATTGCGGATCGCCTGGCGCAGCTCGCACCAGGCGACGATGTTGGCGGTCTCGGCGTAATAGATCAGAGCGATCGGGCGGACGAGGCGCTCGGAAGCGCGGCCGAGCTCGTCGCGGTAGGAGAGCTCGAGCTTCTCCTCGTCGCGTATGGCGCGGCGCACCAGCGCCAGGTCGATCGCACCTGCGGAGGGCGCGGCGAAGCCCCAGGCGTGCAGCGCATTGGCGTCGAGCGTCTGGCGCAAGGGCGGCGGCACCGCGCCGGCGATCTTGGCGCCGACGCGCTTGGCCGCCTGCTTGAGCTCGTCGTCGCCCGTGCGCTCCAGCAGCGCCAGCGACAGGACGATCGCCTCCATTTCCTCGATCGAAAACATCAGTGGCGGCAAGTCGAAGCCGGGGCGCAGGACATAGCCGATGCCGCGGCCGCCCTCGATCGGCACGCGCATCGCCTGAAGCGCTGCGATGTCGCGATAGATCGAGCGGATCGTCACTTCCAGTTGCCCGGCGATCATTGCCGCCGTCACCGGCTGCCGCGCCAGCCGCAGGATCTGGATGATCTCGAACAGGCGCGAGGCCTTGCGCATTTTTCTGACCTGGTACCGATCACAACTGACACACCATCGTCAGTTGGGCCTGCCTATAAGACTGCCTATCGATTTGAAAATCAACAGGTTCCGCCGAGGCTGGCCGAGCGGGACAACAGGCAACTGACATGGGCTATGCTGAAAATCTCTGGCTGTTCTTTATCCTCCTGTTCGGCATCATCGCCGTTCCAGGCATGGACATGCTGTTCGTGCTTGCCAATGCGTTGACCGGCGGCCGCGACAGGGGTCTTGCCGCGACCGGCGGCATCATGGTCGGCGGCATGGTGCACACGCTGAACGGCGCTATCGGCGTCGGCCTGCTGATGCATTTCTTGCCGATCCTGTTCAAGCCGCTGCTGTTAGCGGGCGCCGCCTACATGGCCTTCATCGGCATCACGCTGATGCGCAGCTCCATCACCGTCGGCAACGAGAGCCCCGCCGGCAGCCGCTCGGCATGGAAGGCGTTTCGCCAGGGCTTGGTGACCTGCCTGATCAACCCGAAGGCCTACCTCTTCGTGCTCGCCGTCTATCCGCAGTTCCTGAAACCGGACTACGGCCCGATCTGGATGCAGGCGACGATCATGGGCCTGCTGACCGTGCTGACGCAGGCCGCGGTCTATGGCGGGCTCGCAATATCGGCCGGCCGCAGCCGCAAGCTTCTGATCGCCAATCCACGGGTGACCATCCTTGCCGGCCGGGCGGCCGGGCTGCTGCTCTTCGCGGTCTCCGTGTTCACCGCATGGGAAGGGCTGAGGGCGGCGTAGTCTCGGGCTGAACCGAACCGCCGCCTTCTGGCGCCTGCCGGATCAGGCGGCGCCGTGCCGCAGCGTGGCGAGAAGCTCGTCCAACTGCCCGAACGTCTCGGCCATCGCATCCGCCGCCCCGGTACCGGCGGCGTCGAGGGCCTCCTTCGAGGGATAGACCTCGTGCATGACCAGCAGCGTCTTGCCGCCTTTTTCCTCGAAGGTCACTGTGGTCACGGGTCCACCGTCACCACCTTCGTCATTGGTCCAGACGAGGCGAGAGGGCGGTGTCACTTCGAGATACCTGCCGAAGAACTCGGCGGGGTGCGAGTCATCATGCCCGAACACCAAGCGGTACCCGCCTCCCACACGAACATCCATCTCACAGGAACGCAGGAACATGCCCATCGATTTCGGCGTCCACCACTGCTTGAACAGCTCGGGCTTTGTCCAGGCCTCGAACACGATGCGGGCCGGCGCGTCGAAGCTTCGCGTGACGACCAGCTCGCGGTCGGACTTCCGTTCCACCGTCGTGCGGTTCTGCATGGGGGTGGGCTCATTCGCTCTTGTTTCGTCCATCGGCTTCCTCCTTCCGTTTCATTTCCTCGACAACCTTGTCCAGCTCGTCGAAGCGTGCGGCCCAGAGCTGGCGGTATCTCTCGATCCATGCCGTCTCCTCCTCCAGGCGGCGCAGGCCGAGCTTGCAGGTCCGCACGCGTCCGACCTTCCGCGTCGTGACGAGGCCTGCCTGCTCCAGAACGCCGACATGCTTCTTCATGCCCGTGAGGGTCATATGGAATTTCTGGGCCAAGTCCGTGATCGAGGCATCCGCACGGCCGAGCTGCTCCAAAACGCCGCGTCGGGTGGCGTCCGAAAGCGCGGCGAACGAGGCATCCAGGCGGGCAGGAGAATACTGAACCATTTGGTTCAGTATGTAACACGCGGATCGGTGACATGCAAGGAGGTGAGCGCTGCGGGGCCTAGGAGCGGCATGGTCCTGGACTGAAACTGGAAGCGCCGCCCTTATGCTCCCCCAGATCAGGCGGCGCCTTGCCGGCTGTCCAGCAAGTTGCGGCGCGCCGACCGGCGCCATTCCACGGCGCCGGCAAGGCCGTGCAGCACCGTCTCCGTGGTCGCCCAGTCGATGCAGCCATCGGTGATGCTCTGGCCGTAGACCAGTGGCTTGCCGGGCACGACATCCTGCCGGCCGGCGACGAGATTGCTCTCGATCATGACGCCGATGATGCGCTCGTCGCCAGCCGCCACTTGGCCCGCGACATCGGCCGCGACCTTGGGCTGGTTCTCCGGCTTCTTGGCTGAGTTGGCATGGCTGACGTCGATCATCAGACGGGGGGCGATACCGATGCGGACGAGTTCGACCGATGCGGCTTCGACGCGTGCCGCATCGTAGTTGGGCTGAACGCCACCACGCAGGATGACATGGCAATCCTCATTGCCGGTGGTCGCCGCGATGGCGCTGCGTCCGCCTTTGGTCACCGCCATGAAATGATGCGGCTGGGCGGCCGACTTCACCGCCTCGCCGGCGATCCTGAGATTGCCGTCGGTGCCGTTCTTGAAGCCGACCGGGCAGGAGAGACCCGAGGCCAGCTCGCGATGGATCTGACTCTCGGTCGTGCGCGCGCCAATCGCGCCCCAGGCGACGAGGTCGGCAATGTATTGCGGCGTGGTCATATCGAGGAATTCGGTCGCCGCCGGCAGGCCGAGATTGTTGACGGCGGAAAGCACGTTGCGTGCCATCCGCAACCCCTTGTCGATGTTGAAGCTGCCATCCAGGTCGGGATCGTTGATCAGGCCTTTCCAGCCGACCGTGGTGCGCGGCTTCTCGAAATAGACGCGCATGACGATCTCGAGCCGGTCGGACAGAGCCTCGCGCAGCGCCGCCAGACGGCTGGCATAATCAACGGCCGCGACCGGATCGTGGATGGAACAAGGGCCCACGATGACAACAAGCCGATCGTCGGCCCCGGTGAGGATGGAGTGAATGGCGTTGCGCGAGGCGGCAACGGTGCGTGTCGCCGTGAGTGAGCGCGGTATCTCGCGCATCACCTCGTCCGGCGTGCTCAGCAGTCTCAGTTCCTTGACCCGGAGGTCGTCTGTGGTGGTCAACACGGCTTTCTGCTCCTGTTTGGGAACCTGCCGGCTGAAACAAAAAAGCCGCCAGGTCTGGCGGCTGTTCGGATCTTGTTGCTGCAATCTTCAGATCGAGCGCAATCCTCCCGCCGCCAGCGAGCTCCTAAAGTACCAATACGTGGCGGTCAGGTTGATCATGCGTCGGCTATAGCTGAACTTGCGTTGAATGTCACGCACCTGATAGCGACCTTGTTTGAATATGTAAGAAGGTATATGTTGGATATTCCAAAAAGGATATGCTCCAATGCCGCTTTATGTGAAGGACCGGGAAGTCGACCGGCTGGTACTTGAGGTGCAGCGCCTCACGAAGGCGCCGAGCAAAGCCGAGGCGGTTCGCCGGGCCCTGACGCATGAAATTGAGCGCGCCCGCAGTGCCCAAACTGTGTCGGAACGCTTGGCGGAGGCAGTCAGAATGGCTGGCGAAATCGGAGCGGATAATCCTGACTTCGACATGAGAGCCTATTCGGACGAGCTTTCAGGGGGGCTATGAGCTTGTTCATTGACGCTTCGGCGGTCGTCGCTCTGTTGCGTCCGGAGTCCACGGCAGGAGAACTCGCCGCCCGGATGGATGCCCATGGCGGGCCTTTCTTCATTTCGGCGATCGTTCGTTTCGAGACCGCAATGGCCTTGGCGCGTTCAAAGACCCCCCTGCCTTCACCCATCCAACCGGCGGCAGTCGCAAAGGCGAATGCGGCGGTGGACCGTTTCGTGCAGGATTTGGGAATCAGCGAGGTCCTCATTTCGGCCGAAGTCGGGCGGCTCGCCATCGAAGCCGCACGCAGTTACGGCAAGGGTGTCGATTCGCCGGCGCAGCTCAATATGGGCGATTGCTTTTCCTACGCCTGTTGCAAGGCATATAATTTGGCTTTGCTCTACACCGGTCAGGATTTCACAAAGACAGACATAGGATAGGTTCAAGGTGCGCCACGCAGATCGCTCGCATGAACCTACTCCGGCGACGACCCGGCGACACTCTGATCGTAGTCGACCAGCGATCCGGTCATGACGCCCGATTGCGGGCTGACCATGTAGCTGATCAGCCGCGCGAGCTGGTCCGGCTTGACCAATTGGCCCATCGGCTGCGCGGCTTCGGCCTTCGCCAGCCAGTCGTCGGGCGCATCGTGCCATTTCTTCTGCACGATGTCCTCGCCCTCGGTATCCATCCAGCCGGGCAGCACGGCGTTGCAGCGGATGCGGTTGAAGCGATAGGCGTTGGCGACGTTCTTGGTCAGCGTCATCAGCGCGCCCTTGCTGGTCGAATAGGGCGTCAGGAAAGACTGCCCGGTATGCGCCGACATCGACAGCACGTTGACGATCGATCCGGGCGCCTTTTTCTCCAAGAGATGCGCCACCACGCCCTGCATCAGGAAAAACGGGCCGCGCACATTGGTGTCGAAGATCTGGTCGAACAGCTCTTCTGAGGTCTCGACCAGCGAGCCGCGCGCCGAGGTGGCGGCGGCGTTGACCAGGGCGTTGATCGTACCGAAATGCGAGAGCGCGGTGGCGACCGCGCGCTTGCAGTCGGCAACCTTGGAGACGTCGGCGCTGATGAAGATCGCGTCGACACCTGATTTCTTGAAATGAGCGACTGCCTTGTCGCCCTTCTCCTGCGAGCGGCCGATGAGCGCCAGCGCCCGGCAGCCTTCGTCGGCCAGCGCTTCGGCGACCGCGAATCCTATGCCTTGCGCACCGCCGGTGACGATGGCGCGTGTATTCGAATTGCGATCGGCGGATGCGCTCATCGCTCTGCTCCTGTGCGTTGGGTCCGGTTCTTACTTGTCGAGACGAATGGTCTTGCCCGTGGTCGCCGACTTCAGCGCCGCATCGGCCAGCTTCAGCGCCACGAGGCCATCAGCGCCGCTCGGCGCCGCCTTCTTGCCTGATGTCGCCGCCGCGATGAAGGCGGCGATCTCGAGGGCATAGGCGTCGAGGTAGCGGGTCATGAAGAAGTCGTGCAGCGGCGGGCGCGTGTAGCCCTTCTCGTTGGCGAGCTCGATCGACACCGGCCGCTGGTTCTCGGCCGCCACCATGCCCTTCGAGCCGTGCACCTCTATGCGCTGGTCGTAGCCATAGGTGGCGCGGCGCGAATTGGAGATGACTGCCTGCTTGCCCGAAGCCGTTTCGAGGATGACGCTGACCGAGTCGAAATCGCCGGCTTCGCCGATTTTCTTGTCGACCAGCACCGAGGCGTGCGCGCTGACCGCGACAGGCTCCTCGCCGAGCAGGAAGCGCGCCATGTCGAAATCATGGATGGTCATGTCGCGGAAAATGCCGCCCGAGCGCTTGATATAATCGAGCGGCGGAGCGCCGGGGTCGCGCGAGGTGATGGTGACCATCTCGACGGTGCCGATGGCTCCGTCGTCGATCGCCTTGCGCACGGCGGCGAAATGCGGGTCGAAACGCCTGTTGAAGCCGACCATCAGCGTCGCCTTGGCCTTGTCGACAACGGCCAGGCACTGCTCGACCCGCTTGACGTCGAGGTCGATCGGCTTCTCGCAGAAGATCGCCTTGCCGGCTTTGGCGAAGCGCTCGATCAAATCGGCATGGGTGTCGGTCGGCGTGCAGATGACGACCGCGTCGATGTCCTTGGACTTCTCGATTTCGTCGATGCTGCGCACCTCGGCGCCATAGGCAACAGCCAATTCGCTCGCCGCCTTCTCGAAGGCATCGGCCACGGCGACCAGTTTTGCCTGGGGGTTGGAACCCACGGCGCGGGCGTGGACCTTGCCGATGCGGCCGGCACCAAGGAGGGCGAAGCGAACAGTCATGGGTATTTTCCTCTGGGGATGGTTCGAAGCGGGGCGCCGGTCATGGGCGCTGAATGATTTTCCGGTCAAGACAAATCGACGGGAAGGCGATGACCATCGCCTCCGAGCCCGGCCCTTAGGCCGCGAGTTCCGCCTCGCCGGTCTTGGCGCCGGTGATATAGGATACGATGTCCTGCCCGTCGGTATTTTCCTTGCGCAGATTGGCGACGATGCGGCCGCGCCGGAACACCACGATGCGGTCGCAAAGGTCGAACACCTGGCGCATGTTGTGGCTGATCAGGATCAGCGGCTCGCCATTGTCCTTCAGCGTGCGGATGATGTTTTCGACCTGCGCCGTCTCCTGCACGCCGAGGGCCGCCGTGGGCTCGTCCATGATGATCAGCTTGGAGGCAAAGGTCGCCGTCCTGGCGATCGCCACGCACTGCCGCTGGCCGCCCGACATATGGCGGATGGTGTTGGAGAGGTTGGGGATCTTGACCGCGGTGCGGACCAGCGCCGCCTCGGTTGCCTTGCGCATGTATTTGCGGTCGAGGATCGAGAATGGCCCGAGATTGAACAGCACCTTTTCACGGCCGAGGAACAGGTTCGACGGCACGTCGAGGTCGTCGGCCAGCGCCAGGTTCTGGAACACCGTCTCGATGCCCGCCTCGCGGGCCTCGATCGGTCCGGCGAAATTCACTTCCTTGCCATCGAACCAGACCTGGCCGCTGGTCCGCTGCTCGACGGCGGTGATCTGGCGCACGAAGGTCGACTTGCCGGCGCCGTTGTCACCCATGATGGCGACATGCTCGCCCTTGCGCAGCTCGAAATTGGCGCCTTCAAGCGCATGCACGCCGCCATAGCGCTTGGTCAGGTTTTCGGTCTTCAGGACGATGTCTGTCGTGGAGATATCTGGCATGGTCAAGCCCTCAATGCCCGCATGCGTTGGCGCCACTGGTCGAGAACGACCGCGCCGACGATGATCACGCCCTTGACCATCTCCTGGTAGTAGGCGTCGAGGCGCAGGAAGGTGAAGCCGGAGATGATGACGCCGAAGATCAGCGCGCCGATCACCGTGCCGATGATGGAGCCGCGGCCGCCCGACAGCGAGACCCCGCCGATGACCGCCATGGCGATGGCATCGAGTTCGTACATGACGCCCATGCCGGCCTGGGCGGTGAGGTTCTTGGAGGAGAGCACGACGGCGGCGAGCGCGGCGAGAATGCCGGCGATGACATAGACGAGGATCTTGTGGTTGGCGATCTTGATGCCAGACATGCGCGCGGCGTCCTCGTTGGAGCCGATCGCGTAGCAGTGCTTGCCATATCTGGTGTAGGTCATGATCAGCTGGAACAGCACGGCCAGCGACAGGAAGATGATGACGGGCATCAGGCCCTTGCCGATGGCGGCGAAACTGTCCGTCGGGAACGAGATCGGCTGGCCCTTCGACCACCATTTGGCGATGCCGCGCGCGGTCACCATCATGCCGAGCGTGGCGATGAAGGGCGGGATGCGCGTGTAGGCGATCAGCGCGCCGTTGACGAGGCCGGCGAGCAGGCCGCAGCCGATCGCCACCAGCACCGGGACGATCACGGGGAGGTCGGTCCAGCCTTGGGCCAGAAACATCGCCTTAGGGTTGGGATTGCCGTTGACGGTCGCGACCTGGGCAAAGCTCATGGCGATCATGGCCGTCGCGCCGACGATCGAGCCGGAGGACAGGTCGATGCCACCCGTAATGATCACCTGCGTGACGCCGATGGCGATGATGCCGACGATCGACACCTGCAGAATGATGATCTGCAGGCGCGCCTCGTTGAAGAGGCCGGAGACGTCGCTGCGGGTGTTGAACAGGAAGCTGTCGCCGAGAAAGACCCGGCCGATCAATTCGAAGACGACGACGAGGATGACGAGCGCCAGGAAGACGTTGAATTCGGCCGGCCATGTGCGCTTCCTGGCGTCATAGCTGACCCCGCCGACGCCGTGAGATGTCTGTGCCAATTCTTCTATCCTCCGTCAGCCGCGGTCGTTCCCCGAGCACCTTCGGGCCCCGAGGGAAGCGGAGCGGCGCTGTCGCTGCGCGAGAGCGCCGCTCCGTATGTCCGCGGCTCAGTTCTTCTTCAGGAACTTGTCGATGTTGGCCGGCGTGACCAGCTGGAACGGGACATAGACCTTGTGCTCGACCTTCTCGCCCTTGGCGAGCTTCAGCGCGGCATCCAGCGCCCCCGCGCCCTGGCCGGCGGCGTCCTGGAAGACGGTGGCATCAAGGTCGCCTGCCTGCATGGCGGCAAGCGCGTCCTGGGTGGCGTCGACGCCGCCGACGACAACCGACTTCATGTCAATGTTGGCGGCCTTCATCGCCTGGATGGCGCCGATGGCGCTTTCGTCATTGTTGGCAATGACGCCGTCGAACTTCTTGCCGGTCGACAGCCAGTTGGTCATCAGGTTCTGCGCCTGGTCGCGATCCCAGTTCGAGGTCTGCTTGTCGATGATCTTGATGAAGCTGCAGTCCGGTGTGGCGATGACATCGTCGATGTCCTTGGTGCGCTGCACGGCGGCCTGGTTGGAAAGCTCGCCCATGATCACATAGACATTGGCTTCCTTCTTGCCGGCTTCCTTGAACAGGCGGCAGACTTCCTTGGTTTCGAGCGTGCCGGAATCGGCCTCGTTCGAGGCGACGAAGGCCTGGTTGTCTGGCAGCGTGTCGACATTGACCGGCTGGCGGTTGACATAGACCAGCGGGATCTTGGCCGCGGCCGCCGCATCCGACATCGCCTGCGTGGCCGAGGTGTCGACCGGGTTGACGATGATGGCGTCGACGCCCGAAGCGGCGAAGTTCTTGATCTGGTCGAGTTGCTTGGCGACGTCGTTCTGCGCGTCCTCGACCTGCAACTCGACGCCGCTCATGCCCTTGGCCTGCTCGATCATGCCGTTGCGCAGCACGGTGAGGAAATTGTCGTCGAACTTGGCCATCGACACGCCGATCTTGGCGGCCATGGCCGATGAACTCATCAGCGCCGCGAAGGCGACGCCCAAAAGCAGTTTCTTCATTGTATTTCTCCTCCACTTTTGGTGTCCGGTTGCACCGATCTCTCCGGAATCCCCGTTCTGCCTGGGGAATCTCTCCCGATTACCGTCTCTCTCCCCGGGTTGCGCCTGCCGTTTGCTGGAACGCCAAGGCCTCTTGATGAAACAGATGTTCCGGAACGAAAGAACCAAAATACGTGACTGGTGAAATATTTATTCCATTTGCTCGGGAGGCGTCAAGGGAGATTCCAGAACCGGATGTGCGATTTTGGCGGACACGGGAATGCGGTGCGGAGCCGACGGCGTCTGCGCGCCGGGTCCATTCCTTGGATGCCGTCGGCGGGCGATGGCATGGCGTTCAGAAATGCCAGATGTCTCTCTGCAACAAGAGATCGAGCGGCGCTCTCCAGACCCTGCACGACGCCGCCTGCTTCACCTGCCGTTCGACACTGAGCTTGCCGTTGAGATCGAAGAAAGCTCCAATTCGCCTTCGGGCATGGAGCTTCTTTCCCCTGGTACTGTAGTTGCGGATCGGCAGCCAGTGGCGGCTGATCGTTCGCCCATCCTGGGATAGCGCGACGCCGGTACAGAATTGTTCCGGGGTGTGCAAATGCACGATTTCACTGACTTTCTCGCTGGCCGCGTATGCTCGCTCCAGCGCCGGAATGTTGTGATGATGAACGCCAAGGACGCCGCTCGCCCACATCGTTTCATCTCCGATCAGGATGCGGCCTCCAATGGAGAGCCCCCCGCCTTCGAGCGAGCGATAGGGAGCCTTTGGGCGCCCTTCGCACCGCCACATTATCGAGGACAAGGCTGAAATTCGGTTGAAACAGCGCGATATGTCGCCGGTCGGATACATGTCCGCATCCATGAAGAACAGGCGCTCGCAACGTTGAAGCAGATCGATGATGCCGGCGGCCTTGATGCCAAATCTGTATCGATTGCCGAAGGACATCTCGGTCTGTCTCTGGGCCGTGAGCTCGATCGCTTCGATGGGATAGCCGTCGAAAATGGAGGGTCGGTCGGTCAGCACCGTGATCCTGGCACCCGGGCAATAGTGAAGCAAGCGAAGCGCGCTGAAGAGCGCGCCACGCGCATAGAGCTCGTCGCTCCCAAAAGCGATGTACCCAAACCCATCCCCGTCCATTGGGTATGTATATATTAGCGATCGGTAATGCGTCAATTTGGATGCAGGTCGGGCGCTATGCTTTAGGCCAAAGCTCGCTAGATGTTCTCGGGCAGGTAGATGTCGAACGGCAGGAAGGTCTGGCCGGGTGCGTTGGCCGCGCCCGTCTCGATGGCATGCGCCATGAGGCCGAGCAGTTCGCGGCACAAGGCAGCCAGCGGCGTGGAGATCACCATGGTCAGCACCCCGTCCGCCAGGGCGGACCGCGAGACCGCCGATATCTCGTTGCAGACGACCGCCGGCATCTCGGCGGGCCTAGCCTGCCGCAGCGCCGCGACCGCGCCTTCCATGCCGCCGCCCGCGACGTAGCAGCCGACGAGGTCCGGGTGGCGGCCGAGCAGGTCGAGCAGCGTGTCCTGCGTGATCTGGTTGGCCTCGAGATTGACCAGCGTTTCCAGCAAGGTGAAGTCCGGCGCCTGCTCGCGGAAGAAGGAGCGGAAGCCGATCTCGCGCAGTTCATGGCCGTGGAAGCGGTGGCTGCCGACGAAGAGCGCAACCTTGCCCGGCCGCTTCGCCGCCTTGGAGATCATCCAGGCCGCGGTGCGGCCGACCTTGCGGTTGTCAAGGCCGACATAGCCCTCGCGAATGCCGGCCGCGAAGTCGGACAGCAGGGAAAAGACCGGCAATCCCTTGGCCTTCATCTCCTCGACGGTGACCGTCAGCGCCGGATGATCGGGCCCGACCAGGGCGACCGCCCTGCATTTGGCCGCCAGCTTGCGCGTGCGCTCGACGATTTCATCCGGCGTCAGCGAACTGGCGAAGTCGATGATGGCGACGCCGCGGAAGCGCTGCGATTGCGACACCGCGAGTTCGAGCTGCCGCGCGAACTCCGTGTAGAAGACGTCGTTGCCTCTCAAAAGCAGGAAGCCCAGCCGGTATTCCGGCAGCTCGTGGCGCATCCTCTGCTTGATCAGGCCGGCGGCATGATAGCCGATCTCGGTCGCGGTCTCGTAGACGCGGCGCGCCGTTTCCTCGCGCACCGGCAAGCGATTGTTGAGCACGCGGTCCACCGTGGCGACACTGACGCCGGAGACGCGCGCCAGATCAGTGATGGTCGGCCGTTTCGCCATGATCGCCCTCGCTCGATTGCCTGATATCGATACCTTACTTTGATAGGAAATGATAGAAACTATCTTTGTGATGTTGAGTCTATCATGGCGCGGCGTTATTTCTGGGTATCGAGCCCGTTGCCTTGGGAGGCAATCATGACCGCAGCGCCGTCCCGGCGTGACTACAGCCTGATCGGCCGCGACGCCCGGCTTGCCGTCGAGAACGGCCTGTCGGCGGCCGAGTGGTATCACACCGACATTCCCCGCAAGCAGATGAAGGAGTTGATGCAGCGCTCCGATGGCCCGGCGATCCGCGACACCGCGATCTGGCTGGCCGCCCTCATCGTCAGCGGCGCCGGCGGTGCCTGGTTCTGGGGTAGCTGGTGGTGCGTGCCCTTCTTCTTCGTCTATGGCGTGCTCTACGGCTCGTCGACCGATTCACGCTGGCACGAATGCGGCCACGGAACCGCGTTCCGCACACAGTGGATGAATGACGCGGTCTATCAGATCGCCTGTTTCATGATCATGCGCAACCCGGTGACCTGGCGCTGGAGCCACACGCGCCATCACACCGACACCATCATCGTCGGCCGCGATCCCGAGATCTCGGTGATGCGGCCGCCGGACCTGGCGCGCCTCGTCCTCGGTTTTGTCGGCGTGCTCGACGCCTGGCACGCGATGTCGGACATGCTGCGCAACGCCGCAGGCAACATCAGCGCTGCGGAAAAAACCTTCATTCCCGAACAGGAGCAGCCCAAGGCGATCCATATTGCCCGCATCTGGACGGCGATCTATGCAGCGACTGTCGCGCTGGCACTCTATACCGGGTCGTTCCTGCCTTTGATGCTGGTCGGCCTGCCCCGGCTCTACGGCGCCTGGCATCATGTGATGGTCGGCCTGCTGCAGCATGGCGGCCTTGCCGACAACGTCACCGATCATCGGCTGAACAGCCGTACCGTCTACATGAACCCGATCAGCCGCTTCATCTACTGGAACATGAATTACCATGTCGAGCATCACATGTTCCCGATGGTGCCCTACCATGCGCTGCCCAGGCTGCACGCGCTGATCAAGCACGATTTGCCGGCGCCGACGCCCTCGATCCTGGCCGGTTACCGCGAGATGATCCCGGCCTTCCGCCGCCAGCTGCGCAACGAGGATTATTTCCTCAAGCGCGAGCTGCCGCCGACCGCCAGGCCGTACCGCGAGGAATTCCACAACGACATCGTCGCCGCGGCGGCGGAATGACATCCGACAACTCCAGGGGAGGACTGAATGAGCGATTGGGTCGAGGCCTGTGCCGCCGGTGACATCGACGAAGAAGATGTGATGCGCTTCGATCATGGCGGGCGTACCTTCGCCATCTATCGCAGCCCTGACGACGATTATTTCGCCACCGACGGACTTTGCACGCATGAGAAGGTGCATCTCGCCGACGGGCTGGTGATGGACGACATCATCGAATGCCCCAAGCACAATGGCCGCTTCAACTACAAGACGGGCGCGGCCAGGGGCGCGCCGGTCTGCGTCAACCTAAGGACCTATCCGGTCAAGGTCGACGCCGGCAAAGTGCTGGTTCAGATCGGGTAAAGGGCATGACGCCGGGAATGGTGATCATCGGGGCCGGCGAATGCGGCGGACGGGCAGCACTGACGCTGCGCGATCTCGGCTATGACGGGCCGGTGACGCTGGTCGGCGACGAGCCGCATCTGCCCTATGAGAGGCCACCTCTGTCCAAGGAGGCGATGGCCAGCGACGCGCCTGCAATCAAGGCGATTGCCAGCGACGAAATCCTGGCGGGAAAAGCGATCCGGCATATCCATTCCGTTCAGGCGATCGCGATCGATCGCGCGGCGCACACGGTGCGCCTGTCCGACGGCTCGGTGCTGCCCTACGACAAGCTGCTGCTGGCCACTGGCTCGACCCCACGCAAGCTGCCGATGCCTGGCCTTGGCGGGCGCTGCGTCTATCTCAGGACCTTCGCCGATGCGCTGGCCATCCGCGCTCATCTCAGCGCCGGCAATCGCATCGCCGTCATCGGCGGCGGCTTCATCGGCCTCGAGCTTGCCGCGGCGGCGCGCAAGCTCGGCGCAGATGTCACCGTCATCGAGGCGCAGTCGCGCATCCTGATGCGCGGCGTTCCGGCCGAGATCGCCGAAATCACCCATGACGCGCATGTCGCCGAGGGTGTCGACGTGATCTGTGGGGAAGGCATCTCCGCCGTCGCCGACGACGGCAAGGAGGTGCGGGTGACGCTCGCCGGCGGCCGGGAGATCATTGCCGACCTCGCCGTGATCGGCATCGGCGCCGTGCCGGTGACCGGACTGGCGGCGGGGGCCGGCCTGGCCATCGAAAACGGCATCGCGGTCGACGCAGAACTGCGCAGCAGCGATCCCGACATCTTCGCCGCCGGCGACTGCTGCTCGTTCCCGCTTGCCATCTATGGCGGCCGCCGCGTGCGGCTGGAAGCCTGGCGCAACGCGCAGGAACAGGGCGCACTGGCGGCCAGGAACATGCTGGGCGCCGGCGAGCCGCATGCCGCGGTGCCGTGGTTCTGGTCGGATCAGTATGGCCTGTCCCTGCAGATCGCGGGATTATCCGACGAAGGCCGTAGCACCGTGCGCCGCGATCTCGGTGACGGCGCCTTCATCCTCTTTCATCTGGCCGAGGACGGCAGGCTGGTGGCGGCCAGCGGCATCGGCCCGGGCAATGCGGTGGCGCGCGACATCAGGCTGGCCGAGATGCTGATCGCGAAGCGGGCAAAACCGTCGGCGGACGCGCTGGGATCGCCTGAAGTCAAGCTGAAGGCGTTGCTGGCGGCATAGGGGTCGTGCACCTTGTGGATGTCGGCGCCGCCCCTCATCTGCCTGCCGGCATCTTCTCCCCGTAGAACGGGGAGAAGGGGGCTATGGCAACCTCGCCGCAATTCATGCACCGATTGGCGAAATCATTGATGACAGCGTCTTTCTCCCCGTCACTACACGGGGAGAAATGTCCGGCAGGACAATGAGGGGCGGCGCGGCTTTGGCAAATCAACGTCAGCGCGCCGGGTCCGCCCTAAAACAGCGCCTTCAGCTCCGGCAATTTGTCGTTGACCAGCCAGCCGTAATAATTCTCTTCCGGCAGCTTCTCCGGCTCGCCGGTGGCGCGGCGTTTTTCGTTTTCCACCTTCAGCGCATAAGCGCGCTGTTCCGGATTGCCGACATTGTAGAGCGTGGCGGTCAGGCCCGGATTGCCCGAAATGTCGAAGCCGGCGATGCTCTTATAGGCGTCGATCGACTTCCTGATCGTCGCGGCGACGTAAGGAAGCGTCAGGTCCGGATCCATGATGGTCTTGTAGACCGAATTGGGATCGGAGACGTCGAGCTTCGGCAAGCCGGAGACCTTGTGCACGAGATCGCTCATCTGCAGGGCGGTGAGCGGGTTGAGCTGGCCGAGACCGAAGGTCTGGCCGGCATAATAGGGCTGGAAGAAGGTGGCGCCGAAGCGGTTGTCGGGGAAATCCTCGCCGCCGACCGTCTTGCCGCGAAACGAGCGGTTCCAAACCTGTTCACGGCATTCCCACAGATCGTAGCTGTCCGAAATCGCGTCGCATTTCCTGAATTCCGGCCGCTGCACGAAATCGCTGATGTCCTCACCATCATAGGCGAAGGAGAGCTTGCTCGAGAGGTAGGAGATCGCCTTGACATAATAGGTCTGCAGCCGGTCATAGGCGTCGACATTGTAGGTGTGCTCGCCAACGATGGCGCCGACGATGTGCATCGGGTCGATGCCATAGGCGCTTGCCGCCTTCTTGATCTTGCCGCGCAGGTCGGGGTCGTTCTGCAACAGCGCGTAGACCTTGCGATACTTCGCCTGGAAGCTGGTGTTGGTCGCCTGGGTGCGGCGACTGGAGGCGCCGGGAATGTCGGGCTGCTCGGCATTGCGGTTTCCCGGCGGCACCAATGTCGCCGCGTCGGCGGCGAACAGCGTCGCCGCCAGCGTCAAGCCGAGAATGACCAGGATGAGTTTTTTCATGCGCCGCCGCCTAGAGAATTGCCGCGCAAACTAGGTAAAGCACCTGGTCGAGTCGAGAGCGCCTCTTCATCCGGCGAGACGAAAGGTGGCCAGATGATACCATCTGGCCACACATGGCTCCTGCCGGAGTTGTTACTCGATGCCGCGCCGGACTGCTCCGGCATCTTCGTTCAGAGGATGAACCGCGACAGATCGGTGTTTCTGGAGAGGTCTCCGACATGCTTCTGGACATAGGCGGCGTCGATGGTGACGGCCGTGCCGTTGCGGTCGGGCGCATCATAGGAGATCTCGTCCAGCACCCGCTCCATCACCGTCTGCAGCCGCCGCGCGCCGATATTCTCGATGCTGGCGTTGAGGTCGACGGCGACGCCGGCCAGCGAATCGATGGCGTCGTCGGTGAAGGTCAGCTCGACGCCTTCGGTTTTCATCAGCGCGATGTACTGCTTGATCAGGCTGGCCTCCGTCTCGGTCAGGATGCGGACGAAATCGTCCTTCTCCAGTGCACGCAGTTCGACGCGGATCGGCAGGCGGCCCTGCAATTCCGGCAACAGGTCTGACGGCTTCGAGACGTGAAACGCGCCCGAGGCGATGAACAGGATATGGTCCGTCTTCAACGGCCCGTATTTGGTCGCCACCGTGGTGCCCTCGACCAGCGGCAGCAGGTCGCGCTGCACGCCTTCGCGCGACGGGCCGCCCGAAATGTCCGACCTGGCGGCAATCTTGTCGATCTCGTCGAGGAAGACGATGCCGTCATTTTCCGCTGCGTCCAGAGCCCGGCGCACCACCTCGTCCTGGTCGAGCAACTTGTCGGACTCGTCGCTGACCAGCAGGTCGTAGGATTCCTTCACCGTCGTCTTGCGCAGCTTGGTCTTCTTGCCGCCCATTGCCTTCGACAGCATGTCGTTGATGTTGAGCACGCCGATATTGGCGCCCGGCATGCCGGGAATTTCGAAGCCGGGCATGCCGCCATTGCCGGTGTCGGCCACCTCGATTTCGATTTCCTTGTCGTCGAGTTCGCCGTCGCGCAGCTTCTTGCGGAAACTATCGCGCGTCGCCGGGCTCGCCGTCTTGCCGACCAGCGCTTCCAGCACGCGTTCCTCGGCGTTGACATGGGCGCGTGCCTTCACGTCCTCGCGCATCTTTTCGCGCACCAGCCCGATGGCGATTTCGACCAGATCGCGGATGATCTGCTCGACGTCGCGACCGACATAGCCGACTTCGGTGAACTTGGTCGCCTCGACCTTGACGAAAGGCGCGCCGGCCAGCCGGGCCAGGCGGCGCGAGATCTCGGTCTTGCCGACGCCGGTCGGGCCGATCATCAGGATATTCTTCGGCATCACCTCTTCGCGCATCTGGCCTTCGAGCTGCTGGCGGCGCCAGCGGTTGCGCAAGGCAATGGCCACGGCGCGCTTGGCGTCCTTCTGGCCGATGATGAAGCGGTCGAGTTCCGAAACGATTTCGCGGGGAGAAAATGTGCTCATATCACTAAATTCCACTTTGCCACTGCTTGATGGCCTCGAACGGATGCAGCAGCATGATCACGTTGAGTGTAAGATTGTCCCGGATAAGATAGCCGGTACCCAGTTCGAAGAGGATGGCGAGGCTGACGATCACCCATATAGGTAGCCTTCGCGCCATCACAAATCCCAGCACCATGGCCAGTGTGTCGGACACCGAATTGATGATCGAATCGCCGTAATAATCGAGCGAAATGGTGCCGGCGCGGTAGCGCTCGATGATGAACGGGCTGTTTTCGAGGATTTCCCAGCCGCCCTCGACGAGGACGGCGAATGCCAGCCGCAAGCCGATCGGCGAGCGCGGGAACAGGAACCGGGCCAGCGCATAGAACAGGAAGCCGTGGATGATGTGCGAGAAAGTGTACCAGTCCGAAATGTGCTGGGAGTTCTCCGAACTGTTCACCACGCCATGCCACAGCTTGACATAGCCGCAGGTGCAGATCGGCGGATGGCCCATCAGATAGAGCGTGACAGCCTGGGCGGCGAGCAGGCCGGCGACGATCAGCAGCCCCATCCGCCAGCTGTCCTCGTAGGCCGAAAGGCCCTTGTCCCCGCTGGATATGACCATGCCCTGGATTACCCCTCTTGCGCGTCTTCGGCATCGATCGCCATCAGCACGACGTCGCCATAGATTGACTGCCTGCGATCAATGGCCCGGAAACCCGCCTTTTCATAGGCGCGGATGGCCCTGAGATTGGCGGGGTCGGGATCGATGATGACACGCGGCACGCCTTCCTCGAACAGGTCTTCGACGAACTGACGCACGATGGCCGAGCCATGGCCGATGCCGATCAGTTCCGGCCGGCCGATCGAGACATCGATGCCCAGCGTGCCGAACGGCTGATCGGCATAGGGATGGCCGTCTTCCATGTGCGGGTCATAGCTCTGCAGATAGGCGATCGGCTTTCCGTCGAGCTCAACGATCAGCGGCTCGACGGAAATCGAGTCTATGTGATCGGCAATCTCCGCGATTTCCGTCTCAGGATCATCCCACCATTCTGCAACATGCGGCTCGGCGAGCCAGCCGGCGATCATCGGCAGGTCCTTTTTGGTCACCGGCCGAAAATCGTAGCTACTTTCTTGTTTGACCATGATCTTTTCCGAAAACCGGTTCCCACCTTGCGGGGTCATGGTCTGGTTCAGGCGGCATCGAGCGTTTCGACGACGAAATTGTTGTTGGTGTAGACGCAGATATCGGACGCGATCTGCATCGCCCTGCGGGCGATCTCCTCGGCATCCTTGTCCGTATCCATCAGCGCGCGCGCCGCGGCCAGCGCATAATTGCCGCCCGAACCGATGGCCATGACGCCATGTTCGGGTTCCAGCACATCGCCATTGCCGGTCAGCGCCAGCGAGACCGACTTGTCGGCGACCAGCATCATCGCCTCCAGCCGGCGCAGATAGCGGTCGGTGCGCCAGTCCTTGGCGAGCTCGACGCAGGCGCGCGTCAGTTGGTCGGGATATTGTTCGAGCTTGGCTTCGAGGCGTTCCAGCAGCGTGAAGGCGTCGGCGGTGGCGCCCGCGAAACCGGCAATCACATTGCCGCCCTTGCCGATGCGGCGCACTTTGCGGGCATTGCCCTTCATGATGGTCTGGCCCAGGCTGACCTGGCCGTCGCCGGCGATCACCACCTTGTTGCCCTTGCGCACCGTCACGATGGTCGTGGCGTGCATGGTCAATTCATTGGACATTTCTTGGCTCCGATTCGCACCATCCCTTCAAAAGGCGATTTGGCGCGGTACGAGTGACTTTGATCGGCCATATGTATGCACGGGGCCAATGATTGCAAACCGCTCGATAGCGGCCGGGATCGCAACTGGCAATCGCCGGATCATGCTGCTAGAAGGCTCTCGTTTTCAAGCCAGCGAGCGCTTGAGGCCCGTGAACCGGTCACGATCTGAACCACTGGCACAAGGATAGAGTGATGGCGCCTCGTTCCGCCGATGCAAGCCGCAAGACTGGGGAAACCGACATCTCGGTGTCGATCCATGTCGACGGCTTTGGCAAATCGGACATCGCCACCGGCGTCGGCTTCTTCGACCATATGCTGGACCAGCTTTCCCGCCATTCCCTGATCGACATGACCGTCAGAGCAACGGGCGACCTGCATATAGACGACCACCACACGGTCGAGGACACCGGCATCGCGCTCGGGCAGGCCTTGACCAAGGCGTTGGGCGAGCGGCGCGGCATCATGCGCTACGCCTCGATCGACCTTGCCATGGACGAGACGCTGACGCGCGCGGCGATCGACGTGTCGGGCCGCCCCTTCCTGGTCTGGAACGTGTCGTTCTCGTCGCCCAAGATCGGCACCTTCGACACCGAACTGGTGCGCGAATTCTTCCAGGCGCTGGCGCAGAACGCCGGCATCACGCTGCATGTCACCAACCATTATGGCGCCAACAACCATCATATCGCCGAGACCTGCTTCAAGGCGGTGGCGCGCGCGCTGCGCGCCGCGCTCGAGCGCGATCCGCGCCAGCCTGACGCGGTTCCCTCCACCAAGGGTTCTTTGAAGGGATAGCCTCATGACCGCCTATGTCGTGATGGAGCCACCTGGCCGCAGCGAGAACGTCGACACGACGACCTTAGTCCGCGACGGCTTCACCTGGCTCGGCCTGCTTGTGCCGCCGCTGTGGCTTGCCTGGCACCGGCTGTGGGTCGAAGCGGCGCTCGCCTTTGTCGTCATGGGCGTGCTGTCGATGCTTGGCGAGAGACTTGGGCTCGGTGTGGCCGGCTCGCTTTTGTCGCTGCTCGTCTCGCTCTATGTCGGACTGGAAGGACAGGGCTTGCGCATCGCGGCACTGCGCCGCCGCGGTTGGCATGAGTGGGGCGTCGTCGAGGCCGGCTGGCTCAGCGATGCCGACATGCGCTATGCCCTTGAGGTGGAAGGGCTTTCGGATGAAGCGGCACCCGCGCCGCGCATCGTCCCAGATGCCGCTTTGGCGCGCCCGGCACAGCCAGGCATGGCGCTGGGGCTGACCCACATTCCGGGACGGCGCTGAGATGCGGGTTGCGATCATCGATTACGGTTCGGGCAATCTGCGCTCGGCCACCAAGGCCTTCGAGCGCGCCGCGCGCGAGGCCGGCATCGCGGCCGAGATCGACCTGACGGCCGATGCCGACCGGGTGCGCACGGCCGACCGCATCGTCCTGCCCGGCGTCGGCGCTTACGCCGATTGCGCGGCCGGCCTGCGTGCCGTGGACGGCATGTGGGAGGCGGTCGAGGACGTCGCCATCGCCAAGGGCCGGCCTTTCCTGGGAATTTGCGTCGGCATGCAGCTGATGTCCGAGCGCGGCCTCGAAAAGACCGTCACCAACGGGTTCGGCTGGATATCGGGCGACGTCAAGGAGATCACGCCTTCCGATCCGGCGCTAAAGATCCCGCAGATCGGCTGGAACACGATCGAATTGAGGCATAAGCACCCATTGTTCTCCGGCATTCCGACCGGCGCGGCCGGACTGCATGCCTATTTCGTCCACTCCTACCATCTCGACGCAAAAAAACCGGACGAGATCCTCGCGGTCGCCGACTATGGGGGCCCGGTGACGGCCACGGTCGCGCGTGACAATCTCGCCGGCACGCAGTTCCATCCTGAGAAGAGCCAGGCGCTGGGCCTGGCGCTGATCACCAATTTCCTGCGCTGGAGGCCCTGAACCATGTGCAAGAAGGGCTATTGGCTGGTAATGCTGACGGTGACAGACCCGGAAGGATATCAGCGTTACCGCGACGCCATCGGCGACGCGGTTTCGTCTTTCGGAGGCCGCTATCTCGTGCGCGGCGGACAAGTGACCAATCCCGAAGGGTCGGAATTTGGCAGGCAGGTGGTGGTCGAGTTCGACTCTTATGAAACCGCGCTCAGCTGCTATCGATCGCCAGCCTACCAGACAGCGTTGCAGAACAGACTGGCGGCTTCGACCGGACATTTCGCGATCGTCGAGGGTGCCTGAGTGATCCTGTTTCCAGCCATCGACCTCAAGGACGGCCAATGCGTGCGGCTGAAGCACGGCGATATGGCGACCGCGACGATCTACAATGATGACCCCGCCGCGCAGGCAAAAGCCTTTGAAGAGCAGGGCTTCGAGTGGCTTCATGTCGTCGACCTCAACGGCGCCTTCCAGGGCCAGAGCGTCAACAGCGCCGCGGTAGGGGCCATCCTGAAGGCGACGAAGAACCCGGTGCAGCTCGGCGGCGGCATTCGCACGCTGGAGCAGATCGAGGACTGGCTCGACCGTGGGCTGGCCCGCGTCATCCTCGGCACGGTGGCGGTGCGCGATCCCGATCTGGTCAGGCAGGCCTGCAAGGCATTTCCGGGCAAGGTCGCGGTCGGCATCGATGCCAAGGGCGGCAAGGTAGCGGTCGAAGGCTGGGCCGAAGCCTCGAGCCTCGGAGTCATCGAACTGGCCAGGAAATTCGAGGGCGCCGGCGTCGCCGCCATCATCTATACCGACATCGACCGCGACGGCGTGCTGACCGGCATCAACTGGGACGCCACCATCGACCTTGCCGACGCCGTGTCGATCCCGGTCATCGCCTCGGGCGGACTGGCTTCGATCGCCGACATCGTGCGCATGACCATGCCCGATGCGAAAAAACTCGAAGGCGCAATCTCGGGCCGTGCCCTCTATGACGGCCGCATCGATCCCACAGAGGCGCTGGCCATCCTGCGGGGCCGGCCGGCGATGGAGGCGCGGTCGTGAAAGTTTCGCTCATCCTGGCCTCCTATGACAGCGGCCACTATCATGGCGGCATGGGCCAGGGGCCCGACGCGCTGATATCGGGCGGGCTCGTCGATGCCCTCACCCTTGCCGGCCACGACGTCACGGTCGAGGATATCGGCAGGGTCGGCGACGGCCAGGAGCGCGAGATCGCCACGGGTTTTGCCGTCTGCAACGCCGTCTCGGGCGAGGTCCGCATGGCCCGCGACAGGGGGCGGTTCCCCATCGTGCTGGCCGGAAACTGCCTGACGTCAGCCGGCGCGGTCGCCGGCGAAGGCGCCGACGCCATCATCTGGGCAGACCAGCACGGCGACCTCAACACGCCGGAGACGTCCGTCTACGGCTTTCTCGACGGCATGGCGCTGTCGACGGTGCTCGGCCTGTGCTGGCGTCCGATGGCGGCCGCCATTCCCGGCTTCAGGCCGATCGATCCCGCGCGCTGCGTGCTCGTCAACGCCCGCGATCTCGATCCGGCGGAGGAAAAACTACTCGAAACATTGCCGGTCATCCGGACGGAATGTCCAGGCGTGGCGCAAGCGACGGAAAAACTGAAGGCCGCCGGCGCCAACAGCGTGCACATGCATCTCGATCTCGACGTGCACGACCCCAAGGCGCTGCAGGCCAACCGCTACGTCACATCAGGCGGACCGAACCCGGAGCAGCTGCGCGACGCGGCCTGCGCCATGGCGCTTGCTGTGCCGGTCGTCGGCATCACCGTTTCCGCTTACGATCCCGCCTTCGATGCCCAGGCCGATGTGCCGCCGCTGGTCGGCCAGCTGCTCAACGATCTGCTTGCCACGATAGAGGGCCGCTGATGCTGAAGGCCCGCGTCATCCCTTGCCTCGACGTCAAGGACGGCCGTGTCGTCAAGGGCGTCAATTTCGTCGACCTCATCGACGCCGGCGATCCGGTGGAGGCCGCCAAGGCCTATGATGCCGCCGGCGCCGACGAACTCTGCTTTCTCGACATCACCGCTTCGTCGGACAATCGCGAGACCATCTTCGACGTCATCGCCCGCACCGCGGAACAATGCTTTATGCCGCTGACCGTCGGCGGCGGCGTGCGCCAGGTGGCCGACATCCGAAGATTGCTGCTGGCCGGGGCCGACAAGGTCTCGATCAACACGGCGGCGGTGAAGAACCCGGATTTCGTCGCCGAAGCCGCCGACAAGTTCGGCAACCAATGCGTCGTCGTCGCCATCGACGCCAAGAAAATCTCCGGCCCCGGCGAGGCCGACCGCTGGGAGATCTTCACCCATGGCGGGCGCGAGAAGACCGGCATCGACGCCGTGGAATTCGCGCGGAAAATGGTCGATCGCGGCGCCGGCGAGATCCTGTTGACCTCGATGGACCGCGACGGCACCAAGGCCGGCTACGACATCGCGCTGACCCGCGCGGTGTCGGACGCGGTGCGCGCGCCGGTCATCGCTTCGGGTGGCGTCGGCACGCTCGACCACATGGTCGAAGGCATTCGCGACGGCCATGCGGGTGCTGTGCTGGCGGCGTCCATCTTCCATTTCGGCACCTACACCATCGCCGAAGCCAAGGCGCATATGGCCAAGGCCGGCCTGCCGATGCGGCTGGACTCGCTGGGCAACAGGTCCTAGAGCATGCTCCCGAAGCCGGCTTTCGGGAAAAACCCGGTTTAAACAAGAAGATAGATCGACATGGCCGAGTTTTCGCTCTCCGACCTGGAAAAAATCGTCAGCGACCGCGCCCATTCCGGCGATCCGGATTCGTGGACGGCCAAGCTTTACGCCCGGGGCATCGACAAGGCGGCGCAGAAACTCGGCGAGGAGGCGGTCGAGACCGTGATCGCCGCCGTCAAGGGCGACAAACAGGGCCTCGTTTCCGAAAGCGCCGATCTTATATATCATTGGCTTGTCGTTCTCGGCATCTCGGGTGTCCCGTTGAACGACGTGCTCAAGGAGCTTGAAGCCCGTACCGGGCGTTCGGGCATCGCCGAGAAGGCGTCGCGGCCCAAGGGCTGATCGGGAGGAAGGGCAGGTATCTCGATGGATCAGCTCGCGCCAACCGAGAAATATTCTCCGTTTCGCTTCTTCTCAGCCGAGCAATGGTCGCGGTTCCGAGCCGATACGCCGCTGACGCTGAGCGAGGACGAGTTCCGCCGCCTGCGTTCGCTCAACGACCCGGTCGACCTCGAAGAGGTCAAGCGCATCTATCTGTCCTTGTCGCGGCTTTTGTCGGCGCATGTCGAGGCGAGCCAGCTTCTGTTCCGGCAGCGCCAGGCCTTCTTCAACGCCGCCGACGTGGCCAAGACGCCGTTCATCATCGGCATTGCCGGTTCTGTCGCGGTCGGCAAATCGACCACGGCGCGCGTGCTGAAGGAATTGCTGGCGCGATGGCCGTCGAGCCCGAAGGTGGACCTCATCACCACGGACGGCTTCCTGCTGCCCAACGAGGTGCTGCGCCGCGAAAACCTGATGGAGCGCAAGGGTTTCCCCGACAGCTACGATGTCGGCGCGCTGCTGCGTTTCCTCTCGGGTATCAAGTCGGCGTTGCCCGATGTCCGCGCGCCGGTCTATTCGCACCTTACCTATGACGTCATCCCCGGCGAGTTCGTCACCATCGACCGGCCCGACATCCTGATCTTCGAAGGCATCAACGTGCTGCAGCCGGGCAAGCTGCCGCAGGACGGCAAGATCGTGCCCTTCCTGTCGGACTTCTTCGACTTCGCCATCTACATCGATGCCGACGAGAAGCTGATCCACAATTGGTATATTTCCCGCTTCATGCGGCTGCGCGAAACCGCCTTCCGCGATCCGGACTCCTTCTTCCACCGCTATTCGCAGCTGTCGGAGGATGCGGCCAAGGCGATCGCCGAGGGCCTGTGGACCAACATCAACCTGAAGAACCTGCGCGAAAACATCCTGCCGACGCGTGCCCGCGCCGACTTGATCCTGCGCAAGGGCGCCGACCACCTGATCGAGGAAGTGGCGCTGCGCAAGTTGTAGCCAACCGAACCGGCGTGGCGGGCTCGTCCGCAAGCCCGCCACGCGCTGTTTATGTTCAGCCATTGGCGAACGGCACGGCGACATAGATCTGGGTGTCGCCACGCTCCACCAGAAGCAGCACCGATTTGCGTCCGGATTTGCCGGCTTGGGCAATCGCTTGGGTCACCTGCCTGGCGCTCTTCACCGGAGCCTGGTTGACGGCGACGATGACATCGCCCGGCTGGATGCCGGCAGTCGCTGCCGGCTTGTCGGGATTGACGCTCGCAACCACCGCGCCGTGCTCGTTCTCGGGGAGGTTCATCTGCTGGCGGATGTCCGGCGTGATATCCATCAAGCCGAGGCCGACGGCCGGCACGCGGGAACCCTGTTCGGTGCCTGGCGCGCTGGAGTCATCCGTAGACGCCGTTTTCACATCGTCGCTGTTGCGTCCGACCTCCACCGAGATCTGCATGGCCTTGCCCTTGCGCCAGACATCCAGTCTCTCCTTGGCACCCGGCGCGACGTCGGCGACGGCTCGTGACAGGTCCTTGGGATCCTTGACGTCCTGCCCGGCGAAGCCGGTGATGACGTCGCCGGTCTCGACGCCGGCCTTGGCCGCGGGCGAGCCGTCATTGACCTGCGAGACCAAGGCACCGCTGGGACGGTCCAGCCCGATGGCGCTTGCCACATCCGGGGTGACGGGCTGGATCTCGACGCCGAGATAGCCGTATTCGATGTTGCCGCCCTTCATCAGCTTGGCGACCACCTTCTCGGCCTGGTCCGACGGAATGGCGAAACCGACACCGACGCTGCCGCCATTGGGCGAATAGATCGCCGTGTTGATGCCGACGACATTCCCATTGACGTCCACCAGCGGGCCGCCGGAATTGCCGTGATTGATCGGCGCGTCGATCTGGATGAAATCGTCGAAGGGCCCGCTATGCAGGTCGCGGCCACGCGCCGAGACGATACCGGCCGTTACCGTGGTGCCGATGCCGAACGGATTGCCGATCGCCAGCACCTGGTCGCCTGTCATGAGCTTGTCGGAGTCGCCCCACTTCACGGTTGGCAACGACTTGCCGGCGTTGATCTTCAGCACGGCGAGGTCGTTCTTGGCATCGTGACCGACCAGCTTGGCCGGGAGCTCCGTGCCGTCGTCGAGCGTGACCTTTATCGAGGAAGCGCCGTCGACGACATGGTTGTTGGTGACGATGGTGCCGTCGGCACCGACGATGAAGCCCGAACCGAGCGCTTCGGCCCGCGGCAACCGCTGTTGCGGAGGCGTCTTGGGAGCGGGCATGCCCTGATCGCCGAAGAACTGGCGGAAATAATCGTCGAAGGGCGAGGCGCCATCGAAGGGCGACGCTTCGTTCATTGCTTCCGGCTGTCCTTTCATGACCGTGGTCACGGTCACGACGGCCGGCTTGGTCGTGGCCACGATCGGCGCCAACGAACCGCTCGGGGCCGTGGTCCCGGCAACGGGGGTCTGCGTCGTTGCAACCGTGTTGCCCGTGCCGACGCCGTTCGCGCTGTCGGCGAATGAGACGACAAAGGGAGAAACCAGCAGCGCGGCGCCCAGCAGGGCGGCGATGCGATGCCTACGAAGAATGCTCAGGTTTGACATGGTCGTTCTGTCCGGGCGAGGGGTTGATCCGCGCCGCGGGTCTTCCTGGGAGAAGTGCCCGTCAGCGTGCCGACGGCCCGGGTTGCCTGCCTCGCCACGCATGGCAGCCGGCCGGATCGACAACAACTATCTAGGGCGCCGATCCGCGCGATTTAGGGTTTTAGCCCGACCTTACGAAGATTTAATTCAGAGTGCGCTTACGGATCGCAGATAGGCCGACGCGATTTCGCGCATGCGCCCGCCGTCGAAGCTCGGGCCGTGGCCGCCATGGCCGATCCTGATCGGCAGGTCGAGCAGCCGGCGCATCGTGTTGCGATAGGCCTCCCGGTCGGAATCCGGCAAATCGTCGATCAGCGTGTCGTCATAGATGGCGTCGCCGCTGAAAAACAGGCCGTCGGTCTCATCGAAAAGCGCGATCGAATCCGGCGAATGTCCGGGGAGATGCAGCACCCGAAACCGGCGGTCGCCTAGATCGACCACGTCGCCTTCGTCGAGCATACGCGTCAACGGTGCCGGCGCTATCGCATAGTCGGCCGACTTCCAGCCAGGCGCCGGCAATTTCGAAACGGCCCCCTCGAGATCGTGGAACATGTAGGCGTAAGTCGCGGCCTCATCCATGCTCTCGAATTGCGCTGCGCTCATCCTTGGCCCGGCCCGCAGCGGAAATTCGTGCAGCGAGCCGACATGGTCGAGGTGGATATGGGTGGCGACGACCAGAAGCGGCTTGCCTTCGGCCGTCTTTATCTCCGGCGCCAGCGGACAGATGCCCATCCCGGTGTCGACCAGAAGGTCGGCGTCGCGGCCGGTGAAATGCCAGATATTGGCGCGCACATAGTCGTGCACGAACGGCTCGGTCAGCATCGTCGTCCTGCCGTCGACGATGCGCCTGGAGAACCAGTTATCCATCAGGATGAGCCTGGGCATCAAGTGTGAGCCGGGCATCAAGCGAACCCGGCATCAGACGAACGGCTTTCCGACCTTGTATTTTTCCGGCACCAGCCGCTTGAGATAGGCCATGCCGGCCTCGGACAGCTGGTTGGCGTCGGGCTTCATGAAATCGTCGGGCATGTGACGGGTCTTGCCGGCGACGTTCTTCAGCGGCACCTTCTTCAGCACTATCTTGCTGCCATCATATTGCAACGCCACCGAGCCGCCGCCCTGTTCGGCGACGCCGACGGCAAAGGCGCCGGCATCGAAGGCCTCCTGCGCATCGACCGGGCTGATGGAGCCGACATAGCCGCGCGGCATGTAGCCGAGTGCGTCGACGCGGGCACGCTTGCCCGGCAGCCCCTCGGCCAATGCCCGTTCGAGCGCCGCCGGCAGGTCGCTGCCCGAGAGTTTGACGTTGCCGTGCTGGTCGCGCTCGAGCTTGTCCGCCGGCACCAGGCTTTCGACCAGTGCCTTGCCGTCGGCGGTGCTGACGCCTTCCGACACGGCGACGATGCAGCGCTTGTGGCGGTCGAGGGTGGCGCGCACGTCGTCGATGAAACCGGCGGCGGAGAACGGCCGCTCCGGGACGTAGACCAAATGCGGGCCGCTGTCGGAATCGAGCTGCCAGGCCGCCGACGCCGCGGTCAGGAAGCCGGCATGGCGGCCCATGACGATGCCGACATAGATGCCAGGAAGCGCGCGAAAATCGAGATCGACGGACAGGAAGGCGCCAGCGACGAATTCGGCCGCGGACATGAAGCCCGGCGTATGGTCGTTTTCCTCGAGATCGTTGTCGATGGTCTTCGGCGCATGGACGAAAGCGATCTTGCCGCCGGCGGCATCGGTCAGGATCTGCTGCGTGCCCGAGGTGTCGTTGCCGCCGATATAGATGAAAGCGTCGGCGCCCGCCTTCTGCAGGCCCTTCAGGATGACCTCGCAATAGGCGGCATCCGGCTTGTCGCGCGTCGACCCGAGGGCAGCGCTCGGCATCCCGGCGATCAGCCGCAGCCGGTCCTCGGGGATGGCGGAGAGGTCGACATAGTTGCCGTCACGGATGCCACGCACACCGTGCAAGGAGCCCAGCACCTTGGCACCGGGATGGCGCCTGCGGATCTCCAGCGCGGCGCCCACGACCGTCTGGTTGATGACGGCGGTCGGGCCGCCGCCCTGCGCGATGACGAAAGTTCCAGCCATGCTTGATGTCTCCCTGGAGCATGACGCCGAAAGAGACGGATTCGGATTTCAAGTCGAACGGACCTGAAATCATCCGGCTCTAGGCGATGGTTTTCAGGTCACCTTGGCCTGTCTTGCCGCATCGCGCAACGGGAGAAACGGAGGGCTGGACGATCACATGACGACGACGGGGTTTTTCTTCGACACCCGGCTGTAGAGGTCGATGATGTCCTGGTTGATCAGGCGCACGCAGCCCGACGACATCGCCTGGCCGATGCTCCACCATTCCGGCGAGCCATGGATGCGGTAGCCGGTGTCCTTGCCGTCCTGGTAGATGTAGAGCGCACGCGCCCCGAGCGGATTGGTCAGGCCGCCGGGCTGGCCGCCCTGCCACTTCACCAGTTCCGGCTTGCGCTGGATCATTTCGGGCGGCGGCGTCCAGGTCGGCCACTCCCTGCCGTACTGGATGTTGGCGCGGCCGGACCAGCGGAAACCGTCCTTGCCGATGCCGACGCCGTAGCGGATGGCGTCGCCACCCGGCTGGACGAGATAGAGCATGCGTTCCTTGAGATGCACGACGATGGTGCCGGGCGCCTCGCCGGTCGTATCGACGACGATCTGGCGACGGAACTCCGGCTTGACCTTGAGATAGGGCACCTCGGGCACGTTGAAGCCGTTATCCGTCAAGGAGGCATACATGACGTGGGGGCTGGTGATGTTCTTGTCGACGCTGATCGACGGCCGGATCGGCACCGAACCGGTGACCGTATCGTCGAGCTGCAGCGCCGGCAGATCGCCACCACCCGAGGTCGAGCAGCCGGCGACGCCGAGCAATGCCAAAGCGCCCGCCCCGGACAGGATGGCGCGGCGGGAGAGAAGAAGATCGGTTTCGATTGCGTCGCCGTTTCGTGGCGGCGTCGGACCTTGCGGCAACTCACGCATATACCCAAACCCTACTCTGTCGGCGGGAAGCACGGTCCGGCCGGATAGCGGGCATTTTCATCATTCATGGTTGATAAAGCGTGAATGCCTTGCGCTGCTTGCGTTTGCGCCTTGCCGAGGCGCCGCTCCGCCCTCCCGCGCGGTCGCCATTAAACATCTGCAAGACGTTGAAACCGTCATCAAGCTTTTTGCCGCTGGCGCAATTGACGTCGCGGTCCCGTAAGAGTCGTGCCGGTTGCCCGGCCGGAATACGCAAAAACAAGGATTCGGCCCCTTTACATTCTTCGGGAGCCAAGGATTTATCCTCTTCCTTGAGCTCAAAGGAGACGAGCATGTCCTTCGAAAACTGGGCCGCCTTCACTGCCGCGTCGACCATCCTCCTCATCATCCCGGGCCCGACAATCCTTCTGGTCGTCTCCTATGCGCTGGGCCAGGGCTGGCGCACCGCTTTGCCGATGGCCGTCGGCGTGGCGCTCGGCGACTTCACCGCCATGACCTTGTCGATGCTGGGCATCGGCGCGCTGCTTGCCGCTTCGGCTGGTGTTTTCACCATCCTGAAACTGATCGGCGCCGGCTATCTGATTTATCTCGGCGTGAAACTGTTCCGCGCCGGCGGCGCGCTGAAGGCCGAACCACGCACCGACGCGGTGTCGTCGGCCAAGATGATGGCGCATGCCTGGCTGGTCACCGCGCTCAACCCGAAAAGCATCACCTTCTTCGTCGCCTTCCTGCCGCAGTTCCTCGACCGGCACGCCGACTTCTGGACGCAGATGCTGATCTTCGAGACGACCTTCCTGGCGCTCGCCTTCGCCAACGCCTTCGGTTACGCGCTGATCGCGGCACGCGCCCGCAACGTGGTCCGCAATCCCAAGGCGATCCGCATCTTCAACCGTACCGGCGGCACGCTCCTGGTCGGCGCCGGCATCGCCACGGTGGCGATGCGTTCCGGCAATTGATGTCCTGACGCGGGTGAGGCCCGGAGGGCCTCACCATTTAACACTGAAGCCCAGATTGCCCTCGAGGATGCGGCGTTTGTCGCCGCCGAGATTGGTGGTGTAGTCGCCGGTGGCGAAGATACTGACCTTGTCGGTCACCTTGGCGACGATACCGCCGCCGAACTCGAACGAGGTTGACCTGCCCTCCGTCGAGATGTCGGTGGTGTCGAAGCTGACACGATCGGTGCCGCCAAAATCATGCCAGATATTGGCCTTGAGGTAGGGCTGCAGCGCTATGCCATTGACAGCGGACTCGCCCTGCAGCCGAGCCCCGATCCGGCCGGTGACGCTGCCGTCGCTATCGAAGGAAACCGACGAGAAACGATCCTTGGCATCGTCGAGCGACAGATGCTGCCAGATCAGTTGCGCCTGCGGTTCGAGCGTCCAGCCCTGCGCCAGTGCAATGGGATAGCCGCCCTCCAGCGAGGCGGTGACACCTGTTCCGCCAATGTCGATGCCGACATCGCGCGACGACGTCGCGTCGCCGCCGAAGAAGGTGGCCATGAGGACGCCGTCGAGGTACCAGCCGCCTTGGCCGATGCGGGTCCAGTAACCGCCGACGCTGGTGCCGCTGACATCGATGCCGCCGACGGACAGATCATTCTGCCCCAGCGCCTGGCCGCGCACATCGCCCTTCATGCTGGCATAGGCGACGAACAGGCCGGCGCGATCGATCCCGCCCGACGCGGTTTCGCGTCCGGAGACGTCGAAGCCCGCCTGCAGGCCGAACAAGGTGCCGTCGAAGGACGGCGACACCGTTCCCGACCAGCCCATCCTGGCGTCCTGGCCGTAGATGCGGCCCCAGACCGGCGACAGCTCCGTGTTCGACAACAGGCTCTGTTCGCCACGCCGCTCATGGAAGGTGCCAAGTGTCGTCATCGCCAGATGCTCGGCCACAGGCAGCACCGCGGAATAGACCGGCACCTCGACGCGATAGAGCAGGATTTCCTCCCCTGCCGTGGGCGTCGGAAGATCGGGCACGGCAGTCGGGACCGGCGGGGGCGGTGGCGGTGGATCAGCCGCCGGCGCCGGCGGCGGCGGTGGCGGTGGCACGGGCACCGGATCGCTAGCCTGCACCGGCGGCGTCGGATCGACCGGCGGAGTGTTGATGTCGCCCTCGGTCGGCGCCGGCACCGGCGGCAGCGCGGATGGCGGCGGCGGAGGTTCGGCCTCGGGCGGCACCGGTTCCGGGGCGGGTGCTGGTTCTGCCGCCGGCGGCGCCGCGGCCGGCGATGTCGGGGTTATCAGCGACGAGCGCAGATACCAGTTCTCCGCGCTGCCTGCGGTGACGCCACCCTTGAACAGATAATATTCGAAGGCGCCTGCCGCGACCGGCACGTCGAGCGCGAAGGCGCTTGAGGTGGAGGTGGCGCCGTTGACCGCCTGGACGACCATGATGCCGTCCTGCATCGTTTCGGCCCCCGCGCCGCCGACATTGACCACCGCGATGCCGGTCGAGCCGGAAGCCGTGCCGCCCGAAAGCACCAGCCTGTCCGACGCCGACGAATCATCGCCGAGCTCGGTCTGGATGAGCAGCAGGCCGCCGAGCCCGGTGTAATTGCCCGAAATCGTCAGCCGGTCCATCGCGCCGGTACTGCCATTGGTCAGGTCGATGCGGCCGGCATTGACGACGTCCGCAAGCTGGCCCGACGTAAAGGCCTGGATCGATGCGTTGAAGCCGCCGCCATAGAGCGTGCTCGCGGCATCGACATTGAGCGATCCCGTGCCGGTGCCGCTGTCTCCAAGCACCAGATTGCCGTCCAGCGTGAGCTGGGTGTCGTTGGTGGCGTCGATAGTTTCCCAGTTCTGGACCCGGCTGATGCCATCGAGCTTGACGTTGTCGAAGGTCAGCGTGTCGGTGCCGAGACCGCCATTCAGCGCGTCGGCGCCGCCCAGATTGGCATTGGTCAGGTTGCTCAGCTTTGCCGTATCGTTGTCGCCGCCGAGGTCGACGGCGCCATAGATGATGCCGCCGCCATTCCAGACGAAACTGTCGGCTCCGAAGCTCATCAGCACATCGCCGCCGACGGTGCCGCCCGTGATCGTCACGCTGTCGTTGCCGCCGCTGACGCTGATGTTGCCGCCGATCGTGCCGCCGGAGAGAATGATGGTGTCCTGGTCGAAGCCGGTGACCAGGTTGCGGTCGATGATGCCGCCCGACATATTGAAATAGTTCTTGTCGAGCTTCATGTTGACGCGGCCGATGCGGCCGTCGGTCATCACGGCACGGTCGCCATCGTCGAAGAAATCGACGATGCGCCCGCCGCTCATGGTGAAGGTGTCCAGCCCGTCGCCCTGGTTCAGGGAACCGATCTGGCCGCCGCTCATGTTGAAGTCGTCAATGCCTGCGCCCTGCTGGACATTGCCGGCGACGGTGCCCCCGCCGATGGTGAAGAAATCCGTGCCGTCGCCCTGATCGACCGTGCCGGTGATGGTGCCGGACTGCATGTTGATGCGGTCCGTGCCGGGGCCGAAGGTGACGTTACCGCTCACCTGGCCGGTGCCGCCGGCGGGAAAGTTCAGCGTGTTGTTGCCGAGGGTGTCGTTGAGGCCGCCACCCGAATCGCCACTATCGCAAGTGAAGACGTCATTGCCCGGAGACGGAACCAGCAGGCATGCCGCCAGGGCCGCGGAGTTCGGCAGCAACATAAGCGTCGTAGTTGCAAGCAAGCTAATAAACCCAGCATTGATTCGCCTGGGTCTTCGGCGCAGCAAAGAAACAGCCCGGCCAATGTGCTCCGAACCGCCGTTCGGACCCTGTATTTCAAAATGCCGCATCGCGTCCCCTCTCAGATCGCGATCTTAAGCCCCTTGCCCGCGCCGCAATCAAGCCACAATTCGTCCGGTTTTACAAAGCCTATTCTGTCTCCCATGGTTGATAAACTGCAAAAATGCCTGACATGCCGCGGCGCGACTCGTGAAATGGCGTAGCCGTAGCCTATGCTTTAAGATCACGTAGGACCGTGGGCATCATGCCCATCGGGCCTCGACCAGGGACTCTCGCATGGCCATCAGGGACGCATTTGGCCTGGCATTTTCGGGCGCGACGGAAGCCGGATTCGCGCCCTACGGCCAGGCCGTGCGCGAATTGCAGTGTTTCATCGGCGATCCCGTGAAATCCGTCGATCGCGCCATCGCGCAGGACCCCGGTTTTGTCATGGCGCATGTCTTCAAGGGCTACCTTTTCGGCCTTGCCACCGAACCGGAGGCGACGGCCGTGGCCAGGATCTGCCACGAGGCGGCGCTGCCGCTTGCCGCGACAACGCGTGAGCGGGCGCATGTCTCGGCCCTCGGCCACCTCGCCAACGGGCGCTGGCATCAGGCCTCCGGCATTCTGCGGGACATAGCGATCGATTTTCCGCTCGACGCCGTGGCGCTCCAGGTCGGACACCAGGTCGATTTCTTCACCGGCAACGCCCGCATGCTGCGCGACCGCATCGCCCGCGCCCTGCCGTCATGGCAGGCGGACATGCCGGGGTATCACGCCATTCTCGGCATGCAGGCCTTCGGGCTCGAAGAGATGGCTGAGTATGCGCAGGCCGAAAGGCTCGGCCGTACGGCGGTCGAGATCGAACCGCGCGATGGCTGGGCGCAACATGCGGTCGCGCATGTGATGGAGATGCAAAGCCGGCAAAGGGACGGCATCGCCTGGATGCGTACCGATCCCGAAGCCTGGACGAAGGAGAGCTTCCTCCAGGTCCACAATTGGTGGCACCTGGCGCTGTTCCACTACGATCTCGGCGAGACCGGCGAGGTGCTGGCGCTCTATGACGGGCCGATCTATGGCAGCAGATCGACGCTGGCGCTCAACATGGTCGATGCATCGGCGATCCTGTGGCGGCTTCACCTCGGCGGCGTCGACGTCGGCGACCGCTGGACGGCGCTAGCCGCCAATTGGGTGCCCAAGGCCGCTGCCTCCAACTATGCCTTCAACGACGCCCACGCGATGATGGCCTTTGTCGGCGCCGGGCTCGATGCTCCGGCCCGGACCTTGCTCGGGGCACAGCGCGAAGCGATGCGGGGCGGTGACGACAATGCCGCTTTCACGCGGGATGTCGGCCATCCCCTGACGCTTGCGATCAAGGCGTTCGGAGAGGGCAACTACGCCGAAACCATCCGACTGATCCGGCCGATCCGGACCATCGCCCATCGATTTGGCGGCAGCCACGCGCAGCGCGACGTCATCGATCTGACGCTGATAGAAGCCGCCTTGCGTGCCGGCGACGGTGCACTGGCCAGGGCGCTGACGACGGAGCGCTCGACCGTACGCCCGGACAGTCCGCTGTCGGCGCTGTTTTCGAGACGTGCCGCCGATTTGTCAGAGAATTGACCCGGAGCGGATCTTGCCTTAAAAACTGGCTCAAACATATTTTTCGGGTTCCGAAAAAAATAAGAACGTGGGAGGAAACCATGTATCTCGGCCTCGACCTGGGCACATCGGGCGTCAAGGCGCTGCTGATCGATGCCGGACAGGGCGTCATCGGCTCCGGCCATGGCACGCTTGATGTTTCTCGCCCTCATCCGGGCTGGTCCGAGCAGGATCCCCTGCACTGGATACGCGCCTGCGAAGACGCGATCGCCGAACTGAAGGCGGCACATCCCGGGCAGTTCGCCGCAATCAAGGGCATCGGCCTGTCGGGCCAGATGCATGGCGCGACCTTGCTCGATGCGGCCGATCAGGTGTTGCGGCCCTGCATCCTGTGGAACGATACGCGCAGCCATGTCGAGGCGGCGGCACTGGACGCCGATCCGCGCTTCCGCGCGCTCACCGGCAACATCGTCTTTCCCGGCTTCACCGCGCCCAAGCTCGCCTGGGTGAAGAACAACGAACCCGCTGTCTTCGCCAAGGTGGCAAAGGTGCTTTTGCCCAAGGATTTCCTGCGGCTCTGGCTGACCGGCGAGCATATTTCGGAAATGTCGGATTCGGCAGGCACGTCCTGGCTCGATGTCGGCAAGCGGCGCTGGTCTTCCGAGTTGCTTGCGGCGACCTCGCTTGAGGAAAAGCAGATGCCGTCGCTGGTTGAGGGCACGGAAAAAGCCGGCGCCCTGCGCGCCGGACTCGCGTCGCGGTGGGGCATCGCGGCCGGCACTCCGGTGGCTGGCGGCGCCGGCGACAATGCGGCTTCCGCCTGCGGCATGGGCACGGTCGGCGCCGGCCACGCTTTTGTCTCGCTCGGCACATCGGGTGTGCTGTTTGCCGCCAACGCCGCCTATCTGCCCAACCCGGCCAGCGCGGTGCACACCTTCTGTCATGCTCTGCCCAATACCTGGCACCAGATGGGCGTCATCCTGTCGGCAACCGATTCGCTCAACTGGCTGTCGGAGATCACAGGCAAGGGCGCGGGCGAACTGACATCGGAACTCGGCGAGACGCTGAAGGCGCCGACCGGCGTATCCTTCCTGCCCTATCTCTCGGGCGAGCGGACGCCACACAATGATTCCGCCATTCGCGGTTCGTTCACAGGCCTGGCGCATGAATCGGGCCGCGCAGTGCTGACACAGGCCGTGCTCGAAGGCGTCGCCTTTGCCTTCCGCGACAGCCTGGAGGCATTGAAAACCGCCGGCACGACCTTGACGCGCGTGACCGCGATCGGCGGCGGCTCGCGCTCGCGCTACTGGCTGAAGGCGATCGCCACCGCGCTGCAATTGCCGGTGGATATTCCGGCTGATGGCGATTTCGGCGCTGCGTTTGGAGCGGCCAGACTTGGCCTGATCGCCGCGACCGGCGCCGATCCGCTGGCCGTGTGCTCCGCGCCGAGGACAGATGCCACGATCGAGCCGGATGCAGCTCTTGGCGGCGCCTTCGCCGATGCCTATCACCGATACCGCGCGCTCTATCCGGCGATCAAGGCCGTAACCGCGTGAGTTGGCGTTTGTCCCATTCCTTTCGTCCGGGCGCTGGCGCTGCCCCTCACCTGCCTGCCGGCATCCTCTCCCCGTATAGAGACGGGGAGAGGGGCGCTGTCATTGCTGGTTTCGCCAATCACCAACGTCGCAGGAAAGGCGTCGAGATTGCCGCCGGCCCCCTTCTCCCCGTCACTCTACGGGGAGAAGTGCCCGGCAGGGCGATGAGGGGCGGCGCCGACTTCGCCAATCGGTCCCCTCTACAGATTGGACAAGCAACTACTGTAAACGTGGGAGCCACTCAACTTGCCAGCAAGACCTCACTGCGCCGGCACCTTGTCGAGGAAGCCGGTGACGCTCTTCAGGCGGCCGTTCTCGATGATGCCGATGTCGGTGCCTTCGATGACGGAAGCAGTGCCCTCGGGCCCGAGATTCCAGGAGAAGCGGATCTTGTCGGCAAAGCCGTCCGGCGTGCCCTTCAGCGAGAAGCGGAAGCCGGCAAAGCGCTGCTGGACGCCGCCGATCAGCGCCGCGACGCCTTCATGGCCGTCGCCCTGCATGAGCGGATCGCGATAGCTGACGTCCTCGGTGAAGACAGCCTTGAGCAAGGCCGCCCGGCGGTCGGCATCGCTTTCGTTCCAGGCGGTGATGTAGTTCAGGGCGATCGTGTTGAGGTCGGTCATGGTCTGTCTCCTTCGTTTGACGGTTTGGACAGGACCGTTTTCGACCAGCGCCGGCGTGAAACCAATTACGCCTGAGGTAATCGGGCAAACCTATCTTGGAGAGGAAGAGAACCATGAGCAGCGGCTTTTTCGGCGATATCCAGACAATCAAATATGAAGGACCGGATTCGACCAATCCGCTGGCCTACCGTTTCTACAATCCCGACGAAGTGGTGGCCGGCAAGCGGCTGGAAGACCATCTGCGCTTTGCCGTCGCCTACTGGCATTCCTTCGCCTGGCCGGGCGGCGACCCGTTCGGCGGCCAGACCTTCGACCGTCCCTGGTTCCCCAAGGCTGGCGGCGTCGACACGATGGAATTGGCGAAGCTGAAGGCGGATGTCGCCTTCGAGATGTTCTCGCTGCTCGGCGCTCCCTATTTCTGCTTTCACGACGCCGATGTGCGGCCCGAGGGCAAGGATTTTTCCGAAAGTGCGGCCCGCCTCGATGAGATCGCCGATTATTTCGCCGGCAAGATGAAGCAGACCGGCGTCAAGCTTTTGTGGGGCACGGCGAACCTGTTCTCCAACCGCCGCTTCATGTCGGGCGCGGCAACCAATCCCGATCCGGATGTGTTCGCCTACGCGGCGGCGACGGTGAAGAGCTGCATCGACGTCACCAAGCGGCTGAAGGGCGAGAATTACGTGCTGTGGGGCGGGCGCGAGGGTTATGAGACGCTGCTCAACACCGACCTTGCCCGCGAGCAGGAACAGGCCGGCCGTTTCCTGAACCTCGTCGTCGACTACAAGCACAAGATCGGCTTCAAGGGCACGATCCTGATCGAGCCGAAGCCGCAGGAGCCGACAAAACACCAGTATGACTACGACGTCGCGACCGTCTACGGCTTCCTCAAGCGCTTCGGCCTGGAGAAGGAGGTCAAGCTCAACATCGAGCAGGGCCACGCCATCCTGGCCGGCCACTCCTTCGAGCACGAACTGGCGCTGGCCAATGCGCTCGGCGTCTTCGGCTCGATCGACATGAACCGCAACGACTACCAGTCGGGCTGGGACACCGACCAGTTCCCCAACAACGTGCCGGAAATGGCGCTGGCATATTACCAGGTGCTCCAGGCCGGCGGTTTCAAGACCGGCGGCACCAATTTCGACGCCAAGCTGCGCCGCCAGTCGCTCGACCCGCAGGACCTGCTGATCGGCCATATCGGCGGCATGGATTCCTGCGCGCGCGGCCTCAAGGCGGCAGCGAAGATGGTAGAGGACAAGGCGCTGTCGGGTCCGCTCGCCGAGCGCTATGCCGGCTGGAACAGCGCCGAGGCCAAGGCGATGCTGTCGGGCAAGCGGACGCTGGAAGAGATCGCCGAGCGCGTGGTGAAGAAGAAGATCGAGCCGCAACCGCGCTCCGGCCGCCAGGAACTGCTCGAAAACATCGTCAACCGCTACGTCTGACGCTGCCTGACCGTCGGCAATCCAAGCCGGCGCACTATGCGATTCGAAAGCTTGGCGCGCGGAAACTTTCTGCGCGCCATGCTGAAATCGACGACAAGGTTTTGCCCTTGCCGCCTCTCAATGACCTCGCTCTTGCCTTCAAACTGCCGTCACGAATCTCGTATAGGTATGGCTCGTGGCGGGAGAGGAAGAAGGAGGCGAACCGATATGCAGAACGAACGTGAAATCGACGCCCTGCTCTCACCTGGCGAGGCCGGATCGATCATCGACCGGTTGATGGCAATGCCGCATCCCAGGGATGGCGCGCGCCGGTCCAACGAATGGGATCGTGCTGTTGCCAGCCGTTTCGAGACCCATCTGGCTAGACAGATGCGCTCACAGATCGATGGCGGCAGCGACCGGCAAAACGCCGCCTGAGCCACCTGGATCAACCTCGGCGAAGCCTGACAGGGGCTTCGCCAAAAGCCCTTGAAAATGCTCTCGAAAAGGCCGCGGCAGACGAGAACCCCGTCCGCCCGGCGATATCCGCCATGGCGATCCGGGTGTCGACAACGAGCCGGCGCGCGGCGCCCAGGCGCAGCCTGAGATAGTAGGCGCCCGGCGTCTCGCCGATCGACTTGCGAAAGATGCTTTCCAGGGTACGCGCCGTCACCCCGGCGCGCCTGGCCACCGCGTCGATGGTCAGCGGCTGGTCGACATGCGCTTCCATCAAGCGGATCGCTTGCGCCAGCCGCGGATCGTAGCCGTCGAGCCGGCCGAGCGAGACCAGCGGCTGGGCATCAGTCGCGGCACGCGCCTGGTCGTAGATGAAGACGCTGGCGACATCGAGCGCCACCGCCATGCCGAGTCGCGTGCGAATCAAGTGCAGCATCAGGTCGAAGGTCGGCGAGGCGCCGCCCGAGGTGAACACCGGCCCATCGATGACATAGCGGTCCGGCCGGACATCGACGCCGGGAAAAGCCGACGAAAAATCCTCCATGTCTTCCCAATGGGTGGTGGCGCTGCGGCCCTCCAGCAGGCCGGCGCGCGCCACCAGCCAGGTGCCGGCCTCGACGCCGCCGCACGCGCGGGCCGCCCGCGCTGCCCTCCGCAAACCTGAAAGCAGAGCCGACGTCGCGTAATTCTGGGTGCCGAAACCGGCGACGACGACGAGAACGTCGGTTGTCTCCTTGGCGTCGAAACGGCCGCTGACCGCCACCGGCAGGCCGCAGGTGGTAACCGGCGCCTCGCCTGTCACCGAGACCAGTTTGAAGTCGAACAGGGTCTCGCCGGAAATGCGATTGGCGGCCCGCAGCGGGTCGACGGCGGAAGCGACGCACATGATCGAGGAGCCGGAAAACACCAGGAACGTTACCTTGAGGGTCTCACGTTCGGCGCGAAAGACGGACTTTTCGCTTTTGATCATGTCGCCTTCGTAAAACGCAAAGCAGCTTTGATCAAGTCGAGCGATGGTAGGGGCTGTTTCGAATGGGAGGAGAGTTTCGATGCCGCTCGCGATGAACCGTGAGGTCTTCATTACCTGTGCCGTGACCGGGTCCGGCGGCTCGCAGGATCGCTCACCCCACGTGCCGCGCTCGCCCAAGCAGATCGCCGATTCGGCGATCGACGCGGCCAAGGCCGGCGCTGCCATCGTCCATTGCCATGTGCGCGACCCCGAAACCGGCAAGCCCAGGCGCGACGTGCATCTCTACCGCGAGGTGACCGAGCGCATCCGCGCGGCGGATGTCGACGTCATCCTGAACCTCACCGCCGGCATGGGCGGAGACATGGTGTTCGGCTCGCCCGAAGCGCCGCTGCCGCTCAACGAAAAAGGCACCGACATGGGCGGCGCCACCAACCGCATGGAACATGTGCGCCAGTGCCTGCCGGAAATCTGCACGCTCGACTGCGGCACCATGAATTTCGCCGAGGCCGACTATGTCATGACCAACACGCCCGGCATGCTGCGCGCCATGGGCGGCATGATGACGGCGCTCGGCGTCAAGCCGGAAATCGAGGCCTTCGACACCGGACATCTCTGGTTCGCCAAGCAACTGGTCGAGGAAAAGGTGCTCGATCCGGACGCGCTGGTGCAGCTCTGCATGGGCGTGCCGTGGGGGGCGCCCGACGATCTCAATACCTTCATGGCGATGGTCAACAACGTGCCGTCGACATGGAACTGGTCGGCTTTCGCCATCGGCCGCAACCAGATGGCCTACGCCGCTGCCGCCGTGCTCGCCGGCGGCAATGTCCGCGTCGGCCTCGAGGACAATCTGTGGCTCGACAAGGGCGTGCTGGCGACCAATGCGCAATTGGTCGAGCGTGCCGCCTCGATCGTCACCAATCTCGGCGCCCGGATCCTGGGGCCGGAAGAAGTGCGCAAGAAGCTCAACCTGACCAAGCGAGCGCCGATCGCGGCATAAATTATTCGCAGGGAGGGTCGATATGGCTACTGTAAAATTCACCGCCATGAAGGATGGCGACAGGCAAGACTACGAGTTCCTGACCGCGCACGAGATCGACTACGCGGCCAGGACCGGCGAGCGGCTGCTCGACGCGCTGGTGCAGCTCGACGAAGGCCTGTCCGGCTACAAGATCACGCGGCTGGGTCATTCGCTGCAGGCGGCGACGCGGGCCTGGCGCGACGGCGCCGACACCGACTGGATAGCCTGTGCGCTTCTGCACGACATCGGCGACATCTACGCGCCCTACAATCACGACGAATACGCCGCTTCGATCCTGAAACCTTTCGTGCGCGAGCAATGCACCTGGGTGGTGGAGAAGCATGGCGACTTCCAGCGCCTCTACTACGCCCACCATCTCGGCGGCAATCGCCATGCGCGCGACCGCTTCGCCGGTCATGCCTATTTCGACGATTGCGACCAGTTTTGCGAACGCTGGGACCAGTCGAGCTTCGACCCTGACTATGAGACACTGCCGATCGACTTCTTCCGGCCGTTCGTGCTCGAAGTCTTCGCCCGCAAAGCCTACGACCCCTCGGTCATCCGCGCCGGCGAGCGCGTGCCTCTCGCCGATCCCGAAACCGCCAGGACAAGAACCGGAGCCTCTCAATGAGCATCATCAACAAGGCGGCCGCCATCGGCGGCGGGGTCATCGGCGCCGGCTGGGTGGCGCGGCTCCTGCTCAACGGCATCGACGTGTCGATCTTCGATCCCGATCCCGAAGCTTCGCGCAAGGTCTCGGAAGTGATGAAGGGCGCGCGCCGCGCCTATAGGCAGATGGTGCCGGGCGGCCTGCCCAAAGAGGGCAAGCTGACCTTCGCCAAGACGATCGCCGAGGCGGTCGCGGATGCCGACTTCGTCCAGGAAAGCGTGCCGGAACGGCTCGACCTAAAGCACAAGGTGCTGGCCGAGATCGACACCCACGCGCCGGCCAACGCCATCGTCGGCTCCTCGACCTCGGGCATCAAGCCGACCGACATGCAGGTGGCGATGAAGAGGCACCCGGAACGGCTGGTCGTCGGCCATCCGTTCAACCCGGTCTATCTGCTGCCGCTGGTCGAGATCGTCGGCGGCGACCAGACTTTCCCGGAAGCCATCGAAGTCGCCAAGGAAATCTATGCCTCGATCGGCATGAAGCCGGTCGTCATCCGCAAGGAGATCGAGGCTTTCGTCGGCGACCGCCTGCTCGAAGCCGCCTGGCGCGAGGCACTGTGGCTGATCAAGGACGGCATCTGCACGGTCGAGGAACTCGACGACATCATGCGCTACGGCTTCGGCCTGCGCTGGGCGCAGATGGGCATGTTCCAGGTCTATCGCGTTGCCGGCGGCGAGGCCGGCATGCGCCACTTCATGGCGCAGTTCGGGCCCTGCCTGAAATGGCCGTGGACCAAGCTGATGGACGTGCCGGAGTTCAACGATGAGCTAGTCGACCTGATCGCCACCCAGTCTGACGACCAGGCGCACGGCCTGTCGATCCGCGAACTGGAAAAGATCCGCGACGACAATCTGGTCGCGATCATGGATGCGCTGTCGAAGCAGAACAAGGGCAAGGGCTGGGGCGCCGGCGCGCTGCACAAGGATTACACAAGACAGCTCGCCAAGCTGGCGGCGAAGAAGCCCGTGGCCTCAAAGGCAGCGGAAAGGGCCAGGGCCGCCAAGCCGGTGAAGAAAGCCGAAAAGCCGAAGAAAAAGAAGAAGGGCTGAGACCATGGATTTCGGTCTTTCGGAAGAGCAGAAACTCATTGTCGAGACGACGCGCGCCTTCGTCGAGAACGAGCTTTATCCGCACGAGCGCGAGGTCGAGCGCACCGGCGTGCTGCGCCGCGAGCTGATCGAGGAGATCAAGGCGAAGGCGATCGAGGCGGGCCTCTATGCCGCCAACATGCCTGCCGATGTCGGCGGCGCGGGGCTCGATACGGTGACCTGGCTGCTCTACGAGAAGGAACTCGGCCGCGCCAATTACGCGCTGCACTGGACCTGCGTGGCGCGCCCTTCCAACATCCTGCTCGCCGGCACGCCGGAGCAGCGCGAAAAGTATCTTTTCCCCTGCATCCGCGGCGAGAAATGGGACTGCCTGGCGATGACCGAGCCGGGCGCCGGCTCCGACCTGCGCGGCATGAAGGCGACCGCCGTGCAGGATGGCGACGACTGGGTGCTGAACGGCACCAAGCATTTTATCTCCCACGCCGATCTCGCCGATTTCGCCATCGTCTTCATGGCCTCGGGCGAAGAGGATTCACCGCGCGGAAAGCGCAAGAAGATCACCGCCTTCTTCGTCGACAAGGGCACCAAGGGATTCACGGTGCGCGACGGCTATCGCAATGTCTCGCATCGCGGCTACACCAACGCCATCCTCGAATTCGACGATTGCCGGCTGCCGGCATCCCAGGTTCTGGGCGAGGTGCACAAGGGCTTCGACGTCGCTAATTCCTGGCTCGGCGCCACGCGGCTGCAGGTCGGCGCCACCTGCCTCGGCCGTGCCGAGCGCGCGCTTGGCCATGCGGTCGAATACGCCGCGCAGCGCCAGCAGTTCGGCCAGCAGATCGGCAAGTTCCAGGGCGTGTCGTTCAAGCTCGCCGACATGGCGACGGAACTCAAGGCCGCCGACCTGATGGTGTTCGAAGCCGGCTGGAAGTACGATCAGGGCACTGTCACCGACCAGGACATGGCCATGGCCAAGCTGAAGGCCACCGAAATGCTCGCCTTCGTTGCCGACGAGGCCATCCAGATCCATGGCGGCATGGGTCTGATGGACGACCTGCCGCTGGAGCGCATCTGGCGCGACGCCCGCGTCGAACGCATCTGGGAAGGCACGTCGGAGATTCAGCGACATATTATTTCGCGGGCGCTGCTGCGCGCGTTCGGGGCTTGATCGATGCATAAACTTGAACGCCTCCTGCGCCCCAAATCGATCGCCGTGTTCGGCGGCGTGCAGGCCGCCGCCGTCGTGGCGCAATCGATCAAGATGGGCTTTGCCGGCGAGATCTGGCCGGTGCACCCCACCAAGGACGAAGTGGCCGGACGCAAGGCCTACCGATCCGTCGCCGATTTGCCCGGCGCGCCGGACGCGGCCTTTGTCGGCGTCAACCGGCACCTCACCATCGAGGTGGTCAAGGCGCTGGCCGAACGCGGCGCCGGCGGCGCCGTCTGCTTTGCCGCCGGCTTCCTCGAGACCGAGGCCTATGACGAGGACGGCGAAAGGCTGCAGGCCGAACTGGTGGCCGCCGCCGGCCAGATGCCGATCATCGGCCCGAACTGCTACGGCCTGATCAACTATGCCGACGGCGCGCTTTTGTGGCCAGACCAGCATGGCGGCATCAGGTTGGAAGAGGGCGGCAAGGGTGTCGCCATCATCACCCAGTCGTCCAACATCGCCATCAACATGACGATGCAGAAGCGCGGCCTACCGATCGCCTTCCTGATGACCGCAGGCAACCAGGCGCAGACCGGCCTGTCCGAAATGGCGCTCGGCCTGATCGAGGACGAGCGCGTCACCTCGCTTGGCCTGCACATCGAGGCGTTCGATTCGGTAGCCGGCTTCGAGCGCCTGGCGGCAAGGGCACGTGAGCTCAAGAAGCCGATCATCGCCATGAAGGTCGGCCGCTCCGAACAGGCGCGGCAGGCAACCGTCTCGCACACGGCGTCACTCGCCGGCTCGGACGCTGCTTCCGGCGCCTTCCTGAAGCGGCTTGGCATCGCTCGCGTCGATTCCATCCCCTCCTTCATCGAGGCGCTGAAGCTGCTGCACATCACCGGCCCGCTGCCTGGCTATACCTTGTCGTCGATGAGCTGTTCGGGCGGCGAGGCATCGGTCATGGCCGACAGCGCCGAAGGCCGATGGGTCAACTTCCCGGTCCTGAACGACACCCATCGCGCCCATGTCAAATCGACGCTCGGGCCGCTGGTCGCGGTGGCCAATCCCCTGGACTATCACACCTTCATCTGGAACAACGAGCCGGCGATGACCGCCACCTTCACCGCCATGGTGTCGGGCGGCTTCGACCTCAACATGCTGGTGCTCGACTTCCCGCGTCCCGATCGCTGCTCGGTGACCGACTGGTGGGCGACGCTGCGCGCTTTCGAATCGGCGCTGAAGACCAACAAGGCGCATGGCGCCATCGTCTCCTCGCTGCCGGAGAACCTGCCGGAGGAATACACCGCCGAGCTGATGGCGCGCGGCATGGTGCCGCTTTTCGGCATTTCCGAAGCGATGGACGCCGCCCAGGCGGCGGCCTTCATCGGCTGGGCCTGGCGCGAGCCGCAGGCGCAGCCGGTGGATACATCGGCGTCGGGCGCGGCCGGTGGCGATCATGTTACGCCCGACGAGGCGCAAGCCAAGGCGCGGCTGATCAAGGCCGGGCTTCCGGTGCCAAAAGGCGAACGCGCCGGCAATGCGGTCGAAGCGGTGATCTCGTCCATGGCGCTCGGCTTCCCCGTCGCCCTGAAGGCGCTTGGCGTCACCCACAAGTCCGAGGTGGGCGCCGTCAGGCTGAACCTCAAGGACGCCGAATCGGTCAGCACCGCGGCGCATGACCTGTTGCCGCTCGGCACCGGGCTCTATGTCGAGCGCATGGTGCGCGACGGCGTCGCCGAACTGATCGTCGGCTTCACCCGCGATCCGATGTTCGGCGCCGTGATGACGCTGGGCACTGGCGGCGTGCTGGTCGAATTGCTGCGCGACAGCGTCACGCTGATGCTGCCGGCAACGCGCGACGACATCGAGGCCGCACTGCGCGGCCTGAAACTGTTCCCGCTGCTCGAGGGCTATCGCGGCCGGCCGAAGGCCGATGTCCAGGCCGCAATCGACGCCATCGCGGGCATTGCCGGCTTCGTGCAGGAGAATGCCGGCGAGATCGAGGAACTCGACATCAATCCGCTGATCGTCTGCTCCGAGGGCAAGGGCGCCTGGATCGCCGATGCATTGCTGGTGCTGGGAGAAAACAAGAATGTCTGACGTCATTTCGACCCGCCGCGAAGGCTTGATCCTCGAGGTCACGCTCGACCGCCCCAAGGCCAATGCCATCGACCTGAAAACATCGCGGCTGATGGGCGAAACCTTCAAGGCGTTCCGCGACGATCCCGACCTGCGCGTCGCCATCGTCAAGACCGCCGGCGACAAGTTCTTCAGCGCCGGCTGGGACCTCAAGGCCGCCGCGAGCGGCGACGCGGTCGACGGCGACTATGGCGTCGGCGGTTTCGCCGGCCTGCAGGAACTGCGCGACCTGAATAAGCCGGTCATCGCCTGCGTCAACGGCATGGCGGTGGGCGGCGGCTTCGAGCTGGCGCTGTCCTGCGATCTCATCTACGCCTCCGATCATTCCTCCTTCGCGCTGCCCGAAATCCGCGCCGGCACGCTGGCCGACGCGGCGACGATCAAGCTGCCGAAGCGCATCCCCTATCATGTCGCCATGGACCTTTTGCTCACCGGCCGCTGGATGGATGTCGCCGAGGCGCATCGCTGGGGCCTGGTCAACGAGGTGCTGCCCAAGGAAAAGCTCGAGGACCGCGTCTGGGAGATCGCCCGGCTGCTCGCCAGCGGCCCGCCGCTGGTGTTCGCAGCGATCAAGGAGACCGCGCGGGTGGCGGAATCGCTCACCTTCCAGGAGGCGATGAACAAGGTGACGCGCCGGCAGTTGCCGACGGTCGATGCGCTCTACGGGTCGGAGGACGGCATGGAGGGTTTCCGCGCCTTTGCGGAGAAGCGGGAGCCGGTTTGGAAGGGGAGATAGCTCGCCGACGATGATGTTCCGTCACACCCCCCTCTGGCCTCAACCTCCACATTCGGTCCAAGCAGCATGACCGACTACAGCAAACTCATCGACGCCGAGACCTGGGCTTTCATCGAGCGGACGAATTCCTATTATCCGCCCGACACGATCGATTACACCATCGCGCAGCAGCGCGAGATCTACCATCGCATGTGCCGCGAGTTCTTTGCCGGCTACCCCGAGGGGGTGACTGCGGAGATCACCGCTATTGCCGGGCCGGCATGCGATATCCCGATCCGCATCTACCGCAACGCAAAGCCGGACCGTGCCGCCATGGTGCTCTACCTCCATGGCGGGGGCTTCATCCTCGGCGGGCTGGACAGCCATGACGACGTCTGCGCCGAGCTTTGCGGCCGCACCGGTTATGAGGTGGTCTCGGTCGACTACCGGCTGGCGCCGGAGCATCTGCATCCGGCCGCTTTCGACGATGCGATGAGCGCCTTCGAATGGGCCGCCGGGACCTACGACCGCCCGGTCTTGCTGTGCGGTGACAGCGCCGGCGGCAATCTTTGCGCCGCCGTTGCGCACGCGACACGTGGCCACGCGAAAAAGCCGATCGGCCAGGTGCTGATCTATCCCGGCCTCGGCGGCGATCGCGCGCGCGGCTCCTATGTGACGCATGCCGAGGCGCCGATGCTGACGATACGCGACCTTGAATTCTACAAGAACATCCGTACCGGCGGCGTGGACCAGACCGGTGACATCACGCTGTATCCGCTGGCCGATGCCGATTTCGCCAATCTGCCGCCGACCATGCTGATCACCGCCCAGTGCGACCCGCTGTCATCCGATGGCGAGGCTTATCGCGATCGCATCGTCGCGGCAGGCGGGCGCGCCACCTGGTTCGAGGAGCCCGGCCTGGTGCACGGCTATCTCAGGGCTCGGCATACCGTTGGCCGCGCCCGCGCGAGCTTCACCCGGATCGTCGACGCGGTGGCCACGCTCGGAAAGGGTGCCTGGACCTGGTAGGATGAATGGCTGTCCGCTCAGGACGCCTTGGCCAGGAAGCTCTGATAATCCGATTTCGCCTGCAGCAGGCGCAGCACGTTCTCGCGCGAACCGCGCACATGCGCGCGGGCCAGGGCGCCGGCGCGGCTGACATCGTTTGCGCAGATCGCCTCGACGATCTCGGCGTGTTCGTCGCGGGCGATCTTCCATTCATCGAGCCACAAGAGTTCGGTCCAGACATAATGCTGGCACTTGTCGAGGATGCCGCACAGCATGCCATGCAGCATGACATTGCCGCTGATCTCGGCAATGACGCGGTGGAGATCGATGCCGACCTCCAGTTCCTGGAATTTTTCCCGCGTCGTGCGATCTGGAATGGCGGCCAGCCGCTCGCACTCGGCCAGCATGGCGCGCAGCCGCGCCTTGTCCTTCTCGGTCGCGGCGGCCGCCGCCAGTTCGGTCGCGTGACCGTCGAGCAGTTCGCGGATGGCGAAGGCCTCGCGGAACATGTTGATGTCGAACTCGGTGACGGCATAGCCCTGGCGCGGCCGGCCGGTGACCAGCCCGTCGCGCTCAAGGCGATTGAAGGCTTCGCGCACGGGGGTGCGGCTGACATTGAGTTTCGCCGCGATGTCGCTTTCGGTGACGCGTGAACCCGGCGGAATCTGGCCGGTCACGATCATCGCCTTGAGCGCGGAATAGACCGAGTCGCGCAGCGTGTTTTTTGGTTCCTTGGCCAAGTTCCGTTTCCAGTTCTCCGGCCGCTTTAGCCGGACATCGCCTCGTTTGTAGTCGCAGTCGGCGTAATTTGCCACGCCCCGCGGCGCCGTTCCCGCCGTCCAACCGATCGCGCCCGTCGCAGTTGACAACACCGATCTCTCGGCTACATTCTAAATTGTATACAAAATCGCATGCCAAATCAAAAAACAAATGGGAACACCGGTCGGAGAACCGAAATGAACAGGACCACCAGCTTTAGAACTCTAGCGATAGCCGGGCTCATTGCCTCCGTGGCAGTGCCCGCCGTCGCCGCCGACACGATCACCGTCGCCTCATGGGGCGGCACCTATCAGGAGGCGCAGACCAAGGCCTTCTTCAAGCCGACCGCCGATGCGCTCGGCATCACCATCAAGGAAGACACGACCAACGGCCTCGATGACGTACGCCTGCAGGTGACCGGCAATGCGGTGAAATGGGACATCACCGAACTCGGCGCCGACGAATGCGCGCGCGGCTCGAAGGAGGGGCTGTTCGAAAAGCTGGATTACGGCATCATCGACAAGAGCGGCATCAACCCCAAGCTGGTGCATGACGATTGGGTCGGCATTTCCTACACGTCCGTCGTGCTGATCTACCGGACCGATGTCTTCGGCGACAAGGGCCCGAAGACATGGGCCGACTTCTGGAACGTGGAAAAGTTTCCGGGACGGCGCGCGCTGAGCAGCAGCCAGGCGACGGAGACGCTGAGCGTCGCAGCACTCGCCTCCGGCCTGCCGATCGACAAGGTCTATCCCGTCGATATCGACGGCGCGCTGAAATCGGTCGACAAGATCCGAGGCCATGTCGATGCCTGGTGGACCTCCGGCGCCCAGGCCATGCAACTGGTGAAGGATGGCGAAGTCGACATGGCGAGCATCTGGAACGGCCGCGCCGGCACTTTGAAGAAGGAGGGCGCGCCGGTCAGCTTCTCCTTCGACCAGGGCGTGCTCACCGCCGATTGCATGGTCATCCCCAAGGGCGCCAAGAACAAGGACGCGGCGATGAAGGCGCTGGCCATGTTCGTCAGCCCGCAATTGCAGGCCAATCTGCCGCTCTATGTCGACAATGGACCGGTGAACGAGAAGGCCTTCGAGACCGGCAAGATCCCGCCGGAGCGGATCAAGGACATCAATTCGGCGCCCGAAAACGTCAAGAAGCAGGTGTTGCAGGATGCCGAGTTCTGGCGCGACAACCTCGTCGAGGCGACGGAAAAGTTCAACAACCTGATCCAGCAATAGGCGGGAATCCTGACCTTGCGGGACGGCAGCAGCGCCGCCCCGCTCCTTCAGTCTCTGCCTCGGAGATAACGATCTTGTCCATTGCACCATCCGCGCTGCCGATCGGCATGCGCGCGATCGAGAAACGATTTGGCAGCGTGCCGGTGCTGCGCGACCTGAACCTCGATGTCGAGGCTGGCGAGTTCCTGACGCTGCTTGGGCCTTCGGGCTCGGGGAAGACGACGCTGCTGATGATCCTGGCCGGTTTCGTGCGAGCCAATGGCGGATCGATCAAGGTCGGCGGCGACGAGATCATCACCACGCCGCCGCACCGGCGCAATATCGGCATGGTGTTCCAGAACTATGCGCTGTTTCCGCATATGAACGTCTTCCACAACATCGCCTTTCCGCTGAAGCAGCGCGGCGTCGGTGTGACAGAGACAGCGCAGCGGGTGGAGAAGGCGCTGGAGCTGGTGAAGCTGCATGGCCTGGGCGAGCGCCGGGTGGACCAGCTTTCCGGCGGCCAGCGCCAGCGCGTGGCCCTGGCGCGCGCCATCGTCTTCGAGCCGCGCATCGTCTTGATGGACGAACCGCTGTCGGCGCTCGACAAGGGCCTGCGCGAGCATATGCAGATCGAATTGCGTGCGCTTCATCGCCGTCTCGGCATGACCACGGTCTATGTCACGCACGACCAGCGCGAAGCCATCACCATGTCGGACCGTATCGCGGTGATGAACGGTGGCCGCATCGAACAACTCGACAGGCCCGAAACGCTTTATGCCGCGCCGAAGACGCAATTCGTAGCCGGCTTCATCGGCGAATCGAACTTCATCCCGGTCGAAAGCCGCAATGGCTCGGTCTGGTATGAGGACAGGCTGATCCAGACCGGCGCACCGACGCCGCCGGCCGGTCCGCATCTGATGGTGGTGCGACCGGAGAAGCTGCGGCTGGTCACGGCATCCGACCCGTCGACCGGCGTCAATGTGCTCGATGCGACGGTCAGCGACATCATCTACCAGGGCGACAGTTTCGTCTGCTATGCCAGCCTGCGCGACGGCCGCCAGCTGACGCTGCGCGACTATTGCCGCAGCGATGTGCTGGCAAGGCTGCCGGCGCCCGGCCAGCCGATCACGCTCGGCCTCGATGCCAAGGACACGATCCTGGTGGCGGCCGAGGGATGAGCGCGCAGTCCGCCCTCATGACGGAGACCGCCAGGCCGGCGGGGCAGGACCTGAACGCGCAGGCCCTGCGCGCCGACGCGCGGCGCGAATCATTGCGGCTGCTGGCGCTGCTGGCGCCGAGCCTGTTCCTTGTCTGCGCGATCATCGTCGTGCCGATCGGCTGGCTGTTCTGGCTGTCGCTGTTCGACGAGACCGGCGCCTTGAGCGCCGCCAACTATGCGCGCTTCTTCGAGCAGGCCTCCTACATCAGGACCTTCATCACCACCTTCGAGGTCGCCTTCATCGTCACCGGCGCCTGCGTGCTAACAGGCTATCCCCTGGCCTACATGCTGTCGCAGCTGCCGCGCCGGGCCGCGTCGATCTGCCTGATCTTCGTCATCCTGCCGTTCTGGACATCGGTGCTGGTGCGCACCTATGCCTGGCTGGTGATCCTGCAGCGCAAGGGCCTGATCAACAGCTGGCTGATCGATCTCGGCGTGATCAGCCAGCCGCTGCCGCTGGCCAACAATTTTTCGGGCGTCGTCATCGGCATGACGCATATATTGCTGCCGTTTCTGGTTTTGCCGCTCTATGCCTCGATGAAGACGATCGACACCGACTGCCTGCGCGCCGGCATGAACCTCGGCGCCGGCCCGGCCGCCACCTTCCGGCAGATCTTCTTTCCGCTGTCGGTGCCGGGCCTCGCCTCCGGCGTGGTCATTGTCTTCGTGCTGTGCCTCGGTTTCTTCGTGACGCCGGCGCTGATGGGTGGCGGCAAGGTGGTGATGTGGGCGATGCGCATGGAACAGACCACCAGCCTCTATTCCAACTGGGGCGCCGGTGCGGCGCTCGGCGTGGTGCTGCTGGTGGTCACGCTGGCGCTTCTCGGCCTGTTCCAGTGGCTGCTCGGCGCGCGGGCCACCGGCGTATGGAGTTCGCGATGAGTGAAGATATCGGATTGCCGATCTCGCATCGGCAACGGCTGTGGCTCTACGCCTTCGGCGGCCTCGTGCTGTTGTTCCTGATCGCGCCGTCGGTCATCATCGTCATCATGTCGTTCTCGGATTCGACGCTGCTGCAGTTCCCGCCGCGGCAATGGTCGCTGCGCTGGTATGAAAGCTATTTCCAGTCGCTGGAATGGCGCGATGCCACCATCGTGTCGGTGAAGGTCGCGGTCATGACCGCGCTGGTGGGGACGCCGCTCGGCACTGCCGCCGCCTATGCTATCAACCGGGGCACGCTGCGCTTCAACGGCACCATCAACGCGCTGCTGACGGCGTCGCTGATCATCCCGGTGATCCTGGTCGGCATCGGCACCTTCTTCCTCTATGCGCGCATCGGCCTCAACAACACGCTGACCGGGCTGGTCATCGCGCATACGGTACAGGCGCTGCCGCTGGTGGTGCTGACGGTGCTGTCGGGCCTGCGCTCCTACGACATGAACCAGGAGCGGGTGGCGCGCAGCCTGGGTGCCGGGCGCGTCGCTGCCTTCTGGCAGGTGACGATGCCGCAGATCCGCTTCTCGATCGTCTCGGGCGCGCTGTTTGCCTTCATCACCTCCTTCGACGAAGTTGTCGTCTCGCTGTTCATCTCGGGCGGGGAGACCACGACACTGACGCGCCGCATGTTCAACGCGCTGCGCGACCAGATCGACCCGACCATCGCCGCCATCTCGACCTGCCTGATCGTGCTGTCTGTCGCGCTGTTGTCACTGGCGCAGATCTTCGGCCGCCGGCATTGATTTCATCGGACCCATTCGCTTCAAGTGCCCATTCGCTTCAAGACACCGGGGGATACCCAGACCAGATGCGTGATTTCCAGTTTCCCGGCCGCTCGCCGGTTCGTGCCACGGAAGCGATTGCCGCGACATCGCATCCGCTCTCGACGCTTGCGGCCATCGAGATGCTGCGCGCCGGCGGCAATGCCATGGATGCCGCCATCTGCGCCGCCGCCGTGCAGGGCGTGGTCGAGCCGCAATCGACGGGGATCGGCGGCGATTGCTTTGTCCTCTACTGCCCCAAGGGGCAAAGCGAAGTGCTGGCTTTCAACGGCTCGGGGCGTGCGCCGGCGGCCGCGACCGTCGACTGGTATCGCGACAAGGGTTTTAGCGAGCTTCCCAAACAGGGGCCGCATGCGGTGACCGTGCCGGGCGCCATCGACGCCTGGTGCCGGCTGCTGGAGGACCATGGCAGCAAGAGCCTGGCCGAGGTGCTGGCGCCGGCGATCCACTACGCCGAGAACGGCTATGTCGTGCACGACCGCGTCGCCTTCGACTGGGCCGAACCCGAAACCGATCTTTCCGCCGACGAGCATGCCGCGCGCATCTTCCTGCCGGGCGGCATGGCGCCGAAGGCCGGCGACGTGCACAGGCAGCCGGAGCTGGCCGCGACCTTGCGGGTGATCGCCAAACAGGGCCGCGCCGGGTTCTACGAAGGCGCGGTCGCCGACGACATGGTGCGCCGGCTCAAGGAGCTGGGCGGGCTGCACACGGCGGACGATTTCGCCGCGACCAGGGGCGACTATGTGGCGCCGGTGAGCGTCAGCTATGGCGGCCACGAGATCCACCAGATGCCGCCGAACAACCAGGGGCTGACGGCGCTTTTGATGCTGAACGTGCTGTCGGGCTTCAAGCTCGGTGGGCTCGACCCTAACGGCGCCGAGCGCCTGCACCTGGAGATCGAGGCCGGGCGGCTGGCCTATCGCGACCGCGACCGTTTCGTCGGCGACCAGGACCATGTCCCGGTGCCGGTGAGGCAGCTTCTGTCGGCAGCCTATGCCGACCGGCTGCGCGCCGAGATCGACCGCGAGCACGCCATGACCCATTTGCCCGACGTGCAGCTGCCGGGCAGCGACACGGTCTATATCTCGATCGTCGACCGCGACCGCAACGCGGTCTCCTTCATCAACTCGACCTATTATTCGTTCGGCAGCGGCGTCGTCGGTCCCAAGACCGGCGTCGTGCTGCAGAACCGCGGCTCGAGCTTCCGCCTCGATCCGGCCCACCCCAACGCCATCGCGCCCAGCAAGCGGCCGATGCACACGATCATGCCCGGCATGGCGACCAAAAACGGCCGCGTGGTGATGCCGTTCGGCGTCATGGGCGGCGGCTACCAGCCCTTCGGCCATGTCCATCTTCTGACCAACATGATCGATTTCGGCATGGACCCGCAGCAAGCGCTCGACGCGCCGCGCGTGTTCTACAATGACGGTATGGTGGAGGCGGAGCGCAACGTGCCCGCCGAGGCGGTCGAAGGCCTGCGGCGGCGCGGTCACGCCATCACCGAGCCGCACCATCCGCTCGGCGGCGGCCAGGCGGTGCTGATCGACTGGGAAAAGGGAACGCTGACGGGGGCATCCGATCCGCGCAAGGACGGGATGGCGCTGGGGTATTGAGGAACTACCGGGCGCGGGCGCTGCCCCTCACCTGCCTGCCGGCATCCTCTCCCCGTATAGTGACGGGGAGAGGGGACACTGTCATCGACAGTTTCGCCAATCGCCCACGCTGAACAGGCGCCGAGACCGAAACTGCCCCTTTCTCCCCGTCCCTATACGGGGAGAAATGCCCGGCAGGGCAATGAGGGGCGGCGCTGACATCAGATGGACTTTCGCAAGCCATAGTCTTGAAACATAGCTGGTGACCATGACCCAAATCCACACAGACCTTTCCCACCGCCTCGTCGCCGGCGCCGACGACGCGCCGGCGATCCTGGCGCCCGACAGGCCGACGCTGACCCATGGCAGGCTGCGCGCGCTGATCGCCACCACCGCCACGCAGCTCCATGCACGCGGCATCGGCCGAGGCGACCGGGTGGCGATCGTGCTGCCCAACGGGCCGGAGATGGCGACGGCCTTCATCGCTGTCGCCGCCACAGCCTCGACGGCGCCGCTCAACCCCGCCTACCGGGCGGACGAGCTCGATTTCTACCTGACCGACATCGGCGCCAAGGCGATCCTGGTCGCCGAGACCGAGACTGGCCCTGCCGTGACTGTGGCCGAGCGCCTTGGCATCGGCGTGCTGCGGCTCATCGCGCCGCCGGACGCGCCGGCCGGCAGCTTCACCATCGAAGGCGCGGCGGTCGGACCGCAAGCGGCTCCCGCCATGGCTGGAGATGATGACATCGCGCTTTTGCTGCACACCTCCGGCACGACGTCGCGGCCCAAGCTGGTGCCGCTCAGCCATGCCAATGTCGCGGCCTCCGCCCGCCATATCGGCGCGACGCTCGGCCTGACGGCTAGCGATCGCTGCCTCAACATCATGCCGCTGTTCCATATCCATGGGCTGATCGCGGCGGTGCTGTCGTCGCTGGCATCGGGCGGCAGCATCTACTGCACGCCAGGCTTCAACGCGCTGCGCTTCTTCCAGTGGCTGAGCGACGCCGGGCCGAGCTGGTACACGGCCGTGCCGACCATGCACCAGGCGATCCTGGCGCGCGCGGCGCGTAACCCGGAAGCATTGGCGGCGGCGCGCCTGCGTTTCATCCGCTCGTCCTCGGCCTCGCTGCCGGCGCAGGTGATGGCCGAGCTCGAGGCGACCTTCGGCTGCCCAGTCATCGAGTCCTACGGGATGACCGAGGCCGCGCACCAGATGGCGTCGAACCGGCTGCCGCCCGGCCTGCGCAAGCCGGGCAGCGTCGGTGCGGCCGGCGGACCCGAGGTTGCGGTGATGGCGCCGGACGGCCGGCTGATGCAGGCCGGCGAAACGGGCGAGATCGTCATTCGCGGCCCCAATGTCACCTCAGGCTACGAGAAGAACCCGGACGCCAACGCCACGGCCTTCGCGCATGGCTGGTTCCACACCGGCGACCAGGGCGTGCTCGACGATGACGGCTATCTCAGGGTCACCGGCCGGCTGAAGGAGATCATAAACCGCGGCGGCGAGAAGATCTCGCCGCTCGAAGTCGACAATGTGCTGATGGACTATCCGGCGGTGGCGCAGGTCGTCACCTTCGCCATGCCGCATGACAAGCTCGGCGAGGAGGTGGCCGCGGCCGTGGTGCTGCGCGAAGGCATGAGCGCCAGCGAGGGCGATATCCGCGCCCATGCCGCGATGCGGCTCGCCGACTTCAAGGTGCCTCGCAAGGTGCTGATCCTGGAGGAGATCCCCAAAGGCGCGACCGGCAAGCTGCAGCGCATCGGGCTCGCCGCCAAGCTCGGGCTCTGATGATGAAGATCACCATCTTCGGCGCCGGCGCCATCGGCGGCTACCTCGCGGCCAAGCTGGCGATTGCCGGCCGCACCGAGCTGTCGATCGTCGCCCGCGGCGCGCATCTCGACGCGATCAAGGCCAATGGCCTGCGCCTGATAGAGGAAGGACAGGAAACGACCGCCCCGGTCAGGACCGCCGCAAAGGCGGAAGAGCTTGGCGAACAGGACTATGTCGTATTGGCGCTGAAGGCGCATTCCGTCGCGCCCGCGCTCGACCAGATCGCCCCGCTGCTTGGGGACCACACAGCGGTCGTCACCATGCAGAACGGCGTTCCCTGGTGGTATTTCCACAAAAACGGCGGCGCGCTCGAAGGCACCAAACTGCAGCAGGTCGACCCCGGCGGCACGATCTGGGACCGGCTCGGCCCGCGGCGTGTCATCGGTTCGGTGGTCTACCCCGCCGTCGAGGTCGATGCGCCCGGCCTGATCCGCCATGTCGAAGGAAAACGCTTCTCGCTCGGCGAACCCTCGGGCGAGAAGAGCGAAAGGGTCACGCTCCTGGCCGGGGAGATGGTCAAGGCCGGGCTGCAGGCGCCGGTGCGCGAGGACATACGCGCAGAGATATGGATAAAATTGTGGGGCAATCTCTCCTTCAACCCGATCTCAGCGCTGACCGGCTCGACGCTTGCCGCGATCGTCGCCGACGAGGGCACCCGCATGCTCGCCCGCGCCATGATGCTGGAAGCGCAGGCGATCGGCGAAAGCCTCGGCGTGCGCTTCCCCATAGACGTCGACCGCCGCATCAAGGGCGCCGGCGACGTCGGCGACCACAAGACCTCGATGCTGCAGGACCTGGAACGCGGCCGCCCGATGGAGATCGACGCGCTAGTGGGCGCCGTGCAGGAGCTGGGCCGGCTGACGGGCAAGCCGACGCCGGCGATCGATGGGGTGCTGGCGCTGGTGAAGAGGCTGGCGGTGGAGCGGGGGTGTTATGGGTGAATAGGGAAACCGGCATCGGTTAGTGCCTGCCCGTCCCGAATGACCCGAGAGAGACGTCCCTAACTCTACGGTTGGACGGCCGCTTTGCGCCTCATCTCGATTATCGAAGTCAGCTGTGCCGCCGCCGAAAAGCGGACGTTAGTGACGACGCATCAGATGTGACGGGTGCGCCAGGACCGCACCAGCCGTGACCCAACGTGTAATGTCGATTTGTCCTCGGGTTCCCACTCGTAAAGCGCTGCAGGCCAAGGTTCCACAGCCGGTAGACACGATCGAGCTCGGCCAAGCCGCGGCCGGGTTCTGTCAAGATATTTGCGCTCCGACGCGGAGTGGATAGCTGCTTCTGCCGACTTTCTTCCGCAAGGTGGAGAAAAACAGTTGGCGACCTACTTCAGAGGGGTAGGAACAAGCGCGGAACGCTGACTTCAGATTGAAAGGAACGCGCAATGCCGAAGACTACGATTTACCCTTGCTACGCCAAGGACGGGGAAGAGGCCGTGGCCCGCTTCTCCCGAGATCTTTTCCAATAGCGCATTTGGTGCCGATCACCGTGCACGCTCGCCACCGTGACCAAGTGATCCGCTGTACTTCGGTCTTCCGCTTGCAGTGCTTCCCTGCTTAATTCGAGGAAATTTGCACAATTATAGGGTTGCGGCATGATACCAATCTACATCGGCTATGATCCACGGGAATCCCGCGTTCTAGACGTAGCGCGATGGAGCGCTTATCGGCGGACAAGCACGCCGTTGCAGATACTACCATTGGTGCTCAAAGACCTTGAAGCCCAAGGAATTATGAAGCGACCGATGGTGGTACGGGATGGTAAGCTCTGGTGCCCGATTTCCGAGGCACCGATGGCGACAGAGTTTGCCATATCGCGCTTTGCCGTTCCGTTTATAAGGCAAGGCGGCTGGGCCATGTTCTGCGATTGTGATGTCCTGTTTCTGAAGGATCCAGCCAAGCTGCTCGATCTAGTCGATCCTTCCTACGCGATTATGGCGGTTAAGCACCAGCAACGCGAATCCGAAGCGGTCAAGATGGACGGACAAATGCAGACGTTCTATCGCCGCAAAAACTGGTCGTCGGTCGTTTTGTGGAATCTAGATCATCCCTCCAACAAACGGCTGACCAACGAGATGCTCAATACGTGGCCTGGACGTGACCTCCACGCCTTCAAATGGCTTGAGGACCACGAGATCGGGGAATTGCCTCTGGCATGGAACTACCTCGTAGGGGCTTCGGCTTCGGAACTCGATCCCGCCGATGTCTCGCTGGCGCACTACACGCTCGGCGGCCCTTGGTTTGCGGGTTGGTCCGGCACCACGCAATGGGACGAATTATGGAGGCGAGAAGAGAGCATTCTGCGCGCGTTTGAGGAACATGCCGTTCAGGTTCCCGCATGAAAACTCCGCTTTTGGATTTCTTGCCAATCTTCTCAAAGCCAACTCTTCGGTTGCCCAAGGCCACTGGTCCCGCCTTGGTGATGGGGTCGGCGCCGAATTTTCGCCTCCCGGAGGGACATGGTGTCGATTGGGCCCTAGTGACCGTCAATGCTTCCCAGCTTTTGGCGGAAACGTTCGGCCTCCGCCTTCCTGATATCGCAGTCATCCGCCGCGGCATTTTGGTCGGCGCGAGCGAACAGGACTTCTACAAGCGCGATTTGTTAAAGGGACGGCAGGCGAAACATCTGATCGTACCGGTTTGGCCGGACGTTGAAGACAAGCTGAAAGCTGGTTGTCGCACCTTCAATTATGGTTTCGATACCTTGCAGGCGCTCACCAAATGGCAACTTGCCAACATCGTCTGGCGGCTTAGCGGCAAATATCATGTGTCCCGCGGCTGGCACCGGAAAATCTCCACCGGAGCCTTCGCGATCATGTTGACGCGTTTCGCCGGCTTCGCCCCTGTTGTAGTCAGCGGGTTTTCCCTGTCCCAGGCTGGGCATGGATACGACACCCGAAATGCCTTTCGATATCATGCCGACGAAGATGCGTATTTGCTTCGCCTGGTAGTGAGTAGAGGCGAGCCAATCTACGCGGAGGATAGGGACTTCGCCGCGGAAACTGGATTGCCCTTGTGGCGGGGACAGATGCCATGACGAGTGCTTCTTAGGGAAGCTTGCAACATGGGCTGTCCCGAACGCTATAGCAAAGATGATCTAGCTCCGGTGGTGAAAAGAGATATCCATTTCTCGGAGATGCGAACCGACCAATGACCAACATTACCCGCCCTTCAGGAGGTTGGTGTGCTGAATATCTCGATGGTTGATCGGCAGACTGTCAAGTCCATTCTCGTTATTCAGACGAAGTACATCGGGGACATCATTCTAACTTCGGTGCTCGTGCGAAATCTGCGCCTCGCTTACCCAAACGCTGCGATAGCCATGCTCTGCGCTCCTGGCCTGCGAGACTTCGTAATCAGCCAGAATATCGCGGACCTGGCCATCGGGTTCGACGGTAGAAGTGCTGGTAGAAGTCTGCTTCAGCGGGTGAAGGAATATTCAAGCTTGGTAGCTGACCTCCGTCGCCGAAAATTCGATCTCACCATTGATGTAACTGACTCGAAGACGTCAAGGATATTGCACAGGTCAATCGGCGCTCCGCTGCGCGTTGGGTACAACCCCCCGGAAAAGCCCCTGAAGTTTTGGGAAGGTCAGCCTGCTAATATATTTGCTAAACCCTTTGGTCATGGAGGCGCGCACTATTTGTACCGGTATTTGTCCCCGCTTGAAGCCCTTGGGATAGAATTACGCGAAGTGACGCCGAGGCTTGAACCCACACCGGTTGGGCGAAGCGCGTCTACCCAGGTTCTGGCGCAAAGCAAGCTGGCTGTAAAAGCTTTCGTCGCTGTGCACGCTGGAGCAAGGTTCGAAGGGCGGTGTTGGCAACCTGAACGGTTCGCTGCAATAATCGACGAGGTTTATGCCGCGACGGGCCTGCGGTCACTACTGGTTGGTGGACCTAATGAAGGCTCAACCGCGCAGACAATCTTGGACATGGCAGCGTCACCATTGGCGAGCGTTGTTGGTAAGATCTCGCTTGAGACATTAACTGCTTTGCTTGCGGATGCATTTATCTTTCTGGGAAACGAGAGCGGCCCAATGCACCTGGCTGCGTCAGTCGGAACCCCGGTTGTGGGCCTTTATGGCCTCACGCCACCCGACATCTGGGGACCTCTTGGGGTGCTTCACCGCACCGTTGAGCCGCCGTTGCCTTGCCAGTGCATTGCGCCCGATTTGTGCAAGCCCGGCAATCCGGGCGGCGTGTACTGCGTTCATCGACTACCCGTTGCCAAGGTCGCCCAGGCGACACGAGACCTGATGGATGCAGTGAGGCAACAGGCGAACGAGACGGCCAATCAAACAGACTCACTCCGGTAGAAACAGCGATGACCGGCCCGCGTGAAACCGTGAAGAAGGCACTGCAGACCTATGTCGACGAGATCGTGCGATCATCAATTCGGTGATAGGCAGGCGGTAAAGGATCGCCAGTAGCGATGCAAACCCTAAGTCACCCCTTCCC